>NZ_JBHRSJ010000029.1:61035-251032 GCF_042643485.1 Azotobacter bryophylli | reverse complement strand
GGTGCTGGGCAGCCAGACCGCGGTGGTCACCGGCCCGCCCGGCGAGGAGATCCACTGCGACGCCTACGGGCGGGTCAAGGTGCAGTTCCACTGGGACCGCGAGGACCAGGCCGACGACAGGACCAGTGGCTGGCTGCGGGTCGCCTCGGGCTGGGCCGGCAACCGCTACGGCGGCATTGCCGTGCCGCGGGTGGGCATGGAGGTGCTGGTGACCTTTCTGGAAGGCGACCCGGACCAGCCGCTGGTCAGCGGCTGCCTGTTTCACAAGGAGCATCCGGTTCCCTACGACTTGCCGGCCAACAAGACCCGCACGGTGTTCAAGACTTTGAGCAGCCCCGGCGGCGGGGGCTACAACGAGCTGCGGGTCGAGGACCGCCAGGGGCAGGAACAGATCTACGTCCACGCCCAGCGCGACTGGGACCAGGACATCGAGCACGACCAGAAGATCCGGGGCGGCCACGAGCGGCACGACAGGGTGGAGGCCAACGCCTACAGCGAGTTCGGGGGCGAGGAACATCGCACCACCCACCTCGATCGCCGGGTGGAAGTGCGAGCCGACGACCATCTGACCGTCG
The DNA here is from genome assembly GCF_042643485.1 of Azotobacter bryophylli. Taxonomy (NCBI): domain Bacteria; kingdom Pseudomonadati; phylum Pseudomonadota; class Gammaproteobacteria; order Pseudomonadales; family Pseudomonadaceae; genus Azotobacter; species Azotobacter bryophylli. The sequence continues at coordinate 250,457 of NZ_JBHRSJ010000029.1, read as the reverse complement.
GCAACGACCAGCACCTCAAGATCGGCGTCAGCCAGTTCATCGAGTCCGGCCAGGAGATCCACCTTTCCAGCGGCCTCAAGCTGGTTCTGGAGGCCGGCAGCGAGCTGACCTTCAGGGTCGCCGGAAGCTTCGTCAAACTGGACGCCGAAGGCATCGCCCTGGTCGGGCCGCTGATCCGGATCAACTCGGGCGGCAGTCCGGGCGAGGGCACGAGCGCTGCGCCCGTACTGCCGGGACGGCCGGTGCCGGCGGATACGGATCGGGCCGGGGCGCTGCTGATCCGGGCACTGAAACAGCAGTCGTGAGGCTTCGGGGAGGGTGGGGCCGCTCTCCTGCCCGGACTAGCCCCGCGCCACGACCACCCGGTTGCGGCCGCCGTGCTTGGCCTCGTACAGGGCCTCGTCGGCCCGGCGCAGCAGGCGCTGATAGTCAGGATGGCCGTCGTGCAGGGCCAGACCGACGCTGACCGTCACCTTCAGCATCCGGTCTCCGGGCATCTGGAAGCGTTCCTGCTCGATCTGCTGGCGCAGTTTCTCGGCCACCCCGAGCGCACCGTTCTCGTTGATGTCGACCAGGAGGATGAGGAACTCCTCGCCGCCCATGCGGAACACGTAGTCGCCGCCGCGGCAGTTGTTGCTGAGCAGGGTGGCGACCTGCTGCAGGGCGAGATCGCCCGCTTCGTGACCGTGGCTGTCGTTGATCGACTTGAAGTGGTCGATATCGATGGCCAGTACGGCGAAGGAGCGATGGGTGTGCAGCGCGTAGGCCACTTCCTTGGACAGGATCACCGGCAGGAACTTGCGGTTGAGCATGCGCGTTAGGGCATCGCGGCCGCTCTCCAGCACGTTGATCTGCTCGAACAGGTTGTTCAGGTGATAGATGATGCTCTTGGTCTGTTCGCGCAGGTTGCGCAGGTCCTGCAGGCGCTGCTCGGCGCTCCTGTCCGACTGGTTGAACAGGGGCAGCAGCTCCTCGTCGATGTGCTCCATGCCTTGCAGGATCTGCTCCGTTTCCGTCGTGCCCTCGAAGGCGTAGGCTCCCTTGTGGCGGAACCACAGGCCGAACTCCGAACTCACCATCCGCGGCAGCTGTACGGAGGAGAGGCCCATGGCGAAGGCAAACATCACCTCGTTCTCCCAGTTGAGGATGGCCGAGCACTGGCGCTCCTTTTCGCTGCCGATGTTCTGCGCCACCGAGAACAGGCGGTAGCCTTCCTCGCTGCGCGAGTTGCGGTCGTGGGCGTCGGAGTAGGCGCGGCTCATGATCTCCATGGACTGATCGATGGTGGCGACGATCAGCCGGGTGCATTGCAGCTTCTGCTGGCTGGCGATTTCCTGCCGGAGCAGCAGGGCCAGAAATTCGTGCTTGAGATGGCGGGCGCCGCGCAGGACCACGTGCACGGGGATGTTGATGCGCGCATGGATCTCGCCGATCTGCTTCTGCTGGGCGACCAGCGCCAGCAGGCGCTCGCGGTCGGCCGATGCGGAGAACAGCTGCCCGATCCACTGCTGCAGGCTGCCGTGGAGGCGGGTCCTGACCTGGTCGTGGGAGAGGAAGCGGTTGGCCTCCTGGTCCTCGAGCATCTGGTCGTAGAAGTAGGTGGCCAGCGTAACCCGATGGATATCGGCCAGCTCCTTGACCTGTGCGGCGACTTCGGCAGGAAACTGCTCCAGTAGCTGCTGCCATTCCAGGGCCTGCTGCTCAGGGGGAATACTGGTCATGATCATCTGTCTCTCGGTGAACGCCACATCCCGAACCGCCTCGTCGGGGTCGGCTATGCTCGCAAAGTGCCAGCCAACATGCCAGCCGGCCGTGCGTAAGTTTTTCGACATTTATCCATACCTTTCCCCCACATTCCGGCGGTTGTCCGCCCGGGACGGCTGGCTGGGCATCGTCGCCTTCGGGCGGGAATGCCGTGCAGGCAGCCGGTATCTGCCAGACCGGCCGAGATCACGGCCGGGGGAAAGCGTCTGGGGATGGAGAAGCCATGACGGCCGGGGCCCGGGGGGCGGCCATGGAGCGGGCCATGGCCGCGCGGGCGGCGCTACCGGGCTTTCGCCACGACCACCCGGTTGCGACCGCCGTGCTTGGCCGCGTACAGCGCCTCGTCGGCGCGGCGCAGGGTGTGCTGGTAGTCCGGATGGCCGTCGTGCAGGGCCAGGCCGATGCTCACGCTCAGCTGCAGCGTCTGGTTGCCCGGCAGCTGGAAGCGTTCCTGCTCGATCTGCCGGCGCAGCTTCTCGGCCACTCCCAGCGCGCTGTTGGCGTTGATGTCGACCAGCACCACGAGGAACTCCTCGCCGCCCAGGCGGAACACGTAGTCGCCGCCGCGGCAGTTGTTGCTGAGCAGGGTGGCGACCTGCTGCAGCACGTGATCGCCGGCCTCGTGGCCGAGGCTGTCGTTGATCGACTTGAAGTGGTCGATGTCGATCAGCAGCGCGGCGAAGGCCCGGCCGCTGTGCTGCGCGTAGGCCACCTCCTTGCCCATCACCACCGACAGGAACTTGCGGTTGAGCATGCGCGTCAGGGCGTCGCGGCCGCCCTCCAGCTCGTGCATCTCGGAGAACAGGTTGTCCAGATGGAACAGGATGAGCTTGGTCTGCTCGCGCAGGTCGCGCAGTCGTCCGAAACGCTCGCCGCCTTCGGTGGCGAGGTCCGTGAAAGTCGGCAGCAGGGCGCTGTCGATGTGTTCCATGCTCTCCAGGATCCGTACCGCCTCGCTCGTGCCCTCGAAGGCATAGGCGCCCTTGTGCTGGAACCAGAGGCCGAATTCCGACATCGACAGCTTCGCCAGCTGCACCGCTCCGTGGGCGGAGGCCAGGGCGAACATCACCTGGTTTTCCCAGTCGAGCAGGGCGGCGCGCTGGCGCTCCCGCTCGTTGCCGATGTTCTGCATCACCGAGAAGAGCCGGTAGCCTTCCTCCTGCCGCGAGTGGCGGTCGTGGGCGTTGGAATAGGCGCCGCACATGATCTCCATGGCCAGGTCGATCACCTGCGTGACCAGGCGGATGGCGCCGAGCCGGTCGTTGTCGTCCAGTCCCTGCTGGTGGAGCAGGGCGGTGTAGCGGTTCTTCAGATGGCGCGCCCCGCGCAGGACCAGGTGCACCGGGATGTTGATGCGCGCATGGATCTCGCCGATCTTCTTCTGCTGGGCGATCAGCGCGAGCAGCCGCTCCCGGTCGGGAGACTCGGGGAACAGCGAGCCGATCCATTCCCGCATGGAGTGCTCCAGGCGGTTCTTGACCTGATCGTGGGAGAGGAACTCCCGGGCATCATGGTCTTCCAGCATCTGCTCGTAGAAGAAGACCGCCAGCTCCGCCTGGTGGGTGCCGGTCAGTTCCTTGACCCGAGCGGTGACTTCCGGGGGAAATTGCTCGATCAACCGCTGCCATTCGAGGGCCTGCTGCTCAGGGGTAATACTGGACATACGACACTCTATCTCTCTGTGAACACAACACCGCGACGCCGCGGAGGGGCGTTATGCTCCCAAAGTGCTATTAGTCTTGCAGGGCCTAGGTCAATGCAACCGCTCATCCATGCCGGCGGTTCTCAACTAATGTATAAAGGCCGCATTCGAAGCTGAGGGCGCAAGGCCGTGGAAGACGTCATCGAACAACTGCGTGAACTCAACGAGCCGGTGCCGGTGCCGCTGGAGCTGCCGGACGAGGACCTGCTGGTGGAGATCGAGGAGCAGCTGCTGATCAACCTGCCCTTCGAACTGCGCGAGTTCCTGCTCAAGGTCAGCGACGTGGTCTACGGCAGCCTGGAGCCGGTAACCGCCAGCGACCCGCAATCGCATACCTACCTGCCGGAAGTCGCCGCCACCGCCTGGGATCTGGGCGTGCCGCGCGACCTGGTGCCCCTGTGCCAGGCCGGGCGCGACTATTACGTGGTGGACATCGAAGGCCAGGTGCTGCTCTGGGACGGCGACTCCGCCGAGCTGACCGACGAGAGCTGGGACTCGGTCTGGCACTGGGTCAAGGACGTCTGGCTGGAGAGCTGAGCCCCGGTCCAGGCGGCTCAGCCGAAGAACCAGTAGCACACCCCGATCGCCGCCAGCACCCCGCATAAGTCGGCGAGCAGGGCGCAGCCCACGGCGTGGCGGGCGCGCTGGATGCCCACCGCGCCGAAGTACACGGCGAGCACGTAGAAGGTGGTCTCGGTGCTGCCCTGCACGGTGGCGGCGACCAGCGCCGGGAAGCTGTCGACGCCCTTGCTCTGCATGGTCTCGATCAGCATGGCCCGCGCCGCGCTGCCGGAGAACGGCTTGACCAGGGCGGTGGGCAGGGCCTCGATGAAGCGGCTGTCCCAGCCGGCCAGCTCGACCGCCCAGCGGATCCCCTCCAGGGCGTAGTCCAGCGCTCCCGAAGCGCGCAGCACGCCCACCGCGCAGAGCATGGCGACCAGATAGGGCAGAAGATTCTTCGCCACCTCGAAGCCTTCCTTGGCGCCCTCGACGAACTGCTCGTACACCGGCACCCGACGCAGCGCGCCGAGCAGCAGGAACAGCAGGATCAGACTGAACAGTACCAGGTTGCCGAGCAGCGAGGAGAGCGACGCCAGCGCCGTGGCCGAGAGCCCGGCGAGCAGCGCCATGAAGCCGCCGAGCAGTAGGGTGCCGGGTAGCAGGTAGGCGAGCACCACCGGGTCCCAGAGCTTCAGCCGCTGCATGAAGGCCACGCCGAGCAGGCCGGCCAGGGTGGAGGCGCTGGTGGCCAGCAGGATCGGCAGGAACACCAGGGTCGGGTCCTGCGCGCCCTGCTGCAGCCGGTACATGAAGATCGACACCGGCAGCAGGGTCAGCGACGAGGCGTTGAGCACCAGGAAGAGGATCTGCGCGTTGCTCGCCGTGGCCCCGTTCGGGTTGAGCTCCTGCAGGGCGCGCATGGCCTTGAGGCCGATCGGCGTGGCCGCGTTGTCCAGGCCCAGGCCGTTGGCGGCGAAGTTCAGGGTGATCAGCCCCAGCGCCGGATGGCCGGGCGGCACCTCCGGCATCAGCCGGCGGAACAGCGGCCCCAGCAGGCGTGCCAGCAGGTCCACCAGACCGGCCTTCTCGGCGACGCGCAGGAAGCCCAGCCAGAGGGTCAGGGTGCCGAACAGCACGACCATCACCTCCACCGCCAGCCGGGCCATGGCGAACAGACTGTCGACCAGCGCGGCGAACACCGAGGCGTCGCCGCCCAGCAGCCAGCGGCCGAAGGCGGTCAGCGCGGCGATCAGGAAGAAACCCAGCCAGAGGCCGTTGAGCATGTCGAACTCCCGCAAGTCTTGGCCGCGCATGATAGCGGCTGGCACGGGCGATGGGGACGGCCGCGGACCGGCCCGGCGCTTCGTTGTCCGACGAGGCCGGCGATGCGCTGCTATACCTGTCGGATCACCCTCCAGGAGGTCCCATGAAGAAGATCCTCGTGCTCTATTACTCCATGTACGGCCATATCGAGCGCATGGCCGAAGCTATCGCCGAGGGTGCGCGCAGCGTTCCCGGCGTGGAAGTGACCGTCAAGCGCGTGCCCGAGACCATGCCCGAAGAGGTGGCGCGCAAGGCCGGCGCCAAGCTCGATCAGGCCGCCCCGGTGGCCGAGCCGAAGGAGCTGGCGGACTACGATGCCATCCTGTTCGGCACGCCGACGCGCTTCGGCAACATGACCGCGCAGATGCGCAATTTCCTCGACCAGACCGGCGGCCTGTGGGTCAGCGGTGCGCTGGTCGGCAAGTTCGCCAGCGTCTTCACCAGCACCGGCACCGGCGGCGGTTCGGAAACCACCATCACCTCGTTCTGGCACACCCTGGCGCACCACGGCATGGTGATCGTCGGCCTGCCGTACGCGGTGGCGGAGCTCAGCGACATCAGCGAACTGCGCGGCGGCTCGCCCTATGGTGCGGCGACCGTCGCCGGTGCCGACGGCTCGCGCCAGCCGAGCGAGAAGGAGCTGATCCTGGCCCGATTCCAGGGGGCCCATGTGGCCAGACTGACGGCGCGCATGCTGTAGAGGTAGGAGGGAAGAGAAAGGAAGGATGGTTGCTGCCGGCCGGAGAGCGGTCGAACCGCTCCCGGCGCAGCGCTGTCTGACCCGGCCCGTTCGCCGGAGGTACTCCCTGTACCCCTGGGTCGGCTCCGAACCTTGCGTTCAGAGCAACCCGGCCCCCTGGTCATCCCGCCCTGGGACAAGGCCCGGTCGTCTCTGGCCGAGCCTGCGTCCGTCCCTGGTCGCGATCCGCTTGAGAAACCCACGCTGCATCCCTGCCAGCGCCGATCACTGTACCGGCGCCGCTTGAAGCTATCGTGACACCCGTCAATGCCGCCGCCGGCCGCGGGTGCCGTTGGTCAGCGCGGCCCGCGCATGCGGCCGAACAGGAAGGAGGCGACGAACAGCACCAGGAACAGGATGAAGAGGATCTTCGCGATACCCGTGGCAGTGCCGGCGATGCCACCGAAGCCGAGCACGCCGGCGATGATGGCGATGATCAGGAAGGTGATGGCCCAGCTCAACATGATGGTTCTCCTCTGCCGTTTCTATGAAGACACCCCCCATGGAAAATCGCTCCTCTTCCCATCAGAACACCCAGCGCTGCTGGCGCGAGAACGGGCGGCTGGCCGCCGGGGGAAGGGTCTGGCCGAAGCTGGCGGGCTGCGCCCGCTCGATCGGCGGCAGCGTTCGTCCGAGGGGTTGCTGGGGGCCGGGGTTGCGCTCGGCATGGCTGCAGGGCAGGGCGAGCGCCATGCCCAGGGCCAGGGCCAGGGTTGCGGTCAGGCTCTTGCCGTTCAGGGCAAGGCGGAATGGACGACGGCTCATCTGGTAATCCTCGTGTCCGGTGAACGCAGGACCGGATACCCGCCACGGCTGCCGCTGCCGGGCGGCTGTCGTGCGTTCTGCATGACCTGCACGGATGTTCACTGCAGGGTCTTCTTCAGCGTCCAGATGCGGTCGTGGCAGGCCCGCACCTTGGGCATCTCCGCGGCGACCAGGGTGCGCACCTCCGGCTCGGCGCTTTCCAGCGCGTCCTCGAAGGCGTGCACGATGCGGCTTTCGGCCGCTTCCAGCTGGCTGACGTAGACGGCGATTTCGTTCTTGGCGAAGCGCGCCCGGGTATCGGCATAGGCTTCCCGCAGCTTGCCCACCAGGGTGCCGCCCATGGAGGGCTGTTCCAGGTCGGACGCGACCTTGGACGACAAGGCCTGGATCACCTCGGCCTTGGTCTGGACCATGTCGCGGAACAGTTGCCGCATCTGCTCGTCCTTCACCTCGTTCAGCGCGTGCTGATAGAAGTGCTGGCCGTCGCGGGTGATCTCGATCAGCTCGTTGAGCTGACTGTCGCTGCTCTTCATCGGTCTGCCTCCGGAGTACGGCGCTCGCCATCACTGGGATGGAGACATCCAGCGCAAGCGCTATGCCAAATTCCGGTCGGAGCGAATCCGTTGCTTTTCAACGAGATAGCCTCCCAGGGGGCGGCCTCGCTGCGTGCAGTGTGCAGGATTGCCCGGATTCGGCCGTGCAAATTGCACGCTGGCCCGCGTTTCGCGACGGAGGGACATCCCCCGTCGTCCGCGCCGCCGGGGTTTGCAACTACGCTGAATGCCTAGGGCGGGGGCAGTGCGCACGAACACACGACACGGGGACAGCGAACATGGAGCAACCGACTGAAGGCAGTGGCAGGATTCTCCTGGTGGACGACGAGACCGCGATTCTGCGGACCTTCCGCTACTGCCTGGAGGACAGCGGCTACAGCGTGGCGACGGCCAGCAGCGGACCCCAGGCCGAGGCGCTCCTGCAGCGCCAGGTGTTCGACCTGTGCTTTCTCGATCTGCGCCTCGGCGGCGAGAGCGGTCTGGAGGTGCTGCAACTGCTGCGCAGCCAGGCGCCTTGGATGCGCGTGGTGATCGTCACCGCGCTGTCCGCGGTGGACACCGCGGTCGACGCCATGCAGGCCGGCGCCGCGGACTACCTGGTCAAGCCCTGCAGTCCCGACCAGCTGCGCCTGGCCGCCGCCAAGCAGCTGGAAGTTCGGCGCCTGGCGGCGCGCCTGGAAGCGCTGGAAGGCGAGCTGCACCGTCCCAGCGACCTGCCGGATTCGAACAGCCCGGCGATGATGACCGTGCTGGAGACCGCCCGGCAGGTGGCCGACACCGATGCCAACATCCTCATCCTCGGCGAGTCGGGCACCGGCAAGGGCGAGCTGGCCCGCTCCATCCACGGCTGGAGCCGGCGGGCGAGCAAGGCCTTCGTCACCATCAACTGCCCGTCGCTGTCCGCCGAGCTGATGGAGAGCGAGATGTTCGGGCACAACCGCGGCGCCTTCACCGGCGCCACCCAGAGCACCCTCGGGCGGGTCTACCAGGCCGACGGCGGCACCCTGTTCCTCGACGAGATCGGCGATTTCCCGCTGCCCCTGCAGCCCAAGCTGCTGCGCTTCATCCAAGACAAGGAGTACGAGCGGGTCGGCGATCCGGTCACCCGCCGTGCCGACGTGCGCATCCTCGCCGCCACCAACCTCGACCTGGAGGAGATGACCCGCGACGGGCGCTTCCGCGAGGATCTGCTCTACCGGCTGAACGTCATCACCCTGCACCTGCCGCCGCTGCGCGAGCGGCCGGAAGACGTCCTGCCACTGGCCGAGCGCTTCCTGCTGTTCTTCATCAAGAACTACGGACGCCCGGCGCGCGGCTTCAGCGAACCGGCGCGGCAGGCGCTGCAGAACTACCGCTGGCCGGGCAACATCCGCGAGCTGCGCAACGTCGTCGAACGCGCGAGCATCATCTGTCAGCAGGAGCTGATCGGCCTCGGCCATCTCGGCCTCGGCGAGCAGCCGGGCATCAGCGCGCCGCGGGTGGGTACGCCGCTGACCCTGGAGGAGCTGGAGAAGGCCCACATCGCCGCCATCCTGGCCACCAGCGACACCCTCGAGCAGGCCGCGAGAACCCTCGGCATCGACGCCTCGACCCTCTACCGCAAGCGCAAGCAGTACGGCCTGTGAACGGTGAGGCTGCGCAGCAAGCTGTTCCTCAGCAGTTCGGCGCTGATGGCAGTCGCCCTGTTCGGGCTGGTGATCGGTCTGCTCGGCCTGCTGCTGCTGACCGGCGAGCAGAGCGGCCTGCTCAAGCGCAACCTGCGGATGCTCGAGGGCACCATGGAGATGCGCCAGGAGATCAGCAACCAGATCCTCCTGCGCCTCGATCCGGCGCCGGACTGGGACCAGCTGCGCGAATCCGACCGGCGCTTCCGTGCCGCCCTGGGGCAGACGGCCTGGCAGATCGCCGCCGATGACGACTACCTGCCGCTGTTCGAGAAGCTGCAGAGCGCCTACCAGGCGCATCGCAGCCTGCTGTTCGATCCGGCCCAGCAGGCCGCATCGCTGTCCGGCAACGCGCTCCTGACCCGCGGCATGATCGAGGTGCGCGACAGCCTCGCCGCGTTGCAGCTTGGTGGTTTCAGGCAACTGGAGCGCGGCGAGACGAGGAATCTGCGGCGCGCCGAGTGGTTCTCCTACCTGATCGGCGTGCTCGGCCTCGGCGTGCTGCTGGTCGGCTTCTTCACCGCCCACGTCATCGCCCGCCGCGTCGCCGAGCCGATCGAGGCGCTGGCGCGGGCCGCCGACCAGATCGGCCAGGGCCAGTTCCACATCGTCCTGCCGCTCACGCCGGTCAGCGAGCTGGCCTCCCTCAGCCAGCGCTTCGGGCTGATGGCCGAGACCCTGCGCCAGTTCAAGGAGACCAACGTCGAGGCGCTGCTCAGCAGCCAGCGGCGCCTGCGGGCGCTGCTCGACAGCATCGACGACGGCCTGCTGATCATCGACCGTCGCGGCTGCCTGGAACACTGCAATCCGGTAGCGCAACGCCAGCTGGGCTGGGATTCCGAGCGGCTCGGGCTCCGCCTCGGCGAGGCGCTCGGCCGGCCGCAGCTGGACGAGGCGGTGCACCAGGTGCTGCGCAACGAGCCGCTGGCGAAGCCGCCGGAGGATCTGGTCATCGAGGTCGGCGGCGAACAGCGCCTGCTCGCCTGGCACCTGAGCGCGGTGAGCCACGACGACGGCCGGGTGCTCGGGGCGGTCATGGTGCTGCAGGACGTCACCGACCAGCGCGCCTACGAGCGGGTGCGCAACGAGTTCGTCCTGCGCGCCTCCCATGAGCTGCGCACGCCGATCACCGGCATGCACATGGCCTTCGGCTTGCTGCGCGAGCGCCTGCGGGACCGCTTCGCCCCCGATTCGCGGGAGCGCGAACTGCTGGACACCCTGGATCAGGAGATGCGCCGTCTGGTCCGCCTGATCGAGGACCTGCTGAACTTTTCCCGCTATCGCAGCGGCCAGCAGCAGCTCGAGCGGCAGCCGTGCGATTGCGCCGAGCTGCTGGAGCACGCCCGGCAGCGTTTCGCCGGCCAGGCGCAGAGCCAGGGGGTCGGCCTGGACGTCGAGCTGCAGCCATCACTGCCGCGGCTGTCGCTGGATGTCCTGCTGATGGAGCGGCTGATCGACAACCTGCTCGGCAATGCCTTGCGGCACACCTCGTCCGGCGGGCAGATCCGCCTGCTGGGCCGGCGCCACGATGGCCGGGCGGTGATGATCGGGGTCCAGGACAGCGGCGAGGGCATTCCCTACAGCCAGCAGACGCGGGTGTTCGAACCCTTCGTGCAGGTCGGCCGCAAGCAGGGCGGCGCCGGTCTGGGCCTCGCGCTGTGCAAGGAGATCGCCCAGTTGCACGGCGGCCGTCTCGGCGTGCGCTCGCGCCCCGGGCAGGGAACCCTGTTCTACGTGGTGCTGCCGATCTAGTCCTGCGCGGCCGTCCTGGGCAGGCCGCGCCGGCCCCCGGCGGGGTTCGGCGTGGGGGCTTCGGCCTGCTCGAGCAGGCAGCGCAGGTCGCGGCTGATGTTGACCCACCAGCAGAGCGCGTTCAGCAGGAGTCGGTTTTCCGTCAGGCCCAGTTTGGCGGACAGTCCGGCGAGCCGTTCGTGCATCCCCTCCGGCAGGCGGATCGCCAGTGGGATCGTTCCGGCGGCGCGGCAGAAGTCGAGGTGCTCGACCGATTCCAGCGCCTCGCGAGTACGGGCCGCGCCGAGGTGGTCGCTGAGGATCCGCTTGCGCAGCAGCATCCGCGTCGGACCGGCGAGCCAGGACTGGAGGCCGAAGACGATTTCGCTGTCGATGCTGCGCCAGTTTTGCCTGGCCTGGGCGGTTAGGGCCGCGTGCAGATCGTCCTTGAGCCGCAGGACGAGCGTGTCCGCCGTGCGGGAGAGGGGGAACGCAGGTTTCTCGATCATGGATTCTCGGCCTGGATGAATTCGACGCATGTTTCTGGGGCGGGCGAATTCTAGCGAGCCTCCGTACGGGAATTATTCACTCAATGTCATGAAGCGTTGAGCGAGGGTAAAGAACGGTCAAAGGGCGGAAACAAAGCGTTTCCCGCCGATCAGGCCACTCGGATCGCCGGCAGTTCGCCGGACTGCCTGCCGATCAGCTCGCGGAACTGATCAGCGGTCAGCGGCCGGGCGAAGAGCCAGCCCTGGCCGTAGTCGGCGCCCTCGAGCACGAGCAGGCGCGCCTGCTCCTCGTGCTCGATGCCTTCGGCGATCACCTTGATCTGCAGGTCCCTGGCCATGCGGATGATGTGCGGGGCGACGCCCCGGCCGCCGGCATCGGCCGGAAGGGCGGCGATGAAGGCGCGGTCGATCTTCAGGCAGTCCACCGGCAGTTCCTGCAGGTAGGCCAGATTGGCGTAGCCGGTGCCGAAGTCGTCGATCAGCACCCGGTGGCCGCGCGCGCGCAGGCCCTCCAGATGACTGCGGGCGCTGTCCAGATCGAGCAGCCCGCGTTCGGTGATCTCGAAGGCGATCTGCGCAGGGCTGACCCGATAGCGGGCCAGCAGGCGTTCGGCCAGCAGGCCTACCCGCGGCTCGCATACGTCGCAGGCGGCCAGGTTAACCGAGACGTACAGCTCCGGATGCTCGCGCAGCAGTTCGCCGAGCTCTTCGAGCACCTGCTGCAGCATGTGCTCGGTGATCTGGCGGATCTGTCCGGTCGATTCGGCCAGCGGGATGAACAGCTCCGGGCTGATCGGGCTGCCGTCCGGTCGCCGCCAGCGGACCAGGGCCTCGGCGCCGATGCAGCGGCGGCTGGCGAGCTCGAAGATCGGCTGGTAGTGCACCCGCAGCTCCCGGTGATCCAGCGCCGCCTGCAGTTCCCGCTCGAGCGACTGGCGGGTTCGCACCAGCAGGTAGGTGCTGGCGCCGATCAGCAGCGCGAGCGGCAGGCAACCCGGCAGCCAGGCGTGCCAGGTCGTATGGATGCGCTGGTGGAGGCTGGCGCTGGGCACCACCAGCGCCAGCTGGTAGGCCGGATCGTCGCCGGCCATCCGGTAGAGCAGCCGGTCGCCGAGGGTCCGCAACGTGTCTGGCTCCGGATCATCCGTGGCGCTCTGGCCGAGCGGCCACGGCTGGCTCGCGCCGAGGATCGGCAGCGCCCACCGGCTGCCGCGGGGGATCAGGTAGAGGTCGGCGCCGTCCGACAGGTCGACCATGTCGAGCAGATGGGCGCGGGCGGCGAAGACGTGGAAGGGGCCGCGGGCGAGCACCAGGGCGGCCAGGTCGCCCTTCGGCTCGGCCGTTGTGTCCAGCCAGTAGCGATGGGGCGGGGCCTGGACGTCGGCCGCGCGCCGGGGTGGCGTCGAAGGGCGCTGCAGCCGGCTGGAGCAGTGCTGGTCGCCGTCGATGAAGGCCGCTTCCTGGACGAAGCGATGGTCGAAGCTGATCTGCGCCAGGAGTTCCTGCATGGTCCGGTCGCACTGGCGCAGCGGCTGGCGTTCCAGGCGGTCGAGGGCCTGTCGCAGCTGGCCGAAGACCTGTTCGATGCGCTGCAGGAAGCGTTCGCCGCGCGCATCGAGCGCCTCACGCTCCGCTTCGCGCGCCTGCATCAGTGCGAGCCCCAGGCTGCCCAGGACCAGCAGCAGGAGGCTCAGCAGGGTCGCCAGTGCGGCCATCCGCCAGGGATGGTCGAGGCGTTGGCGCAATCCGCGCATGGCTTGCCACATGATCGGCACCCCCGAAGTTCCCTTTCAGGTCAAAGCCGTTGCGTTGCCTCCTTCTCATCCCGATCCGTTCAGGGTGGCCAGCAAGGCTGCGGTCTCGGCGTCCGGTTCGCCGTCGAAGCGGGCCGGACGGTACTTCATCTGGAAGGCGGCGATGACCCGCCGCGTCTGCGCGTCGAGCACGCCGCTCCGGTTTATCGCGTAGCCCTGGCGCTCCAGTTGCTCCTGGAACCAGCCGATGCTCGGCAGGGCGACGGCGAAACGGTTGTGCAGCTGGGCCACCCGGGTGGCATCCGGCCAGGGAATCAGGCCGGCTTCGGCCAGGCGCTTCCAGGGAAACAGCGGACCGGGATCGACCTTGCGCAGCGGGGCGATGTCGCTGTGGGCGACGATCGCCTCCGGCGGCAGCCGATGGCGCCTGACGATGTCCTTGAGCAGCACGATCAGCGCGTCGATCTGCTCCCGTGGGTAGGGATACCAGAGGCGTTGGCCGGTGGCGGTATCCCGGTAGCCGGGATTGACCAGTTCGATGCCGATCGAACTGGCGTTCAGCCAGGTCCGTCCCCGCCACTGGCTTTGCCCCGCATGCCAGGCACGGCGATTCTCGTCGACCAGACGGTAGATGGTCGCCGGCCTGGAACCGATCAGGTAATGGCTGCTGACCTCGCCCCGGGTGAGCAACTGCAGCGAACGCGGCAAATCCTCCGAAGTGTAGTGCAGGACGACGAACTGCACACGGCTGTCCTGGGCCCGCGACGTGTAGCGGGTGTCGATGCGCGGCCCGCCAGCACAGCCGGCGAGCAGGGCGAGGGTCAGGAGGAGGAGGAACGGTCTCATCGAATCGGCAACTTCTGCAGGACATCGGCAGGGAAGGGCATCCACCCGTCCGCCCTTCCCGAAGCAGACCATACGCGCCGGGAATGCGTAGCGGAAGACAGCCTTTCGGACGAGCCGGGGCCGTCAGCTCAGGGCGACGCAGGCCTGGCGGGCGGCGGTCTGCGACTGGGCGTCCTGGTCGAGGTGTTCCGGCAGGCGTATTTCCACGGCGACCGGCAGGTGGTCGGAGATCGGTTTCGGCAGCACCCGCACGCGCTCCAGGGTTAGGCTGGGGCTGAGCAGGATATGGTCGAGGCAGCGCTGCGGGCGCCAGCTCGGGAAAGTGCCGCCGATCTGGGGGGCGATCAGGCCGAGGTCGTTCAGGGGCGAATGCTCCAGCAGGTCGCTGGCGTGGGTGTTCATGTCGCCCATCAGCACCTGGTGCCGGTAGCCGCCGATCAGTTCGCGGACGTAGGCCAACTGGCGGGTGCGGGCCTTGCGGCCCAGGGCCAAGTGCATCATCACCACCGCTAGGGCCTCGTCTCCCTCGCCGAAGCGCAGGAGGATCGCACCGCGCCCCGGCGGTCCCGGCAGGGGGTGGTCCTCCAGGGCGGTGGGCTTCAGGCGGCTGAGCACGCCGTTGCTATGCTGGGCGAGGCGGCCGAGATTGCGGTTGAGCTGCTGATACCAGTAGGGAAAGCCGCCGAGCTGGGCCAGGTGCTCGACCTGGTTGACGTTGTTCGAGCGCAGGCTGCCGCCGTCCGCTTCCTGCAGGGCCACCAGGTCGAAGTTGGCGAGGACCTCGCCGATCCGCTGCAGGTTAGCCGCGCGCCCCGGATGGGGGAGCAGGTGCTGCCAGCTGCGGGTCAGGTAGTGCCGATAGCCCTCGGTGCTGATGCCGACCTGGATGTTGAAGCTCAACAGGCGGAGGCGGCCATTGCAGGGCAGTCCGGTCGAATCGAGGCATTGCGGGTTGACCCGGGCCTTGCCCGGGCCGGCATTGCGGTCATGACTGCGCCGACGCAGCATGTTGCCCCCTGTGGGTGTGAACGAGGCGGAGTCGCATCGGTGGCTGGCTGTACGGCATGCGGAAAGGCTCAGCAAGCATGGGTGCTGGCGCAGCACCGGAGGGAGGAACGCTCGTACTCTTTTACTCCGCCGCACCTGGCCTGTCCAGCTACCACACGCCTGCATGCCTGGGCCCTCACCGGGCGGCGCGCTCCTTGGCGATCAGATAGTCGGCCACCGCCAGGGTGCCCTGCGGACCGCCGGCCGTGCCGAGATCGAAGCGATACTTGCCGTTGACGATCATCACCGGCACGCCGCTGATCTGGTAGGCCATGGCCAGTTTCTTCGCCTTTTCCATCTGGCTCTTCACGGCGAAGGAGTTGTAGGCCTTGAGGAAGCTGTCCTTGTCGATGCCGTGGGCGGCCAGGAAGTCGGCCATTTCCTCCGGCGTGGAGAGTCGCTTGCCTTCCTTGTGGATGGCCTCGAAGATCGCCCCGTGGACCTTGGGCTCGACGCCCATGGACTCCAGGGCGAGGAACAGCTGGCCATGGACGTTCCACAGGCCGCCGAACATGGCCGGGATGCGCAGGAAATGCACGTCCTCGGGGAGCTTCTCGGCCCAGGCGTTGATGCTCGGCTCGAACTGGTAGCAATGCGGGCAGCCGTACCAGAACAGCTCCACGACCTCGATCTTGCCCGGCTGCGCCACCGGCACCGGACTGCTCAGCTCGACGTACTGTTTGCCGGCCTGGATGTCCTGGGCCGGTTCGGCCTGGACGGCCGACATGCCGAGCAGGCTTGCGCTGGCGAGAACGGCGCTGAGAATCAGTTTACGCATGCATTACTACTCCGTTGCAGGTGGGGAACTCGCGGGCGACCAGCCTACGACCCGTGGCGGCTGAGGCGGGTTCCTCTATTGTAGGGGCATGGCCAATAAAAAAGGGTGGCCTTATGCCACCCTCTTTGAGCCGTTTGTGACCCGCTTCGTTCAGTGCAGACCCTGAATGTAGCTGGACAGCGCGGCGATATCCTTGTTGCTCAGCTTGGCGGCGATGGAGCGCATGATCATGCTGTCGCCGTCGTTGGTACGTACGCCTTCGCGGAAGTTGGTCAGCTGGGTCGCGACGTACTGGGCATGCTGGCCACCCAGCTTCGGGTAGGAGGCGGGAGCGTTGCCTTCGCCGTTGGGCGAATGGCAGCCGGTGCAGGCGGGCATGCCGTCGGCCAGCTTGCCGCCGCGGTACAGGGCTTCGCCGGCGGCGACCAGGTTCGGATCGGCAGCGCCGACGCCCATCTTCTGCGAGGAGAAGTAGGCGGCGATGTCGGCCATGTCCTGATCGCTCAGGCCGTCGAGCAGGCCGGTCATCTGCGGGACGTTGCGACCGACGCCGGCGGCGGCGCCCGGAGCGGTGCCGGCCTTGATGTCCTGCATCTGCTTGAGCAGATAGCGCTCGCCCTGCCCGGCCAGTTTCGGGAAGTTCGGCGCGGCGCTGTTGCCGTCCGGGCCGTGGCAGGCGCCGCATACGGCTGCTTTGGCCTGGCCTGCGGCAGCATCGCCTGCGGCATGAGCGACACCGGTGATACCCAGGGTTAACAGCAGACTCACGAGTACTTTGTTCATCAGCTAATCCAACTACGGCTAAGGGATAAAAAGGTTATGGCCCGACATGAGCGGCTTCACGGCAATTCCCTGCAATATCGGCAATCCCTGGGCCCGGAAACATCCCGGTGGTCTGGCGGCGAAGGGCAGCATCACGATACAGCGGCGGACAGCGTGCTCTTCAGGAGCCAGGCCTCTCGCAGGGAACGCCACGCGGTCAGGCGTGCGGTCGACCTTATCGTTCCCGTGAACACTCACCCTGGGACAGGGACAAAGCGCACACAAATCCGGAGCATTATATACTGCCGGCACCGAAACGGAAACGACACGGCTCCAAGCTTTGCCTGGCGCCGCTCAGCGGAAACCCATCGATGTCATCCAAGAACCCCATTCTAGGCCTGTGCCAACAGGCTGCTTTCATCCTCAGCGCAGCCAAGGTCGATCAGTGCCCGGCCGATGACGGCTACGAGGTGGCCTTCGCCGGCCGCTCCAACGCCGGCAAGTCCAGCGCCCTGAACACGCTGACCCACGCCAACCTCGCGCGCACCTCGAAGACCCCGGGACGCACTCAGCTGCTGAACTTCTTCCGTCTCGATGACCAGCGCCGTCTGGTCGACCTGCCCGGATACGGCTACGCCAAGGTGCCGATTCCCCTCAAGCAGCACTGGCAGCACCATCTGGAGGCCTATCTGGGCAGTCGCCGCAGCCTGGTCGGCGTGATCCTGCTGATGGACATCCGCCATCCGCTGACCGACTTCGACCGTCTGATGCTCGACTGGGCCGCCGCCAGCGACATGCCCATGCACATCCTGCTGACCAAGGCCGACAAGCTCGCCTTCGGCGCGGCGAAGAACGCCCTGCTCAAGGTCCAGCGGGATATCCGCCAGGGCTGGGGCGAGAACGTCAGCATCCAGCTGTTCTCGGCGCCCAAGCGGCAGGGTGTCGAGGAGGCTCAGCAGGTGATGGCGCACTGGCTCGGTCTGGTCGAGGAGGGGAGCGAGCCGTAGGGGCGAATCCGTTCGCCAGCTCGTGCTATGTCCGGCGAACGGATTCGCCGCATGCAGGCCTTGCGCCTCTCATTCGAGCCAGGCCTTGCCCTGCTGCTCCAGCAGGCTGTGCGCCTGTTCCGGGCCCGAGGAGCCGGCCGGGTAGGGCCGCGGGCGCTGGTAGAAGGCGTGCCAGCCGCTGATGATCGGGTCGACCCAGCGCCAGGCCGCTTCGACTTCGTCGCGGCGCATGAACAGGGTCGAGTCGCCCTCGATCACGTCCAGCAGCAGGCGCTCGTAGGCCTCCCAGCGGCGTCGCTGGCGGAAGGCCTGGGCCAGGTTGAGATCCAGCTCCACCGGCTCCAGGTGCATGCCTCGCCCCGGGCTCTTGGCCATCAGCTGCAGGCTGATCGATTCCTGCGGTTGCAGACGGATCAGCAGGCGGTTGGCCTGGCCCTCGTGGAACAGCCGGTGCGGCACCGGCTTGAACTGGATGACGATCTCCGAACTCTTCTTCGCCATGCGCTTGCCGGTGCGCAGGAAGAACGGCACGCCGGCCCAGCGCCAGTTGTCGACTTCCGCCTGGAGCGCGACGAAGGTCTCGGTATCGCTGTCGTTGTCGACGTTTTTCTCGAAGTAGTACGCAGGAACCTCCTGCCCGCCGATCCGTCCGGCGGTGTACTGGCCGCGCACTGTCTTGTCCCGCACGTCGAGGCCGGCGATGGGCTTCAGGGCCTCGAGAATCTTCACCTTCTCGTTGCGCACTGCCTCGGCATCGAAGCGCACCGGCGCTTCCATAGCGACCAGGCAGAGCAGTTGCAGGAGGTGGTTCTGCAGCATGTCGCGCATGGCACCGGCCTGGTCGTAATAGCTGCCGCGGTTCTCCACGCCCAGGGTCTCGCAGACGCTGATCTGCACGTGATCGATGTGCCCGGCCCGCCAGATCGGCTCGAACAGGGCGTTGGCGAAGCGCAGCGCCATGAGGTTCTGCACCGTTTCCTTGCCCAGATAGTGATCGATGCGGAACACCTGGGTCTCCTGGAACACCTTGCCGATCGACTGGTTGATCGCCTGGGCCGACTCCAGAGAGTGGCCGATGGGCTTTTCCAGGACGATGCGGGTGTTGGCGTCGGCCAGGCCGGCGATGGACAGGTAGGCGGCGATGTCCTCGAACAGGCTCGGCGCGGTGGCCAGGTAGTAGATGCGACCGCGCTGGCAGTGGCTGCCGAGATGCCGGGCGAGGCGGCTGTAGTCGGCACTCTGGCTGGCATCCATGGGGAAGTAATCGAGACGCGCGGAGAAGGCACGCCAGGTCTCGGCATCGAAGCTGGCCCGCGGTACATGGGCGCGGCAATGGCGCTCGGCCAGCTTTCGGTAGTCCTCGACGGAGATCGGCTTGCGCGCCAGGGCTAGGATGTTCATGTCGGCCGGCAGGCGCCCGTCACGGTGCAGGTGATAGAGTGCCGGCAGAAGCTTGTGCAGCGCGAGATCGCCCGTACCGCCGAAAACCAGCATGTCGCAGGGTAGGGTCACAACAACCTCCAAAGCGCTTGGGTTTGGGCTCGGAGCGGGTCATGTAGTATAACTACAAAATTCCTACAGCCCGTTCCTGATCATACTGACCGTCGAGCAGGGTGGCGAGCGGCGGTGCGGCCGCGCCCGGCCCGCCCGAAGCCCGCGAGCTCCTCTCGACGATCCGTCAACCGAGTCCAGTTCCGTGAATCTTCTGCAGCAAATCGCCCAATCGCGCCATCTATTACGCAAATCCGAGCTGAAGGTGGCCGACCACGTGCTGCTCGACCCGGCGGCGGCGATGCATAGCTCGATGGCGGGACTGGCCCAGGAGGTCGGCGTCAGCGAGCCGACCATCGTGCGCTTCTGTCGGGCCATCGGCTGCAGCGGCTTCCAGGACCTCAAACTGAAGCTGGCGCAGAGTCTGGCGGCCGGCGCCAGTTTCGGCCAGTTTGCCATCCATGAGGACGACTCCGTCACCGACTTCAGTCTGAAGATCTTCGACACCACCCTGCACACCCTGATGGAGGTGCGCGAGCACCTCGATCCGGCGGCCCTGCAGCGCGCCATCGGCGCCATCGCCAAGGCCCAGCGCATCGAGTTCTACGGCTTCGGCGCTTCCGGTGCGGTGGCGGCGGACGCCCAGCACAAGTTCTTCCGTCTGCTGCTCACCGCCGCCGCCTACTCCGACCCGCACATGCAGGCCATGTCGGCGGTCACGCTGCAGCCGGGCGACGTGGCCATCTGCATCTCCCAGTCCGGGCGCTCCAAGGATCTGCTGATCACCGCCAACCTGGTCCGCGAGACCGGCGCGACCCTGATCACCCTGTGTCCGGGGCAGACCCCGCTGGCCGAGCTGGCGGACATCAACGTGGCGATCGACGTGCACGAGGACACCGACGTCTACACTCCGCTGACCTCGCGGATCGCCCATCTGGTGGTGATCGACGTGCTCGCCATGGGCGTGGCCATGGCCCGCGGTCCGAGCCTGGTCAAGCACCTCAAGAGCGTCAAGCGCAGCCTGCGCAGCCTGCGGCTGTCGCCGAAGACGCTCAAGGTGCAGGAAGACTGAGGCGCCGCATCATCATCGCTTCATCGGGCTGACGCGAAAGCGTCATGCCCCGGCGGCCATGCTAGAGCTCCCATCCCGACCGGGGAGACTCTCATGTCCCGCCACCAGGAAAGCGCCCCGTATTATCTCCATCCCCTCGATTCCAAGGCTCGCCGCAAGCTCCAGGACCAGCGCCGGATGCACTTCCGTCGGGCCATCGAGCAGTACGACGAGCAGCGGCGGTTGCATGGAGAGATCGATGACTATCCCGATCACATCCTCGCTAGTTCGCTGCAGTTTTCTCGGGAATCTTCCCTGCGAAGCGACCCGCGAGCGCGCTGATCTGGGCGCGCTCCTCGCGGATGAAGGTCTGGAACGCCTGGGCCACCGGGCTCAGGCGCTTGCCCTTGGCGTGCACCAGGCACCAGCTGCGGTAGAGCGGCAGCTCCTCCACCGGCAGCTCGCGGAGCAGGCCGGTGGCCAATTCCAGGTTCACCCCGTGGCGTGGCAGCAGGGCCAGGCCCAGGCCGGCCAGCACGGACTCCTTCTGGGCGTCCAGCGAAGTCACCTCGACGGTCTGGGCGAAGTGCGCGCGCTTCTGCTGGAAGTATTCCTCGCAGGCCTTGCGCGTCCCGGAGCCGGGCTCGCGGACCAGTAGCGGGTAGTCGGTCAGGTCGCCCAGGCTCAGCCTGGCCAGGTGGCACAGCGGATGCTCGGGCGGCGCCACGGCGACGATCGGGTTGTTGAGGAAGGGCAGGAACTCCAGGGCCATGTCCTGGGGGACCAGGGACATGATCACCAGGTCGTCGCGGTTGTCGCCCAGGCGTTTGATCACCTGGGCGCGGTTCACCACGGTCAGCTGCAGGCTGACTTCCGGGTGCTGGCGGCGGAAGGCGGCGAACAGGTGCGGGACGAAGTACTTGGCGCTGGATTCCACCGCCAGGCGCAGCTGGCCCTTCAGCGAGCCGCGCAGGTCGGAGAGCTGCATGTCGAGGCTCTCCAGGCGGCCGAACAGGTCCGCGCTGGCGCGCATCAGCGCCTCGGCCGCCTCGGTCAGGTAGAGCTTCTTGCCGACGTACTCGAACAGCGGCTGGTCGATCAGCTCCTCGAGCTGGCGGATCTGCAGGCTGACCGCCGGCTGGGTCAGCGCCATCTCCTCGGCGGCGCGGCTGTAGGAGCGGCTCTCGCAGACCGCGCGGAAGATCTGCAGCTGGCGCAGGGTGATGCGCATCAGCGACTTACGCATGCAAAGGCCCTCGGTGAGCGGTTTTTCGTCAACTATAAGCTTTTGCTAATAGCCAACCCAATAATTATTGATTTTGGTTAATCGCTCACGCGGGGTAGGGTGATAGAGCAGCCGGACGCAGGTCTCGGTCCGCGTCGACCGACCGCTCGGTCGCCTAGCTTCCAGTGAGGGCAGCCCCAGTGATCAAGAAACTGTTAATCGCCAACCGAGGAGAGATTGCCGTCCGCATCGTGCGCGCTTGCGCCGAGATGGGCATCCGCTCGGTGGCCGTCTATTCCGAAGCCGACCGCCAGGCCCTGCACGTCAAACGTGCCGACGAGGCCTACAGCATCGGCGAAGACCCCCTCGCCGGGTACCTGAACCCGCGCAAGCTGGTCAACCTGGCGGTGGAGGCCGGCTGCGATGCGCTGCATCCCGGCTACGGCTTCCTCTCCGAGAACGCCGAACTGGCGGAAATCTGCGCCGAGCGCGGGATCAAGTTCGTCGGCCCGAGCGCCGAGGTGATCCGCCGCATGGGCGACAAGACCGAGGCGCGGCGCAGCATGATCGCCGCCGGCGTGCCCTGCACCCCCGGCACCGAGGGCAACGTCGCCGATCTGGCCGAGGCCCTGCGCGAGGCCGAGCGCATCGGCTATCCGGTGATGCTCAAGGCCACCTCCGGCGGCGGCGGCCGCGGCATCCGCCGCTGCAACAGCGTCGAGGAGCTGGAGCACGCCTACCCGCGGGTGATCTCCGAGGCGACCAAGGCCTTCGGCAGCGCCGAGGTGTTCCTCGAGAAGTGCATCGTCAACCCGAAGCACATCGAGGCCCAGGTGCTGGCCGACAGCTTCGGCAACACCGTGCACCTGTTCGAGCGCGACTGCTCGATCCAGCGCCGCAACCAGAAGCTCATCGAGATCGCCCCGAGCCCGCAGCTGACCCCCGAGCAGCGCGCCTACATCGGCGAGCTGGCGGTCAAGGCGGCCAAGGCGGTGGGCTACGAGAACGCCGGCACCGTGGAGTTCCTGCTCGCCGAGGGCGAGGTGTACTTCATGGAGATGAACACCCGGGTCCAGGTGGAGCACACCATCACCGAGGAAATCACCGGCATCGACATCGTCCGCGAACAGATCCGCATCGCCTCCGGCCTGCCGCTGTCGGTCAAGCAGGAGGACATCCAGTACCGCGGCTACGCCCTGCAGTTCCGGATCAACGCCGAGGACCCGAAGAACAACTTCCTGCCCAGCTTCGGCAAGATCACCCGCTACTACGCTCCGGGCGGCCCCGGCGTGCGCACCGACACGGCGATCTACACCGGCTACACCATTCCGCCGTACTACGACTCCATGTGCCTGAAGCTGATCGTCTGGGCGCTGACCTGGGAAGAGGCTCTGGCCCGCGGCGCGCGCGCCCTGGACGACATGCGCGTGCAGGGTGTGAGGACCACCGCGCCCTACTACCAGGAGATCCTGCGCAACCCGGATTTCCGCAGCGGGCAGTTCAACACCAGTTTCGTCGACGAACACCAGGAACTGCTCAACTACTCGATCAAGCGCAGGCCTGGCGAGCTGGCTCTGGCCATCGCCGCCGCCATCGCCGCCCATGCCGGGCTCTAACCCGCCGCTGGCCAAGAGGATTGCTGAATGAACAAGAAGATCCACGTCACCGACACCATCCTGCGTGACGCCCACCAGTCGCTGATCGCCACCCGCATGCGCCTTGAGGACATGCTGCCGATCTGCGACAAGCTGGACAAAGTCGGCTTCTGGTCCCTGGAAGTCTGGGGCGGCGCCACCTTCGACGCCTGCGTGCGCTTCCTCAAGGAAGACCCGTGGGAGCGTCTGCGCAAGCTGCGCGCCGCGCTGCCCAACACCCGCCTGCAGATGCTCCTGCGCGGGCAGAACCTGCTCGGCTATCGCCACTACAGCGACGACGTGGTCAAGGCCTTCGTTGCCAAGGCCGCGGTCAACGGCATCGACGTGTTCCGCATCTTCGACGCGATGAACGACGTGCGTAACCTGCGTACCGCCATCGAGGCGGTCAAGGCCGCCGGCAAGCACGCCCAGGGCACCATCAGCTACACCACCAGCCCGGTGCACACCACCGCCTCGTTCGTCGAGCTGGCCAAGCGCATGCAGGAGAAGGGCGTCGACTCGATCGCCATCAAGGACATGGCCGGCCTCCTGACTCCCTTCGCCACCGCCGAACTGGTCGGCGCGCTGAAGGCCGAGATCGACCTGCCGGTGTTCCTCCATACCCACGACACCGCGGGCCTGGGCGCCATGTGCCAGCTCAAGGGCGTGGAAGCCGGCGCCGACCACATCGACACCGCCATCTCCAGCTTCGCCTGGGGCACCAGCCACCCGGGCACCGAGTCGATGGTCGCCGCCCTGCGCGGCACCCCCTACGACACCGGTCTGGACCTGGAGCTGCTGCAGGAGATCGGCCTGTACTTCTACAACGTGCGCAAGAAGTACCACCAGTTCGAGAGCGAGTTCACCGGCATCGACACCCGCGTGCAGGTCAACCAGGTGCCGGGCGGCATGATGTCCAACCTGGCCAACCAGCTGAAGGAGCAGGGCGCCCTGCACCGCATCAACGAGGTGTTCGAGGAGATCCCGAAGGTGCGTGCCGATCTCGGCTTCCCGCCGCTGGTCACCCCGACCTCGCAGATCGTCGGCACCCAGGCGGTGTTCAACGTGCTCGCCGGCGCGCGTTACAAGACCATCACCAACGAGGTCAAGCTGTACCTGCAGGGCCGCTACGGCCGTGCCCCAGGCGAGGTCAACGAGCACCTGCGCTTCCAGGCCATCGGCAGCGAGGAGGTCATCGACGTGCGTCCGGCCGACCTGCTCAAGCCGGAAATGGCCCGCCTGCGCACCGAGATCGGCGCGCTGGCCAAGAGCGAGGAGGACGTGCTGACCTACGCCATGTTCCCCGACATCGGCCGCAAGTTCCTCGAGGAGCGCGAGGCCGGCACCCTGCAGCCCGAGGCCCTGCTGCCGATCCCGACCCCGGGCGCCAGCGCCTCCCGCGAGGGCGTGCCGACCGAGTTCGTCATCGACGTGCACGGCGAGAGCTACCGGGTTGACATCACCGGCGTCGGCATCCGCGGCGAGGGCAAGCGTCACTTCTTCCTGTCCATCGACGGCGTGCCGGAAGAGGTGGTGTTCGAGCCGCTCAACGAGTTCGTCGCCGGTGGCACCGGCAAGCGCAAGCAGGCCAGCGCGCCGGGCGACGTCAGCACCAGCATGCCGGGCAACATCGTCGACGTCCTGGTCAAGGAAGGCGACACGGTCAAGGCCGGCCAGGCGGTGCTGATCACCGAAGCGATGAAGATGGAGACCGAGGTGCAAGCGCCGATCGCCGGCACCGTCAAGGCGGTCCACGTGGCCAAGGGCGACCGGGTCAACCCGGGCGAGGTGCTGATCGAGATCGCCGGCTGAGGCCGGCGTATCCCCCGAGTTTTTCAAGGCGGTAAGTTTCGGGAGCCGAAAGGCTCCCTTTTTTTTTCCTGTTCTGGCCCGCTGCCAGCCGTGCCTTTGGTCAGGAGAGGTCGCAATCCCCCCATTCGGTATTACTTTTAAGGCGTTGAAAGCCTGAGAGTGCGCCGCAGTCCCGACTTTCGTTCGTAGGCTTTCCTGGATTCACCCGCTGGAAGGGATACCGGCACATTCCGGGAAGTGTCGCCATGGCTATCCCACCCCTGGTCGTCGATCTCGACGGCACGCTGCTTCGCTCCAATCTGCTGCTGGAAACCGGCATGGCCTTCGTGCGCAGCCAGCCGCTGCGCCTGCTCAAGCCGGTCGCCTGGCTGGCCCGGGGCAAGGCGGCGCTGAAGGAAAACCTGGCCTGCGCCACCCAGCTGGACGTCAGCGTGCTGCCCTACGATCCGGCGGTGATCGAACTGATCGAGGCCGAGCGCCGCGCCGGGCGCACCGTGGTGCTGGCCACCGCCTGCCATCACAGCCTGGCCGAGCGCATCGCCGAGCACCTCAAGCTGTTCGACCAGGTGCTGGCCACCCGCGCCGACCTCAACCTGTCGGCCCGGCGCAAGCGCGACCTGCTGGTCGAGCACTACGGCGAGGGCGGTTTCGACTACGCCGGCAACTCCCGCGACGACATCCCGGTCTGGGCGGCGGCCCGCCAGGCCTACGTGATCAACCCGGAGAGCGGGGTCGAGCGCCGCGCCAAGGCCCGCGGCAACGTCGAGCGGGTGATCCGCTCGAACCCGGCAAGGCTGCGCGACTGGCTGCGGGCGATGCGCCTGCACCAGTGGGCGAAGAACCTGCTGATCTTCGTGCCGCTGCTGGCGGCGCACCAGCTGGGCAACCTGGCGCTGATCTGGCAGGCCCTGCTGGCCTTCCTCTGCTTCGGCCTGTGCGCCTCCAGCGTCTACCTGCTCAACGACCTGCTCGACCTGGCCGACGACCGCCGACACGAGGCCAAGCGCCACCGGCCGTTCGCCGCCGGGCGGCTGTCCATCGAGTCCGGACTGGTAGCCTTCCCACTGCTGCTCGGGCTGGCCTTCGCCGGCGCCCTCTGGCTGCTGCCCTGGGCGTTCGCCGGCGTGCTGCTGGCCTACTACGGGCTGACCCTGGCTTATTCGCTGGCGCTGAAGCGGCGCATGGCGGTGGACGTGATCGTCCTGGCGCTGCTCTACACCCTGCGCATCGTCGCCGGGGCGGCGGCCCTCGGCCTGGCGTTGACCTTCTGGATGCTGGCCTTCGCCACCTTCATCTTCCTCAGCCTGGCCATGGTCAAGCGCTACGCCGAGCTGCGCGAGGCGCGGCGTCAGGGGCGCAGTGGGCGGACCGGCGGGCGCGGTTACTCGCCGGACGACCTGGAGATGTTCTCCACCCTGGGCGCCGCCTCCGGCTACATGGCGGTGATGGTGCTGGCGCTCTACACCCAGGACCAGACCACCGCCGCGCTCTATTCCCGGCCGTTTCTGCTCTGGCTGGCCTGTCCGCTGCTGCTGTTCTGGATCACCCGGGTGTGGATGATCACCTTCCGCGGCCTGATGCACGAGGACCCGGTGCTGTTCGCCGTGCGCGACCGAGTCAGCCTGATGGTCTGCGCGCTGTTCGGCCTGGTGTTCTGGGCGGCGACATGAGCGGGCCGCTCTATTCCTGGGGCCGCTATCCCCGCCTGCCGCAGACCGGGCACGCCTGCCACTGGCGCGACGAGCTGGCGGCCGCCCTGGAACGGCTGGTCCGCAGCCAGGGCAGCACCCTGGCCTTCGGCAACGGCCGCAGCTACGGCGACAGCTGCCTGGCGGCCAGCGACCACGTGCTGCAGGCCCGCGGCCTGAACCGCCTCATCGAGGCCGACTGGCAGGCCGGGGTGGTCCGCGCCGAGGCCGGCGCGACCCTGGGCGAAGTCCTCGCCGCAGCCATTCCCCGCGGCTGGTTCCTGGCGGTCACCCCGGGCACCCAGTTCGCCACCCTGGGCGGCGCCATCGCCAACGACGTGCACGGCAAGAACCACCATCGGCGCGGCACCTTCGGCAGCCAGCTGCTGCGCTTCGGCCTGCTGCGCCACGGCGAGGGACTGCTGACCTGCTCGCCCGGGGAGAACCCCGAGCTGTTCGCCGCCACCGTCGGAGGCCTGGGCCTGACCGGGGTGATCGTCTGGGCGGAGATCCGCCTGATCCCGATCCGCGCCAGCCGCATCGAAGGCCGGCAGCAGCGCTTCGGCGGCCTCGCCGAGTTCTTCGCCCTGTCCGCCGAACTGGACGAGCGGCACGAGTACGGCGTCGCCTGGATCGACTGCCTGGCCTGCGGCAGCCGCACCGGCCGCGGGATCTACAGCGTCGGCGAGCACGCCCGCTACGGCCGTCTGGAGGTGGAGGAGCCGACCCGGCTGCGGGTGCCGCTGACGCCGCCGGTGTCGCTGATCAACCGCCTGTCCCTGCGCGCCTTCAACGAGCTGCACTGGCGCCGCCAGCCGGCCGCGCCGAGCCGCCTGCGCTGCGGCTACCAGCCGTTCTTCTACCCGCTGGACCGCCTGCTGAACTGGAACCGCATCTACGGCCGGCCGGGCTTCCAGCAGTACCAGTGCGTGATCCCCGAGGCCGGCGCCGAGCCGGCGGTGGGCGAGCTGCTGCGGGCCATCGGCGAGTCCGGGCAGGGCTCCTTCCTCGCCGTGCTCAAGCGCTGCGGCGACGTCCCCTCGCCGGGGCTGCTGTCCTTCCCGCTGCCGGGCACCTCGCTGGCGCTGGACTTC
Organism: Azotobacter bryophylli; assembly: GCF_042643485.1. Taxonomy (NCBI): domain Bacteria; kingdom Pseudomonadati; phylum Pseudomonadota; class Gammaproteobacteria; order Pseudomonadales; family Pseudomonadaceae; genus Azotobacter; species Azotobacter bryophylli. The sequence goes on along the minus strand of NZ_JBHRSJ010000029.1, from coordinate 223,016 downwards.
CCGCAGCGCGCCGCGCTCGGGCGGCTGTTCGCCCGCCTGGACGCCATCGTCCGCGAGGCCGGCGGACGGCTCTACCCGGCCAAGGACGCGCACATGAGCGGCAGCGACTTCCGCCGCGCCTACCCGGCCTGGGAGCGGCTGGAGGCGCTGCGCGACCCGACCCTCGAGTCCCGCTTCTGGCAAAGGGTGACCCGGCAATGAACCAGGCAATCCGCAGCGCGCTCGGCCGGGTGCGGGCATCCGCCCCGGTCGTGGTGTTCCTCTTCCTGATCCCGGTGGCGGCGCTGTTCGCCTCCATGCTGCTGAGCAACGGCGGCGAGCTGGTCTACACCCTGGACGACCCCTACATCCACATCAAGCTGGCGAAGAACATCTTCGCCGGGCACTACGGCATCAACGCCGACGAGTACTCGGCGCCGTCCTCCAGCATCCTCTGGCCGTTCCTGCTGGCGCCGTTCGCCGCGCTGGGCGACGCCGCCGTGGAGTACGCGCCGCTGCTGCTGAACCTGGCGTTCGCCTTCGGCACCCTGCTGATCCTCGACGACCTGCTGCGCGACGTCGGCCACCGCTGGCGGATCGTCATCCTGGGCGGCTGCCTGCTCGCGACCAACTTCTACGGGCTGATCTTCAGCGGCATGGAGCACAGCCTGCAGATCCTGCTGGTCGCGCTCATCGCCCGGGGCGTCATCGGCCGGGAGTTCCAGGGGCGCGCGCCGGCCTTCTCCCTCTACCTGGCGCTGCTCGTGCTGCCGCTGGTCCGCTACGAAGGGCTGGCCGTTTCCGTTCCTACCCTGGCCTACCTGGTCCTGAAGGGGGAGGGGGCGAAGCCGGTCGTCGTCGGCGCGCTGCTGGCGCTGGCGGTCGCGCTCTTCTCGCTGTTCCTCCGGCACCTGGGGCTCGGCTACCTGCCTTCCTCCGTGCTGCTGAAGCTGGATACCCACGGCGTCTCGTCCGTGGTCTTCAACGCCGTCGAGCAGTTCAAGAAGTACGGCTGGCTGGTGCTGGCCGTGCTGCTGCTCTGCGCCTACCTGCACCGGCGGCGGGCCCTGGTGCTGCTGCTGCTCTCTGCGACCTTCCTGCACCTGTTCTTCGGGCGGATGGGCGGGCGCTACGAGATCTACTGGCTGACCTTCGTCGGAATCTTCTTCGTCTACGTCGCCGTCAGCCGTCTCGACGGCCGGCGCGCCGCAGTGGCCTTCGGCCTGCTGCCGGTGGCCTTCGCCGGGTTGGTCTACGCCACCCTGAGCACGCCGTTCGCCTCCGCGGCCATCCACAACCAGCAGTACGCCACGGCCGACATCGTCCGGCGGCTGGACGAGCCGGTGGCGGTGAACGACCTCGGCCTCGTTTCGCTGCGCTCGCAGCGCTACGTCCTCGACCTGTGGGGCCTCGGCAGCCTGGAGGCGCTCAGGCTGCGCCAGTCCGGAGCGGGCGCGGAGTGGATCGGGCGGCTGATGGCGGCCAAGGGCGTCCGGTACGCCTTCGTCTACGACGCCTGGTTCCCGCAGCGGCCGGCCGACTGGATCAAGGTGGCCGAGCTCCGGCTGACCATCCCGAGGGTCTCCGCGGCCAGCGACACCGTGGCCCTCTACGCCACCGACGCCGCTGCCGCGGGGAAGCTGCAGGGCGTGCTGCAGCGCTATCGCCAGGACAACCCCGAGCGGAAATTCCGCATCCACTGGTACTGACATGAAGAACATCCTGATCATCGGCGCCACTTCCACCATCGCGGCGGCCTGCGCCCGTCTCTGGGCGGCGCAGGGCGACGCCTTCTTCCTGGTCGGGCGCAACCCGGAGAAGCTCGAGCAGACCGCCGCCGACCTGCGCGCCCGCGGTGCCGCGGCGGTGACCACCTACCGGATGGACGCCACCGATCTGGACGCCCATCCGGCCATGCTCGAACGCTGCCTGGAAAGCCTGGGGCAGATCGATCTGGCCCTGATCGCCCACGGCACGCTGCCCGACCAGAAGGCCTGCGAGCAGGACGTGGCGCTGGCCATGCGGGAGTTCGCCAACAACGGCGGCTCGGTCGTCGCCCTGCTGATCCGCCTGGCCGGCCAGCTGGAGACCCAGGGCTGCGGCACCCTGGCGGTGATCTCCTCGGTGGCCGGCGACCGTGGGCGTCCCTCCAACTACCTCTATGGCGCGGCCAAGGCGGCGGTCTCGACCTTCTGCGAAGGGCTGCGGGCGCGGCTGTTCCGGGCCGGGGTGCAGGTGGTCACGATCAAGCCGGGCTTCGTCGACACGCCCATGACCCGCGGCCTGCCGCTGCCGGCGGCGCTGCTGGCGAGCCCCGAGCAGGTCGCCCGGCGCATCGTCTCGCGCATCGAGCGCGGCAGCTCGACCCTCTACGCGCCGGGCTTCTGGGCGCCGATCATGCTGGCCATCCGCAGCATCCCGCAGCCGCTGTTCAAGAGGCTGAACCTGTGAGCCAGGCCCTGCACCTCTCCGGCTGGCGCTACCGCGCCCTGATCCTCTCGGTGCTGCTGGCGGCCGCCGGCTACCTGGGCTTCTCCCTGTGGGGCGGCTGGGCGGAGGTCGTCCGTGCGGCGGCCCGGGTCGGCGCCTCCGGCATCGGCCTGGCCCTGCTGCTGGCGCTGGCCAACTACGGGCTGCGCTTCCTGCGCTGGCAGCTTTACCTCGGCGCCCTCGGCCAGAGGCTGGCGTGGCGGCCGAGCCTGCGCATCTACCTGGCCGGCTTCGCCCTGACCACCACCCCCGGCAAGGCCGGCGAGGCCCTGCGCGGGGTGCTGCTCAAGCCCTGGGGGGTGCCCTACGCGCAGAGCTTCGCCGCCTTCTTCAGCGAGCGCCTGTCCGATCTCTGCGCCGTGGCGCTGCTGGCCCTGTTCGGCCTCGGCCGCCATCCGGACGCCCGGCCGCTGATCGTCGCCGGCCTGGTCCTAGGGCTGGTCTGTCTGGCGGCCCTGAGCCAGGGCCGCCTGCTGGAGCGGCTGCTGGCGCCGCTGGGCGGGACGTCGGGGCGGCTGGCCACGCTGACTCGCCAGGCCCTCTGGGTCCTGCAGGCGGCGCGGCGCTGCCACCGGCCCGGCCTGCTGCTGGCCGCCACGCTGCTCGGTCTGCTCGCCTGGGGCGCCGAGGCCCTGGCCTTCTACGGGGTGCTGCGCGGGATGGGCGCGCAGGTGCCGCTGGCCTTCGCGCTCTTCGTCTACGCCCTGGCCATGCTCGCCGGCGCCCTGAGCTTCATGCCCGGCGGCCTGGGCGGCGCCGAGGCGGTGATGGTCGCCCTGCTGGCGTGGCAGGGCATGGCCGCGGCCGACGCCATCGCCGCGACCGTGCTGATCCGTCTGGCGACCCTATGGTTCGCCGTGGGGATCGGTGTCCTGGCGCTATCGGGCAGCCGGTCCGGCCGGTGAGGGGCGGTCCGGCGCCCGGGCCCATCCACGATCGGGAGGGAAGCAAGATGACCCGCGCACGAGTGCTCTGTTACCTGACGGTGATCCTGATCCTGCTGCTGACGGCCCTGCTCGCCGCGGCCTTCGGCTTCATCACCCCGGATTCCTGGAAGTACCTGCACGTGGCCCAGGCCCTGCGCCAGGGCCATGGCTGTTCGCTGTCCGGGGAGTACTTCGCCGTGTTCCCCTGCGGCTACCCCATGGCCATCGCCCTGAGCGCGCCGTCGGCGGACATCGGCAGCCTGCTGGTCGGCAGCAAGCTCGTCAACTTCCTGCTGCTCTCCGGGGGCTTCCTGCTGCTGGCCGACGCCCTGCGCAACCTGCCGGCGGCCGCCCTGGCCGTGCTCAACCCGCTGACCCTGCACCTGTACCGCTACACCTGGTCGGAGAACCTGTTCCTCTTCGCCTGCTGCGGCACCCTGTTCTGCGTGGCGCGCCTGGCCCGGCAGGAGCGGGGCTACGGCTACGCGGTCCTGCTGTCGCTGTTCCTGCTGATCGGCTGCCTGTCGCGCTATTTCTTCGGCCCCTTCGCCTCGGTCCTGTTCCTCGCCACCTGGCTGGCCTTCGGCCGGCGCGTCGCGCTGAAGTCGCTGCCGGCCTTCCTGGTCGCCGGCGCGTTCTTCTTCGGCTACTACAGCTTCAACGCCGCCGTCACCGGCTACGGCTCGGGCCTCGAGCGGATACCGGCGCCGGAGTCCCTGGCCTACCTCTCGCTGGTCTTCGTGCAGGCGCTGGCCAAGAACGCGCTGGCGGTGGCGGCGTCCTTCCTGGTGTTCCTCGCCCTGTCCTTCCGTGCCGTGCGCTTCGCCGGCAGCAGCGGGGAGCCGGCCGACCGCGCCTGTCTGTTCCTGCTGCTCTGCGGCATCGGCTACCTGCTCGTGGCCTACGGCCTGCGGGTGTCCACCCAGTTCGACCTGTTCGGCTCGCGCACCCTCGGCTACGGCGTGGTGTTCGTCATGGCCGCGCTGGCCGGGCTCTGGCTGCGCAACCGGGAGCAAGACCGCCAGCCGGTGATCGGCCTCCTGGCCTGCGGGCTGTTTTCCATACTGGTGCTGCACGGCTCGCTGCTGCCGCAGGCGTTGCAGGCCCTGCGCAGCGGCACCTTCCAGGCGCCCTGGGCGGGCCTGGCCGACTACCGCTTGCGCCCGGCGACCGACGCCCGGGTGGTCTTCGTCTTCGGTGTGCCGTCGCTGGGGCCGAACGTGGTGGCCGATGTCTACCTCTATTACGGCGACGGGGTGAAGCTGCTGCTCCCCGGCATGGCGCCCTACGAGCGGCGGGAATCCCTGCCCCAGTTCCTCGCCCGGGTGCAGATGCACGCCGACCAGCGCTGCGTCCTCGATTTCACCCCGTTCCCCAGCCGCGCCGCCTTCGATGCCGCGCTCAGCGGCAGCTACGTCGTCGACTGGAATTTCCGCAAATCCCTGCTCGCCCCGGAGAAGGTCTACCAGCCGAGCGTCGACCCGGAGCTGCGCGACTACCTGCTCGAGGTCTTCCGGCCGGCCCGCCTGGTGGACTGCCGCGACCTGCTGACGCCGACCTCCACCGCCGCGACCGAACGGGCCGGCGCCGGTCCGGGGCGCTGAGCCGTCGGCAACGTTCCGGTGGGAGCGAATTCATTCGCGATGCCTGGGCAGTGACGGGGATCGCCGATGAATCGGCTCCTACGGCGGCCCTGGCGGCAAAGGCCGCAGGGCCGGGCTTCGGTGCCCGTAGGCGCGCCCGACGCGGGGCGGATCGCGGGCCGCTTCTCAGCGAAAGCCGGCGAGGATCTCGAAGGCGCGCAGGCGGTCGGCCTGTTCGTAGAGGTCGCAGGTGAAGATCAGCTCGTCGGCTTCGGTCTGCTCGAGGATCACCCCCAGGCGCGCACGGACCTTCTCCGGGCTGCCGACCACCGCCAGGCCGAGGAATTCGCCGACCGCCTCCTTCTCGTGGGGCAGCCACTGGCCGGCCATGGACTCCACCGGCGGGCGCAGCACCGTGCTCTGCCCGCGGATCAGCGCCAGCACGCGGCGGTAGAGGGTGGTGGCGAGGAACTCGGCCTCCTCGTCGGTCGGCGCGGCGACCATCGGCACGCCGAGCATCACGTAGGGCTTGTCCAGCGCCGGCGAGGGGCGGAAGTTCTCCCGGTAGACGCGCAGCGCCTCGTGCAGGTAGCGCGGCGCGAAGTGCGAGGCGAAGGCGAAGGGCAGGCCCTTCTGCGCCGCCAGCCGGGCGCTGAACAGGCTGGAGCCGAGCAGCCAGATCGGCACGTTGGTGTCGACCCCGGGCATGGCGATCACCGGCTGGTCGGGTTGCGCCGGGCCGAGCAGGCGCTGCAGCTCCTCCACGTCCTGCGGGAAGTCGTCGGCGCTGCCCAGGCGGTCGCGGCGCAGGGCGCGGGCGGTGAGCGGGTCGCAGCCCGGCGCGCGGCCGAGGCCCAGGTCGATGCGCCCCGGATAGAGGGTGGCGAGGGTGCCGAACTGCTCGGCGATCACCAGCGGCGCATGGTTGGGCAGCATGATGCCGCCGGAGCCGACGCGGATGCGCGTGGTACCGGCGGCGAGGTGGCCGACCAGCACGGCGGTGGCCGAACTGGCGATGCCCGGCATGTTGTGGTGCTCGGCCACCCAGAACCGGGTGAAGCCGAGCATGTCCGCATAACGGGCGAGCACCAGGGCGTTGTGCAGGGCCTCGGCCGGGCCGCCGTCGTCGCGGATCGGCGCCAGTTCGAGGACGGAAAAGGGGGTGTCTGCCAAGCGTGGCATGGAGCGCTCCTTGAGCCGCCGGCGGCGGGTAAGACGTTGAGGCTAAACCAGAAAAACGGAGCCTGGGCGACCGCCCGGCCGGCACGGCAGGAACGTCAGCTGTCGGCGATGCGAAAGCCCACCTTCAGGGTGACCTGGTAGTGTCCGACCTTGCCGTCGACCACGTGGCCGCGGGTGTCGATCACCTCGAACCATTCCAGGTGCGACAGGGTCTTGGCGGCCTCGGCCAGGGCGTTGTCGATGGCCTCCTCGATGCTACTGCGCGAGGAGCCGACGAGCTCGATCTTCTTGTAGGTGTGGTGGTCGGACATGGCCTTCTCCGGTGCGTGGGGTTCAGCCGCGGTCGAGGCGGCGGTAGGGGAAAGCATAGGTCTTGAACACGCGGTTGAAGTGGCGGCCCAGGGAGTTGGCCGCGCGCAGCGCGCGCACCGCCTCCGGCGGCACCTGTTCGAAGCGGTAGAGCCCGCCGCTGTGGAACTCCACTTCCAGCACCCGGCTCTGCTCGTCGTAGCCCAGGGCGCGCAGGCAGGAGGAATCCACCGGCTCGCGGCGCATCTCAGTGCACCTCCGGCGGCAGCTCCGGGTCGTGCATGAAGCCGTGGGCCTGCATCTTCCACAGCGCAGCGTACAGGCCGTCGCGCTTGAGCAGCTCGGCCGGCGGGCCGTCCTCGACGATCCTGCCGCCCTGCAGCACCAGGATGCGGTCGAAGTTGGCCACGGTGGACAGCCGGTGCGCCACCGCCAGCACCGTGCGGCCGCGCACCAGGTCGGCCAGGGCCACCTGGATCTCCGCCTCGGAGCGGGTGTCGAGGGCCGAGGTGGCCTCGTCGAGGATCAGGATCGGCGAGTCCTTGAGGAAGGCCCGGGCGATCCCCAGGCGCTGCCTTTGGCCGCCGGAGAGGCGCGCGCCGCGTTCGCCGACATGGGTGTCGTAGCCGTAGCGCAGCTCGCGGATGAAGCTGTCGCAGTAGGCCAGCCGCGCCGCCTCCTCGACCTCGCGGTTGTTGGCGTCCGGCCGGCCGTAGCGGATGTTCTCGCGGATGCTGCGGGCGAACAGGGCGGTCTCCTGCGGCACCACGGCGATCATCTGGCGCAGGCTGTCGACGCTGACCTGGCGGATGTCGTGGCCGTCGATCAGGATGCAGCCCTCCCTGACGTCGTCCAGGCGCTGGATCAGCTGCACCAGGGTCGACTTGCCGGCGCCGCTGGGGCCGACCAGGCCGACTTTCTGCCCGGCCGGGATGTGCAGGTTGAGGTGGCTGAACACCTGGCGGCCGTCCGGGTAGCTGTAGCTCACGTCGATCAGGTCGATGGTGCCGTCCACCTCCGGCAGCGGCAGGTGGGTGTCCTTCAGGTCGTGGGGACGGACGATCACGCGCAGGGTGTCGGCGATGGCGCCGAGCTGCTGCACGGCGTCCACCAGGGCCAGGGCCAGGTCGCGCGAGCCGTTGAGGATGCGGAAGGTCAGGGTGCTGACCAGCACCACGTCGCCGGCGGTGACGCTGCCGGCGCGCCACAGCAGGATGGCCCAGACCAGCATGCCGGCGGCCATCAGCGACAGGCAGACGTCGTGCAGCACGCGGGTCTTCTCCATGTACATCCAGCTGCCGCGGTGGGCGCGCGCCTCGCGGCCGATCCTCTGCGCCAGGCGGTCGCTCTCGCGGTCGCGGGCGGAGAAGGCCTTGATGGTCCAGACGTTGGACACCGCGTCCACCAGCTCGCCGCCGACCTGGGCGGCCTGGGCGGCGTAGCGCTGGTGCTTGGTCCGCCCGCGGATGCCGTAGGCGGTGATCAGGATGGCCACCAGCAGCACCGCGACGATCAGCGACACGGCCATGCGCCAGTCGACGGTGAACAGCACCACCACCGCGCCGAAGAAGTCCACCAGAGGCGGCATGATCTTCCAGGCGAAGCCGCCGTAGAGGTTGCCCGCGGCCATCCCGGTGGCGGTGATGCGGTTGCCCAGGGCGCCGGCGAAGTGCTCGTTGAAGTAGCGCATCGGGTGGCCGGTGAGGTAGCGGAACAGCTCGACGCGGATGTCCACGCAGCTCGACACCACGGTGCGGCAGCCGAGCCAGCCGCTCATGCGCCAGAGGCCGTTCTCGGCGACGATCAGGGTGAGGAACAAAGCCAGCGGCGTCCACACGTCGGCGTGCTGGCGGTCGTTGCTGGCCAGGGCGTCGACCAGGAGCTTCATGCCGTACTGCACCGCCACCGCGCAGCTGGAGGCGGAGAAGATCAGCAGGAACATGAAGCCGAAGTGCCAGGGCCGCAGGCGCAGGTAGCGCCAGAGGAAGGGCACCGGCTGGCCGGGGAGGATCAGCGGCTTGGGCTTGCGCCGGGTGGCGGTCTTCTTGGGTTTGGGATTCATGGCAGGTGATGGGGGGAGTTCGGTTGATCGTCCAGCAGGCGCGCCAGCGCCGCCTGCCGGGCCAGCAGCTCGGTCTGCAGCGGGACGTAGAGTTCGCGCCGACCATGGCTGTCGGGCACCCCGATCAGGCCGGTCGGGCAGTGCCGCTCGTTGCTCCAGCCGGGGTAGTCCTGCACCGGGTAGAGGCAGATGCCTTCCACCGGCACGTCGCGCTGCATGGCGGCGAAGGTTTCCGCGGCGACGTAGCGCAGCCAGGGCGCGCGGGCCTCGCCCTCGGCACCAGTCTCGGCGATCAGGATCGGCCGGCGGTAGCGCCGGTAGAGCTCGGCGAGGATGCCCTGGAACGGCCGGTAGGCCGGATGGCCGACGCGCACGGTCTCGCCGCCCAGAAACCACTGGTTGTCCGAGTAATAGTTGATGCCGAGGATGTCCAGGTACTCGGGCCGCCCGCCCAGGCCCGGCCAGGCGCGCCCGGTGAGCAGGTCCCAGGCCTCGTACATGGCCACGCGGTGGGCCTCGGCGGTTTCCCCACTCTCCGGACGGCCCGGCAGCGGCAGGACCTGGATCACCGGGTCGACCTGGACGAAGCGGGCGCACGGCTCGACCGTGCGGATCGCCTCGATCGCGGCGATGTTGGCGCGCACCAGCTGGTGCTTGAGTTCCTGGGCGCGGCCGCGGGTCATGGGGTTGAACATCGCCTGGTCGCCGCCGGCCCAGGCCCAGTAGGAGATCTCGTTGATCGGCGAGTAGAAGGGCCGCTCGACGCCCTCGTCGCGCAGCAGCCGGGCGGCGGCGGCGGCGAAGCGCGCGAAGCGCTCGACGAAGGCCGGCCGCCAGATGTCCAGGTCGTCCGGCCAGCCATAGTGGCAGACGTCCCAGATCACCTGCAGGCCCAGCCGGCGGGAGGCCCGCAGCATGGGCAGGAAGCTCGACCAGTCGTAGACCCCGGGGCTGCGCTCGATCAGGTGCCAGCGCAGGCCGTCGCGCACGGTGAGCAGGTCGTGCTCGACCATGAGGGCGTAGTCCGCGGCCGCATGGCGGTCGTGGCCGGTGGCGGCGATCAGGTCGAGGCGCCGGCCGTCGTGACGACGATGGCTGGAGCACTCGAAGCCGCCCTGGAAGAAGCTGGCGAACAGGCTGGGTCGGTACATCGCATCCCGCTGCTTCTGGTTGGATGAGGCGCTGGCGCCGGGCGCCGCGCGGTCACTTGCCCGGACAGGACGGGCGCCGTCGGGTTCGGGCGGCGCGGCCGGAGCCGGCCGCGCGCCGCGGGGCGGGTTCGGCCGCCTCGATGCGCTGGTACAGCGCCAGGGCCTGGCCGACCACCTGGTCCATATTGTAGTACCTGTAGGTGCCGAGCCGGCCCAGGAAGGTGACCCTCGGAATGGCGTCGGCCAGCTCCTGGTAGCGCTTGTACAGCGCGGCGTTCTCCGGCCGCGGGATCGGGTAGTAGGGCTCGCCCTCGGCGCAGGGGTACTCGTAGGTGACGCTGGTCTTGGCGTGGCGCTGGCCGGTGAGGTGCTTGTACTCGGTGATGCGCGTCCAGGGCACCTGCTCGTCCGGGTAGTTGACCACCGCCACCGGCTGCAGCTGCTCGCGGTCCAGGGTCTCGTGGCGAAAGCGCAGCGAGCGGTAGGGCAGGGGGCCGTAGCAGTGGCCGAAGTACTCGTCGATCGGCCCGGTGTAGACCATCTGCCGGTAGCGCACCTGCTGGTCGAGCTGGCGGAGATCGGTGGACAGCCGGACCTCGATGTTGGGGTGGTCGAGCATCCGCTCGAACATCCGCGTGTAGCCGTGCAGCGGCATCTGCTGGAAGGAATCGGTGAAGTAGCGGTCGTCGTCGTCGGTGCGGGTCGGCACCCGCGCGGTCACCGAGCGGTCCAGCTGCGCCGGGTCCAGGCCCCACTGCTTGCGGGTATAGCCGCGGAAGAACTTCTCGTACAGCTCGCGGCCGATCTGGCTGACCACCACGTCCTCGCTGGTGCGGATCTTGGCCACCGGCTCGGCGCGGGCGGCGAGGAAGGCCCCCGCCTGCTGCTCGTCCAGCTCGAGGCCGTAGAGCCGGTTGAGGGTGGTGCGGTTGATCGGGATCGGCACCCGCTGGCCGTCCACCTCGGCCAGCACACGGTGCTCGTAGGGCCGCCAGGCGGTGAAGCGCGACAGGTACTCGACGATGCGCGGTGCGTTGGTGTGGAAGATGTGCGGGCCGTAGCGGTGCACCAGGATGCCGTGGTCGTCGAGCTGGTCGTAGGCGTTGCCGCCGATGTGCGGGCGGCGGTCGATCAGCAGCACGCGCTTGCCCAGGCCCGCGGCCAGGCGCTCGGCCAGCACGCTGCCGGCGAAGCCGGCGCCGACGATCAGGTAGTCGTAGTCGCCACGTGAACTCAGCTCATCAGCCATTCGATCCTCTCCTTCATCCGCGCCCGGGTGTCGTCCCAGGACATGCCGGCCAGCAGGGCGTCGGCCCGTCGGCAGAGGGTAGCCCGATCGCGGGCATCGGCCAGGGCGGCGGCGCAGGCGCCGACGAACGCCGTGGGGCTGGCGGCGAAACGCACCAGGCCGCTGTCGCCGTAGCCGCGCACCACGTCGGCGATCGGCGTGGACACCACCGGGCGGCCGCCGGCCAGGTATTCCGGGGTCTTGGTCGGGCTGATGAAGCGCGTCGCGTCGTTCAGCGCGAAGGGCATCAGCGCCACGTCCCAGCCGGCCAGGTAGCGCGGCAGCTCGTCGTAGACCTTGCCGCCGAGGAAGTGCAGGTTGTTCCGCCGCGGCAGCCGGGCCGGGTCGATCTTCGCCACCGGGCCGAGCATGACGAACTGCCAGTCGGGCCGCCGCCGCGCCACCTCGTCGAGCAGGGCGAGGTCGAAGCGCTCGTCGATCACCCCGTAGAAGCCCAGGCGCGGGTGCGGGATCTCCGCCTGGTCGGGCGGGTCCGACTGCTCCTCGCGGGCGCGGGCGAAGTGGTCGAGGTCGACGCTGCTGGGGAAGGCGTGGACGTTGGCGTGCCGCCGGGACTTGGCCTGCCACAGGCTGTAGCCGCCGGTGAACACCAGGTCGGCGCGCTCCAGCAGCCGGTTCTCGCGCTCGATCAGCGCGGGCGGCGCGCCAAGGAAGGCGGACAGCTCGTCCATGCAGTCGTAGACCACCGCGGCGGCTTCCAGGTGCTCGCTGAAGCCCAGCGCCATCGGCGTGTAGTACCAGAGCAGCAGGCGTGCCGGCGGGTTGCGCGCCAGGTAGTCGTCGATCAGGCGCCGCTGGGCGTCCTCCGCCGCCGCTGCGGTGCAGTCCGGCGGCAGGCGCGGCACCAGCACCCGCACGCCTTCCTCCTCGCGCTCCTCCAGCCAGGGTTCGGCGCGCTCGCTGGCGATCGGCTCCTCGAAGAACAGCACCGGCCAGTCCTCGGCGAAGCGCGTCATCAGGTGTTGCGGACGCTGGTAGACGAAGCTCCAGCGCAGGTGCGACAGGCACAGCAGGGTGGGCGCGTCCGCCGGGTAGCTCCGTTGCCGCGCCGGCGCCGGCCGGCCTGATTTGCCGAGATCGTATTGGAAGGGGCCTGCCCAGCTCATGCCGTACCTCGTCCCAGTAGGGGAATGTCGCCGACCGGCGGCGCAGGGCCGGACCGCGGCGGTTTCCCGGTCTCCGGAGTCGGCTCGACAGCACCGCCCGGTGGGCGTCCGAGCCGGGTAATGGGAAGGTGGACCGGCGTCGGATGCGCCGGTTCCGGCCCTCCCGCCGGCCGGTTCGGCACCCGTACAGCCCAGGGGTGGCGGCCCCTGCAGCCCGGCGGAAGACATGGAACTCCTGTGCCTGCCTGTCCTCGGTATTTCTGTGGACGATCCGCTTTCAGCCCGATCGAATCCGGTCCCCGGCGCCCGGCCACCCCCGGTCTTGCGGGGTTGCCCGGCCAGCCGGCAGCGGCGGCTTGTGCCGACCGCCGCCGGTAGCCTGCGGGGACCGAACGCTGTCCTCTCCCATTCGGAGGTAACCATGATCCTGGTAACCGGAGGTGCGGGTTACATCGGCTCCCATGCGGTCCTCGAGCTGCTCGGGGCCGGCCATGAGGTGCTGGTGCTGGACAATCTGTGCAACAGTTCGGCGCAGGTGCTGCCGCGGCTGGAGCGGCTCGCCGGGCGAAGTCTGGCGTTCGTCCAGGGCGACGTCCGCAACCGCCGGCTGCTCGACCGCCTGTTCCAGCAGCATCCGATCGAGGCCGTGCTGCACTTCGCCGGGCTCAAGGCGGTGGGCGAGAGCGTGCGCGAACCCCTGCGCTACTTCGAGACCAACGTCGCCGGCAGCATCGCCCTGTGCCGGGCGATGGGCCGCGCCGGGGTGTTCCGCCTGGTGTTCAGCTCCTCCGCCACCGTCTACGGCGAATCGGTGAGCATGCCGATCCGCGAGGACGCGCCCACCGGCATCCCGACCAACCCCTACGGCCAGTCCAAGCTGATGGCGGAGAACGTCCTCAAGGGGCTGGCGCAGTCCGATCCGCGCTGGTCCATCGCCATCCTGCGCTACTTCAACCCCATCGGCGCGCATCCCTCCGGGCTGATCGGCGAAGACCCCGACGGCATCCCCAACAACCTGCTGCCCTACATGCTGCAGGTCGCCATCGGCCGGCTGAAGCGCCTGAGCGTCTACGGCGACGACTACCCGACCGCCGACGGCACCGGCGTGCGCGACTATATCCACGTGGTCGACCTGGCCCGCGGCCATCTCATGGCCCTGCAGCGGCTGGCGGACACCCCGGGTGCGTCGGTCTGGAACCTCGGCACCGGTCGCGGCCATTCGGTGCTGGAGATGATCCGCGCCTTCGAGCGGGTGAGCGGGCGGCCACTGCCGTACCGCATCGCCGCCCGCCGTCCCGGCGACGTCGCCCAGTGCTGGGCCGACCCCGGCAAGGCCGAGCGCGAACTGGGCTGGCGCGCCGAGCGCGACCTGACCTGCATGCTGCGCGACGCCTGGCGCTGGCAGGTGAAGAACCCCCACGGCTACGGGATGGAGAAGAAGCGCTCGGCCCTGGCCGGCTGAGACGCGGGCGCCGCGCGGAGACTTCTCTTCTCGCCTCGCGCGGCGTCAGCCGGTTCCCCTCACAGCTTGCGGCCGCTGAAGGCCGCCTTCTGGTGCGGGCTGTACAGCAGCATGGGCGGATTCGAATCCAGATCCAGGGCGAACGGCGTATCGCCGCCGTCGTGGACGATCTGTTTCTCCTTCCGCTTGAGCCGGACCTCCACGCTGCCCAGACGGCTGTTGCTCGACGAGACGCGCACCCGGTCCCGCTCAAGTCGGGTGATCGTCACCGTGGTGTCGCTGCGCGTGGCGTCCTTGCGGTTCGAGACGATGGCGCCCCGATAGGTGCCGGCGGCCTTGTCCGCCAGATCCTCGGAAACCGCCATCTCCTCCCGCACCCTGGTACCGCTCTCGGGGCCGTGTTCGCTCCGCGAGGCGGAGCTGCAGCCGGCGAGCAGCACGAGGATCGCCGTGAATGTCCAACCGAGCCGCCAGCGCCTGGATATGTTCATGGTCCGCACCTTCGCCGAGGATTGCTGGCGACAAGTAAGGCACAGCCCCGGGCAGACTGCACGGCCGGATGACTGCCGGAGCCGCGGCTGCCGCGCAGGAGCGGATTCATCCGCGATATCGGCGACGCCGGATGCTCCCGGTCGCAAACGGATTCGCTCCTACAGCTCTTTCCTCAGCCACTCGGCCAGGCGTTCGGCGCGGCGGTCGGCCAGCCGTGCCGGCACCCACAGGGCCAGGCGCGCCGGGGTCTCGGCGAAGCCCCAGGGCGCCACCAGCCGGCCGGCGGCCAGGTCGTCGGCCACCAGCTGCTGCGGCGCGATGGCCACGCCGAGGCCGGCCAGCGCCGCCTCCAGCAGGTAATAGAGGTGCTCGAAGCCGGCGCCGTAGGCGAGCGCATCGGGCGCCAGGCCCTGGCTGGCGGCCCAGGCGGGCCAGGCCTGCGGGCGCGATTCCGGGTACAGCAGCGCCTCGCCGAGCAGGGCCTCGGGCGCGGCCCGGCTGAGCGCCCCGAAGCCGCCATAGCGCGGGCTGAGCACCGGGCCGATGCGCTCCACCGCCAGCTCGTGCACGCGCATGTCCGCCGGCCATGGCGGCTCGGCGAACAGCAGGCTGGCGTCCAGCCCCGGTCGGCGCGGGTCGAGGTCGCCCTCGCCGGTGGAGAGCTGCAGGCGCAGCTCCGGCAGCTCGCGGTTGAGGCGATCCAGGCGCGGGATGAACCAGCGCACCAGCAAGCTGCCGGGGCAGCCGAGGACGAACGGCGCCTCGCCGGTGCGGCGCTTCAGTTCGGCGCAGGCGCTTTGCAGGCGGGCGAAGGCCTCGCCGGCCGCCTCGCGCAGCAGCATCCCGGCATCGGTGAGTTTTAGGCCGCGTCCTTCCTTGACGAACAGGGCCGTGCCGAGCTCGGCTTCGAGGCTCTTGAGCTGCCGGCTGATCGCCCCGTGGGTCACGTTCAGCTCCTTCGCCGCCTGGCTTACGCCGTTCAGACGGGCGGTCGCCTCGAAGGCGCGCAGGGCATTCAGGGAGGGCAGGTCGCGGCTCATGGCATCTGTGAGTTTTTCTGACGGATTGCGGCGATCTTATCGCTTTTCGGCGCCCGGGGGATGGCCTAACCTGCCAGTATCGCGGCACGCCGGCCCGGCCGGCCCCCGCCGCACGATCCATCCCAGGAGCCCACCATGACCTCATACCGCACCGGCCCGGACGCCAAAGGGCTGTTCGGCCGTTTCGGCGGCCAGTACGTCGCCGAAACCCTGATGCCGCTGATCCACGCTCTGGCCGCCGAATACGAGAAGGCCAAGAACGATCCGCAGTTCCTCGAAGAGCTGGCCTACTTCCAGCGCGACTACGTCGGTCGGCCGAGCCCGCTGTATTTCGCCGAGCGCCTCACCGAGTTCTGCGGCGGCGCGAAGATCTACCTCAAGCGCGAGGAGCTGAACCACACCGGCGCGCACAAGATCAACAACTGCATCGGCCAGATCCTCCTGGCCCGGCGCATGGGCAAGAAGCGCATCATCGCCGAGACCGGCGCCGGCATGCACGGCGTGGCCACCGCCACCGTGGCCGCGCGCTTCGGCCTGCAGTGCGTGATCTACATGGGCACCACCGACATCGACCGGCAGCAGGCCAACGTCTTCCGCATGAAGCTGCTCGGCGCCGAGGTGATCCCGGTCACCGCCGGCACCGGCACCCTCAAGGACGCCATGAACGAAGCCCTGCGCGACTGGGTGACCAACGTCGACTCCACCTTCTACCTGATCGGCACCGTCGCCGGCCCGCACCCGTACCCGGCCATGGTCCGCGACTTCCAGGCGGTGATCGGCAAGGAAACCCGCGAGCAGATGCTGGAGAAGGAGGGGCGCCTGCCCGACTCCCTGGTCGCCTGCATCGGCGGCGGCTCCAACGCCATGGGCCTGTTCCACCCGTTCCTCGACGAGCCGAGCGTCAAGATCGTCGGCGTCGAGGCCGCGGGTCTGGGCATCGCCACCGGCAAGCACGCCGCCAGCCTGAACGGCGGCGAGCCGGGCGTGCTGCACGGCAACCGCACCTTCCTGCTGCAGGACGACGACGGCCAGATCATCGACGCCCACTCCATCTCCGCCGGCCTCGACTACCCCGGCATCGGCCCGGAGCACGCCTGGCTGCACGACGTCGGCCGCGTCGAGTACACCTCGATCACCGACCAGGAAGCCCTTGACGCCTTCCACCAGTGCTGCCGCCTGGAAGGCATCATCCCGGCGCTGGAGTCGTCCCACGCCCTGGCCGAAGTGTTCAAGCGCGCCCCCGGCCTGCCGCAGGACCACCTGCTGGTGGTCAACCTCTCCGGCCGCGGCGACAAGGACATGCAGACCGTCATGCACCACTTTGCCGAACAGGAGGAAAGAATATGAGCCGTCTGCAGACCCGCTTCGCCGAGCTGAAGCAAGAGGGCCGCGCCGCCCTGGTCACCTTCGTCACCGCCGGCGACCCGAGCTACGACACCTCGCTGGCGATCCTCAAGGGCCTGCCCAAGGCCGGTGCCGACGTGATCGAACTGGGCATGCCCTTCACCGACCCGATGGCCGACGGCCCGGCGATCCAGCTGGCCAACCTGCGCGCCCTGGCCGGCAAGCAGAACATGCTGAAAACCCTGCAGATGGTCCGCGAGTTCCGCCGGGACGACGCGCACACCCCGCTGGTGCTGATGGGCTACTTCAACCCCATCCACCACTACGGCGTAGCGCGCTTCGTCGAGGACGCCAAGGCCGCCGGCGTCGACGGCCTGATCGTGGTCGACCTGCCGCCGGAGCACAACGAAGACCTCTGCGACCCGGCCCAGGCCGCCGGCATCGACTTCATCCGCCTGACCACCCCGACCACCGGCGACGCCCGCCTGCCCACCGTGCTCGAAGGCAGCTCCGGCTTCGTCTACTACGTCTCCGTGGCCGGCGTCACCGGGGCCGGCTCGGCCACCGTCGAGCACGTCGAACAGGCCGTCGCCCGCCTCAAGCGCCACACCGACCTGCCGGTCTGCGTCGGCTTCGGCATCCGCAGCCCGGAACACGCCGCCACCATCGCCCGCCTGGCCGATGGCGTGGTGGTCGGCTCCGCCCTGATCGACCGCATCGCCAAGGCCGACTCCGGCGAGCAGGCCATCGACGGCGTGCTGGGGTTGTGTCGGGAATTGGCGGATGGGGTGAGGGGGGCGAGGAGATAGTTCCCTATCACTAGGGAAACTCCGAACAAGTCAGTCACGAGCAGCCGATTGGAGATCTGATCGTTTTTCAGCCCAATCCACGAGGCAGACATTCACAAGAAACCAGGGTTTCGCCCTGGTTTCTGCGTTTTACAGGCGTACCTTTCCTACATCATCAGCCAGCAACTGTCGATGCACTATCCATGGATTCGACAGGGCGAACAAGGTGACCAGTTGCTCCGTGTTCTTGGCCAGGCTGCAGAAACGCACCTTGGTGTGGCCAAACTGGCGCTTGATCACTCGGAACGGGTGCTCGACCTGGCCCGCACCTGCGCCTTGGCCTTTTCGATCTCGCGCTTGTACAGGGCGCTGCTTTTACTCAAGTGCTTGCGATCTGCCAGATAACCTCACGCCCTCCATGCTCGGGACGCTTCTCCACGCCGGTATAGCCCGCCTCGGCACAGACCCCGTTCTCCTCACCGTGCAGCAGTCGGTCGACCTGGGTGACATCGGCCACGTTGGCTGCTGTACCCTCTACGCTGTGCACTAGACCGGAGTCAGCATCCACACCGATGTGCGCCTTCATGCCGAAATGGTAGCGGCTGACCTTCTTCGTCGGGTGCCTTTCCGGGGCGCGTTTGCCTTCTTGGTTTTGGTCGAACTCGGCGCATGAATGATGGTGGCATCGACGAAGGTGCCTTGGCGCAGTGAAAGCCACTGGTCATCCAGGTGCCCGTTGATCACGGCCAAGATACCTACCACCAGACCATGCTTCTCCAGCAGTTGGCGGAAGTTCATGATCGCCGTGTCTTCCGGAATGCTGTCCTGGGTCAGCGATAGCTTGGCGAACTGACGCTGCGAGGTAATCTCGTACAGCGCTTCCTCCATCGCCCGGTCGCTGAGGGCGAACCAGTTCTGCAACAGATGGATGCGCAGCATGGTTTCCAGCGGATACGGTGGACGCCCATTGTCGGCCTTGGGGTAGTACGGCTTGATCAGCAACAGCAGTCCGCCCCATGGCACCACTTGCTCCATCTCCACCAGAAAGTGCTCGCGCCGAGTCTGTTTGCGTTTGCCGGCGTACTCGGCATCAGAAAAGCTCATCTGGGGCATGCGGCGGGGCTTAGGTTCAGTAGGGGATGACATTTCAGCAGATCGGTCGGGACTTTTTCCAGGATCAACCACCTATGGTTGCAAAAAAAAACCATAAAAATAAAAACCTACATCTCGCCAAGACAAAGCTGAATTTAATATTAGGTCAATAATTTGTAATCTTGCTTCCGTCAGCAAACTTTTTCACTGCGGACAACTTGGATTCCACAGTAACAGACTCAAGTTGCTCCAATTTTTGCCGTATGTTGTTTTTATGGCCATCAGATGTCTCTGGATTCTTCAACATCTCAACCATATAACTCTTTGCGTCGCTGACGGCGTCCTCTAACTCCCTCCTCGCAAGATGTTGCTTTACCCAGCTTATTAAGTAAGTGGCGATCGCTCCTATAATCACCGTGATCGTTGGCGCAGCATGCAGCAGTGCTATTTTATATAGGGAGTCTTGGGGTAGGCTATTAGCAATCATGATAATCAATGTTCCGCTGCTTGCTGCCGTAGCTCCACCACCAATGGCGCTACCGCTAGTCTTTTCCTTTTGTGCATCGGACATGGCTATTTCTCCGGAGCATTACCGAACGCACTTATATTTTCAGAGAATAATTTCAATGCGGCATAGGTTGCCTTCAGGTATTTGTCTATTAAATTCTTAACGCCTTGATCTCCAGGATAAAAAGCCTCGGCCGAGGCAAAAACGTCATCCTTATAGATGTAAAGTTTTACCACCTTTATCTTTTCATTGACTTCGTTGCATGCAAGAAGAGCCTCATTTTTCTTTGCTAGACTATCGGTCTCATAAAAAGAGGGGAAAACCAAGCTAAAGAATCCATCTTCTTCATCATAATATATATAAAACGTTCCAAAATTATTTTTAAATTCGATGTCTCCGTCAGTATCAATTACCGGATTAAGCCCAAGAGACCTAACGGCATCAAAGATCACTTCTATTTTTTTCATTTAAACCCTCAGTGTCGTCCAACAAGAAAACGCAATAAGACGAACAAAGGAGCGACCTTGTCCACCACCCCATCTCGGGAAAGGTGGAAAGTCGCCCCATGAGTCGCCCGCCCCACTTTGCCATTATCCTTCAATGGCGCATACGTAACGAGCACGAGTTTGATCGTGCCTACGCTCCCGCGTGGGCACGTACTCCAGGCTGCTCCTGCGGCTGGATGGGGAGCGTCTAAGGTTCAGCAAGCAAGTAGGATGGACAACGGCGCAGCCTTGTCCATCAATCTGTCAGGCAGCGCGGCGGTCACTGGTGGAAAACGCTTCGCGGTTTTCCACCCTACAGCAGGCTTCAGCTTTGTCGCGTTACAAGCCGCTCCCGCCGCCGGGGGCGGAGCAGCCAGAGGTTTGGCTCCTACGCAGAAGCATGGGAGCCATCGGAACGGGAGTTACTTCTCGGCGACCTCAGCCCTCAAGGCCGAGCAGTGCGGCGCAGAGCAGCAAGTAGGGTGGACAACGGCGCAGCCTTGTCCACCAATCTGTCAGGCAGCCCGGAGGTCATCGGTGGAAAACGCTTCGCGGTTTTCCATCCTACGCCAGGCTTCAACTTTGCCGCATTACAAGCCGCTCCTGCCGCCGGGCGCGGAGCGTCCGAAGGTTTGGTTTCTACTCAGGAGCGTGGAAGCCATCGGAATAATCGTAAGCGCTCCATAAACCCCGACCACCAGTACTTTTCCCCTTTGAGGGGCTAACAGAATAAAGCCCCGGCTTTGCCGGGAGATACTTACGGTGTTGGGGTTTCTGAGTCGTCAGGTTCGGCTGATCCATTACACAACGACTGCGACCGTGACGACCGAGGTGGTCGGTCGAGCAGAAGTCGTCCGAGGCCTTTGCGATTGTCGTGCTCGACAATGCCCGTATTCACCGCCCGGCCTTGTTTCAACGCAAACGACTGGAATGAAGGGCACTGCGCATCCATGTGGTTTTCCTGCCCACCTACTCGCCGGAGCTCAATCCGATCGAGATGTTGTGGCGGAAGATCAAGTACGAATGGCTGCCACTGAGCGCCTACCAGAGCGTCCGGTCACTCTGTAGCCATATACATCAGGTGTTGTCCGGCTACGGTGAAACATATCGATTAATCTTGTTTAGGTACTTGATGGGGTTTCAGAAAGCTCTGACTAAAGCTGTTTTCACAATTGTTGAGATTTTGTGGAGATGGTGTCGGGAATTGATGGAGATGATGTTGGGAGTTCATGTTCATAAGGAATAATGTTGAGCTTCCTTGTGTGCTGTAGTATTAACTGTACGCAATTGGATAGCCCCTCCTGCCATCTACAGCTGCCGTTAATCCGGCAATACGAAAGCACAAATAGATAGACAGCATGCTTAAGTTCATCCAGCCGCATGCCTTTCAAGGGAGAATTCATGAATTTAAGTTTTTCTAAGTATTTTGCCTTGTCTTTAATCTTTCTTGGAGTAACTGCTGAGGCTGGTGCTCAAAGCGAGGAAGGGGCTATTTCAGATGTCATCACGAAAGGTCATGTGGACGGTGAGTTGCGTCTGTATAACTTTAATAGGATTTACGACGGGAAAGACAACAGACCCGATCAGCATGCGCTGTCAAGTGCATTGCTGCTAAATGGAACTACCGGATCGTTCCATGGGTTTAGTATCGGTGCGTCTCTGGCGGGAGTGAGTGACTTAGGTTCTAAAGACGATAACCCCACCAAGGTTGATACTACCCTGATGGGGGATAGAAGCTCTTATGCCGCTGTAACCCAGGCTTATTTGCAATACAAGCGGGATTGGTTGACTTTGAAAGGGGGGTACCAATATTTAAATACTCCGTGGATGTCGGGTAGCGACATCCGGGTGGTTCCAGCGTCATATAATGCTGTTACAGCTACGTTTACACCAGTCAAGGATTGGAACATTACCTTGCTAAGAGAGTTCTCTTGGCGTAGTCGTACATCGAGCTCATACGAGCGCGATAACCTTTATTATCCTGCTGGATACGAAGATAATCATATGTTCGGAGGGAATGGTACTCTGCCCTCAAATGCAAGGCATGATAATGGAACTTATGCGGCAGGAACTACCTACGCAATTGGCGGACTCAAAACGCAAGCTTGGCTTTATGATTTCCAGAACTTTGCTCACCTGGGTTATATCGATGGGTCCTATACGTTTAAAACAGGAGCGGGCTTCGATCCTGTAATTGGTGCCCAGTACGCACATGAAACCGGTGGGGCAAATAACTATTTAACGGATTCCACCGCAAGGGTTAATACTGTAGTCGGTGGTGATAAGGTTAAAGCCAATGCTTGGGGCTTGGATGCTGGCTTGTTGATACCAAATGGCCGATTCGATATTTATTACAACAAGTTGGAGGGGAGTCGTAATGCCGTTGGCGGTGGGGCTTTGGTTTCTCCGTTTACTGTGGGCTATGCATCGGATCCGCTATATACAACCTCGATGATTCGTGGCTTGGTTGAGATGGGTCCAGGGCATGCATGGAAAGCAAAATTTACCTATAATATGCTCGATAATAAGCTGCAATTTACCACGGCCTACGCAAAATATGTGACTGACTATTTTGGCGATAGTCACGACGTTCATGCTGACTTGACATATAACTTCCGTGGAGTTCTCAATGGACTATCCATTCGTGATCGCTGGGAGCGCTCTAGCGGCGGGAAAAACGGTCTAAACCCTGGGAATCAAGCGTTTACATATAATCGCGTCCAGGTTACTTACAAGTTCTAGTGTGTCTTGTTATTAATCCGGCAATACAATAGGCATGATCGGGATTTTTCCCGATGACCAGTGACGCCAGAAGCCTCAGCAAGTAGGGTGGACAACGGCGTAGCCTTGCCCACCAATCTGCCAGGCAGTCCGGAGGCCACCGGTGGAAAACGCTTCGCGGTTGTGATCGTTTCCACGCTCCCGCATGGGGCTCATGACTCGGCAGCCTCTGTTTCCTACTGCCGGGTGTCGACAGGCTCGGTTTCAGAACATTGTGCCCGTCTAGGCAGAGCATACGCAGCGCGCATGGACCTGGGCCGTGCCCAGCGGGCCGCCGCAGTGTTCGCAAGTTCTGAGGCTCATGGCCGTGGCGATCTCGAAGGTGCGGCGGTCCTGGAGTGGTAGATGCAGCTTGCCGAAGACCAGTCGGCCGAACTTCTGCTTGCACGACAGCACCTGCGGCGGGTGGCGGTTATCGACCTCGGCGCAGTAGGCGAGCGCTTCGCCCAGGGCGTCGAGGATGGCGAACCAGCCGTCGCCGCAGTCGGCTTCCTGGAGTTCGCCGTAGACCTCCGGGTAGCGTTCGCTCAGTTGTTGTAGCAGTGCGGCCTGCATGGTTCGTCTCCTCGGTCGTTGCGTGGGCCCACTATCGCCCTGCGCGGCGACAGCTTGCGTCGCGCCGCTTTGATCGAGTCGCTCCTGCGGCGCATGTAGGGAGTCCAGCAAGTAGGGTGGATAACGGCGCAGCCTTGTCCACCGATCTGCCAGGCAGCCCGGAGGGCACCGGTGGAAAACGCTTCGCAGTTTTCCACCCTACGCCAGGCTTCAACTTTGTCGCGCTACAAGCCGCGCCTGCTATCGGAATGCAGCCGCTGCTTTTCTCTTGTCCCGGCCCAGTCCGGGCTCAGTTGTCGATATCCCATCCTGCGCCTGTCAGGTCGCTCCGGGCTGCATTCCTGAATTCGCTCGCATCGGCGGGCTCGGCCCGTCTTTCGAAGGTGGTGCCCCGATAGTGAAAGGTTTGGGTGCCGACCGGATAGGCCGTGCCGCCGATGAATAGGTAGTCGCCGGTCGCCATCTTGTGCAGCAGCGTCTTGAAGAATCCGCACTTCGGGGTGCCCGGCTCGATCATCTCCGCGTACTTCAACTGGGACGGCTCGGCCTTGTCGGGGCATAGTCCGGGAGCGGCGGACAGCAGGTAGCTTCCTGCGTAGGCGAGCTGTCCGGGCCGGACCTGCACTTTCGAGGCCTCTGCCATGGCGCTGGGAAAGTAGGCGAAATACAGGCTCTGATCGCCCGGC
Organism: Azotobacter bryophylli; assembly: GCF_042643485.1. Lineage (NCBI taxonomy): Bacteria > Pseudomonadati > Pseudomonadota > Gammaproteobacteria > Pseudomonadales > Pseudomonadaceae > Azotobacter > Azotobacter bryophylli. The sequence continues at coordinate 199,686 of NZ_JBHRSJ010000029.1, read as the reverse complement.
GCGCCCGAGCGAAAGGCCGCGGCGACCGCCCGGTATTCGCCGGGCTCGGCGTTCAGCAGATAGAGGCGCCCATCCTTGCCGTAGTTCGAGCCGATCGGTCGCTCCTCGCATGCCGCGCTGGCGTCCGGGCAGCTTCTGACGAAAAACGCACCGTCTGCCCGATAGGTGGCCAGACCGTACAGGCGCACTTTCAGCTCCATGCCCACGCCGGCGCTCTGCGCCGTCTCCGGTCGCGGTACGGGCACGGATTGGCCGGCGCAGCCGGCGAGCAGCATGGCCACAAGGGCAATCTGAGCGAGCCTGGGCATTCCCTACCCCAAACGAACTGGCAACTGGACAGCGCCAGTCTAGGTCGCGGGCCAAGAAACGGCAAAAGCGGGGCGGCTTGATCGTGTCCAGCCGCTCCGGCGGCCGGGCGCCGACGCCTTTGGGCGAGCGGTTCAGCTCCTGCTGCAGGCCGGGGCGAGCTTGCGGTAGGTGTGGATTCGGGTCTGGCCGGAGGAATCCAGGTAGGTCATCTTGACGTCGATGACTTCGCAGACGGGCGGAGCCAGCGGGTGCGGCGTTTCCTCCTCGACGGAGATGACCCTGGCGATGTCCGGCTCGTTTTCAGCGGCGGTCTGGGCTTCGGGGGCGGCCACGGCGGCGGTGGCACAGAGTGCGGGCAGCAGCACGGATAGCAATGGCAGATAAGACGGTTTCACTTCCAGCTTCCATTTCGGCATTGATTTTCCAATGGCTTCGGAGGCTACTGGCACGATCGGAAGACGAACAATGTCTGTCGCCGATAGTGATATTCGGCGGGAGTGATAGGACGGAGACGGCTCGATCGGCCTGCGCTCCCCATCTGGATCAACACTCGGTCCGCCCGGCGGCCTAGACTGATAGCAACCCAACACCAAGGTAGCTTCCATGGAGTTCAAGGACTATTACGCGATGCTCGGGGTGGAGCCCACCGCCGACGAGAAGACGATCAAGACGGCCTACCGCCGGCTGGCGCGCAAGTACCACCCGGACATGAACAAGGAGGCCGGGGCGGAGGACAAGTTCAAGGAGGTGGCCGAGGCCTACGAGGTGCTCGGCGACGCCAAGAAGCGCGCCGAGTACGACCAGTTGCGCCAGTACGGTCGCGCCGGGGAGAACTTCGAGGTGCCGCCGGGCTGGCAGCACGCGGGCGGCTTCGGCGGCCAGCACGAGCATTTCGGCGGCAGCGACTTCTCGGATTTCTTCGAGTCGATCTTCGGCGGTCAGCCGGGCGCCCACCACCGCGCGCGGCCGCCGCGCCGGGGGCGGGACATCGAGCTGGAGATGCCGGTCTTCCTCGAGGAGACCCTGGCCGAGCAGACCAAGCCGGTGGAGTACGTGCTGCCGAACTACGACGAGCACGGACGGCGCCAGCCGGACCAGCACAAGAGCCTCAACGTGAAGATTCCCGCGGGCGTCGCCGACGGCGAGCGCATCCGGGTCAAGGGCCAGGGCGGGCAGGGCAGTGCCGGCGGGCCGAACGGCGACCTGTACCTGGTCGTCCGCCTAGTGCCGCACCCGGTGTTCGACGTCGACGGCCACGACCTGATCGTCACCGTGCCCCTGGCGCCCTGGGAGGCGGCGCTGGGCGCGCGGGTCGAGGTGCCGACTCTGTCCGGGCGCATCAACCTGACCATCCCGGCGGACAGCCAGACCGGCCAGCGCCTGCGCATCAAGGGCAAGGGGCTGCAGAGCAAGCACGCGGCCGGCGACCTGTATGCCGTGCTGAAGGTGGTGATGCCGCCGCGCAGCGACGAGAACGCCCGTCAACTCTGGGCGCAGCTGCGCGATGCGGCGGGCTTCGACCCGCGTAGCCAATGGAGCAAGCAAGCATGACGACGACCCTGACCGTGCAACTGACCCTGGAAGAATGCTGCCAGCTGGTGGAAGTGCCCGCCGACAGCCTGATCGAGATCGTCGAACACGGCATCGTCGAACCGGGCGGCGGCAGCCCCGACGCCTGGCGCTTCGACGATGCCGCCCTGGGCCGGCTGCGTCAGGCCCTGCGCCTGCAGCGCGAGCTGGAGCTGGATTGGCAGGCGGTGGCCGTGGCCCTCGACCTGCTCGACGAGGTGAACCGCCTGCGCGCCGAGAACGAGCGCCTGAAGCGGCGCCTGCTGCGTTTCATGGAGCTCTAGCTTCGCCTTCGACGGGCCGGGTCGCGCAGGCTGCGCGGCGATCCGGCCCGCCGCTTCCCCGCCGATATCCGACCCTCCGGCGACGCCTGTCGAATCCGCCATCGCCGGGGATATCGGGCGGAAAGATAGTCGAACGTGGTTCCATTATCGATGTCGCGGCCATGCAAGAGCCGGCGACAGGGCCTCGCACGGGCAAAGGCTGTATGGCCCGATCCTTTGTGTGTAGAGTGCGCGGCTCGCCGTGGTCGGACTCTTGGGGGAGCGTGTGGAAGTTCGGGACTCGAAAGGCGATTCGCGCACGATGTGCGTGGACTTGCGCCTGCTGATCATTGCTCTGGCCCTGGCCAGCGCCATCTTCGCCATGGTGAATGGCTTCCATGCCAGCTACAAAGTCCAGCGCCAGCAGCTGATCGACAACACCCTCGAGAGCAATCACGCCTACGCCACCAAGCTGGCCGCCAGCACGGAGAACTTCATCCACTCCGCGGTGCAGCAGCTGCAATACAGCGCGGCGCGCCTGGCGAATCGCTTCGCCGACGACGCCCTGCTGTTCGACGAATCGGAGCGCATCCGGCTGCAGACGGACAGTTTCAACTCGGTGGCCGTCGTCGACGGGCAGGGCATCGTTCGCGCCACCTCGCCCAACAGTCTGGCCTTGGTGGGCCGGCAGCTGGACTCTCCGGGCGCCGTGGCGGCCCTGCGCGAACGCCGCCCGCTGATCAGCCAGCCCTACGTCTCGGCGGCCGGGAACCTGATCGTCTTCATCTCGACTCCGGTCTTCGACGCCGCCGGGCAATACCTGGGCTACGTGGGCGGCTCCATCTACCTGAAGCAGAAGAGCATCCTGAACAGCCTGCTGGGCGAGCATTACTACCGCGACGGCTCCTATCTCTACGTCGTGGACGATCAGCGCCGTCTGCTCTATCACCAGGAGGGCGACCGGGTCGGCACGCAGGTGGGCGCGAACCCCGTCATCGATGCCGTGCTCCGCCGCGAGTCGGGGCAGATGCGTCTGCACAACAGCCAGGGCGTCGACATGCTGGCCGGCTATGCCATCGTGCCCTCCACCGGCTGGGGCGTCGTCGCCCAGCGGCCCACGCTGGCCACGCTGGCGGCTCTGGACGTGCTGATGGAAAACGTGGTGCTCAATACGCTGCCGCTGGCGGTGATCATCGTGCTGTTCATCTGGGTGTTCGCCAGGCTGATTTCCCGGCCGTTGCGGCAACTCGCCGAAGGGGCCCGGGGCATCGACCGCCCGGACAGCGCCGTGCAGATCCAGCGCATCCGTTCCTGGTATTTCGAGTCCTCCGAGCTGAAGCGCGCCCTGCTGATCGGGATCGGCCTGATCAACCGGAACATCAGCAAGCTGCGCCAGGATGCGCAGGTCGATCCGCTGACCGGCCTGAACAATCGCCGCGGCATGGAGATGGCCCTCTCGGCCTGGAAGGCGGAGCGGCAGCCGTTCGCGATCGTGGCGCTGGATATCGACCACTTCAAGAACGTCAACGACACCTACGGGCACGATGTCGGCGACGAGGTGCTGAAGCTGCTCGCAGGCATCATGCGGGCCAATTCGCGGGAGGGCGATGTGCTCTGCCGTATGGGGGGAGAGGAGTTCGTCGTCCTGCTGCCCGGTGCCGAGCTGGACATCGCCCGCCAGGTCGCCGAGCGTCTGCGCCGTGGGGTCGAACAGGCCGCCATGGAGCCGGTCGGGCACATCACCGTTTCCCTCGGGGTCGCGCGCTGGCCGGAGCACGGCGGCGACGTCGGGCAGGCGCTCAAGGTGGCGGACGAGATGCTCTACGAGGCCAAGCGCAGCGGCCGCAACCGCGTCGTGGCGGCGCAGGGGACGGCCGATCGGAAGGCGGACTCCGTCGATACGATCGGCAGTTAGATTCCACCGGGTCCGGCCGATGGCCCGAAACCTGCAGGCGTGACGGGGCCGCGGCCGCCGCCCCTTCCCGGCGGATCGGCCGGCGGCCATCCGAGCCTCCCATCCCCCTCCTGCAGTCAGGCGGTTTTCGCCGTTTCAACCGGAATACCCCATGCGCCCATCCGGCACGAGAAATCTGGACTTCTGCTATTCGCTGACGGCCTCGGCGCTGTTCGCGGCCCTGTACTACTACTCCACGCTGCTGCAGCCGTTGAACGGCGAGCAGATCTACGGCTGGCGCATCCTGCTGACCGTGCCCTGCCTGACGCTGCTGCTGATCGCCGGCGGCAAGTGGCGCGAGGTCGCGGCGATCGCCGGTCGCGCCCTGAGGACTCCCTGGTTCGCCGGCCAGCTGCCGCTCACCTCGGCGCTACTGGGCGTGCAGCTCTGGCTGTTCCTCTGGGCGCCGGTCAACGGCAAGGGGCTGGACGTTTCCCTCGGTTACTTCCTGCTGCCGCTGACCCTGGTGCTGTCCGGGCGGCTGGTGTTCGGGGAGCCGATCAGCCGTTTCCAGGCCGTCGCCTGCCTGCTCGCCGCCGTCGGGGTGGGCAACGAGCTGGCGATGGCGCAGACGCTGTCCTGGCCGGCCTTCGTCGTGGCCCTGGGCTATCCGCTGTATTTCTGCCTGCGGCGCCGGAACGGCACCGACAACCTGGGCGGGCTGTGGTTCGACATGACCCTGAGCCTCCCCGTGAGCCTGGCCTTCGTCCTGCGCGACGCGCAGACCCTGCACTGGGTGGTGGCGACGCCGAGGCCGCTGCTGCTGATCCTCGGTCTGGGCGCCCTCAGCGCCCTGGCCCTGGCCCTGATGATGCTCGCCGCGCGCAAGCTGAACCTGACGCTGTTCGGCCTGCTGTCCTACGCCGAGCCGGTGATGCTGGTCGGCGTATCGCTGCTGATCGGCGAGAGCATCGCCCGGGACAAGTGGCTCACCTACGGGGCGATCTGGGCGGCGATCCTGGTGCTGGTCGTCGAGGGCGTGCTGGTGCTCCGGCGTCGGGTCCGCTGAGTTATCCACGGAGTTGTCCACAGCTTTTCCCGGCGCCGCGCTAGCCTATTCGATCTTGGTCACCGTCCAGTCGTTGCCGCGCAGCACGCAGGCGAAGCTCGGCGAGCGGCTGAAGGGGCCGGCGAACTGCTGGCTGTTGCCGCCGCCGTTGATGCGTTGGCCCTCCGGCGCCTTGAGGGTGACGGCCCCGGTGGGCGCGCCGTTGGCGCCGGTGCCGATCACGGTGATGTGGCGGGTGTCCCAGTAGAACAGCCGGTGGTAGTTGTCCGGGATGTTCAGGTCGATGGTCGGGGCGTTGTTGAAGCGCTTGTCGTTCAGGTACGGGTTGATCACGCTGACGTAGCCGCCGAGGTCATCTATCCACAGCTTCACTCCGGCGTTCAGCGGTGCGGAATCGATCTGCTGGGGCACCGCCTTGTTCTTCGCGGAGATCTGCACGACCTTGCCGAAATCCAGGCTGACGTACTCGCCGATGGCGTGGCTGCAGTTGCCGGCCAGGGTGGCGCAGACCAGATCGAGCACGTTGCCCTCGTAGTAGGAGGAGCTGAGCACCCCGCCGAGGCTGGCCCGACCGATGGTGCCGATCAGGTAGCCGATGCCGCAGGACTGGGCCACCAGGTTGGTGACCGTGGCCGGGTAGAGCGCGCTCTGGTGGATGCCGATGCCGACGCCCATGGCGTCGACCAGGTCGAGCTGGCACTTGGAGGCGTTGCCGCCGGTCAGGCGCACCCCGGCGCCGCAGACTACGCCGACGGTACCGCTATCGACCCCGATGGGCAGCCAGGGCTTGACCGTGACGGTGCGCGCCTTGGCGTCGACGGCGGCCACCTGATGGGCGCGCGGCGGGGTGCCGTAGGTCAGGAAGCTCTCGTCGGGGATCAGCTGGTCGATGTCGCCGGAGGCGATGTGCAGCGTGCTGGTCTGGCCCGGATTGCCGTTGCTGCCGGCGTCGCTGCGGGAGTCGAAGTCCAGGCTGTAGCCGATGGGCGGCAGCGGCGACGAGCCGCAGTAGTGGACCAGGGCCTTCTTGATGCTGGTCAGGCTGGAGCCGTCCTGGATGCGGATGCCGTCCAGCCGGGCGTAGCCCACGTCGAGCACGTCCCAGGTCGAGCGGGCGGCGACGATCACCACGCCGTGGCGCGTGGCCCGGGTCCCGTAGGCCGGGCGCCCGGAGCAGGTCACCCGCAGGTGGCCGACCTGGGTCATGAAGTTCAGCCCGTCGAACACCAGGCAGTCGCCGGTCACCGCCGGAGTCGGGCGGATGTCGCAGGCGCTGCGCAGGGTGAGCTGCGGGGCGTTCTTGCGGGCGCTGAAGGTGATGGTGGCGCTGGTCTTGTAGCGGCCGTCGATGCGCGCCGCCACCGGCACGTCGGCGCCGCGCCCGCAGATGGCATCGGCCCAGGCCTGCAGCGCTGCGGTGTCGTCGTGCTCGCCGTCGCCCGCGGCGCCGAACATCTGCGGCGTCAGCTCGGTGTCCTTGGACGGGACGCGGCCGGGCGGCGGGAAGCGGCCTTTGTCCGGCTCGCCCTCGTCCTTGTGGAAGAGCCCCATGGATTCGGCGAGCCGGCCCGCGCCGAGCACGGTCAGGGCGGCGGCCGTGCCTTGCAGCAGGCGGCGGCGGCGGGGATCGATCCGGTTGGCCAAGGGAATACCTCGTCTAATCGGTTCGGGAGATCCGGCAGCGGCAGGCCATGCCGCCGCGATGGGGGTAACTCTAGATCGCCGGGCGCCGCGCCATCGGTTCCGCCCGTCGCCCCGGCCGGCGGCGCCTCAGGAGTGCACGCACCAGTTGATCGCGTCCGCCGGCATGATCAGCTCGTCCACCGCGTGGATCAGTCCGCAGGCGATGGCTTCGTCGGAATGGACGATGCGCGGGGAGGCCGTCAGGTACTCGGAGACGTGCAGGCACTCGGCCGAGCCCTGGGTGCGCTCGTTGACGATGTCCGTGTAGAGCTCCCGGTCGAGGTCCAGGCTCATGGCGTACTCGGACATCCGGGCGTGGTCCACCGCGCCGTGGATGGTCCAGTGGAAGGGATGGAAGAGGAACTTGCTGTAGCGGCAGGCGGTGCGTCGTCGGCCGGCGAGGAAGATGATGTTGCCCATGGACTCGACGGTGCCGAGGTTGTGGGTGTTCACCGGGATGGGCAGCGACATCAGGAAGTTGTACAGGGAGAACCCGTAGCTGCATTCGCCGCCCATGGTGGCGATCTTCAGGGTGATCTCGGTGGCATCCTGCTTGATGGCCTGGGTGCACTTGCCGATCAGCTGGCCGCAGGTGGAGGAGTTGATGGGGCCGGTGAAGTGGATGATGTGATTCGTCATGGATTACTTCTCTGACGTGTAAATAATCGTTCGAGTCGAAGCGGCAGGGGGCGGTTCCTCCGCTTCGCCCGGGTCGCGGACGAACGGTGCGCGGCGTCCGGACGGTCGGTCGCGCGTAGCCCGAACGCCCGGGGGCCGCCGGCCTCCAACCTCTCGAGGCCTTTGTTCCGTACGGCTGCGAGAGGTGCCTATGAACAGCGAACGCGAGGAAAAAGTGACCCCCTATCCGGGCTCGCCCGGCCCGCTGAGCCCGGGGCGCACCGACCTGAACCCCGAGCACGAGCCGGGCATCGACGAGCTGCCGTCCAGTGATGACCACATCCCGCTGGACTCCGGCGACGAGTCGGTGGTCGAGCGCGACATGACCGACGTCGATCCCGACCACGCCGAGCGGGACGACCAACCCAACCCACGCTGATTCCCATCCGACCGACCGGCTCCCGCTCCGCTGCGCGGGAGCCGGCGCCACCTTCCCGGCCGCGATTTCCCCTGCGGGGATGGCGTCTGGCTTGCATCCGCCCTATACTTGATCTGTATATATAACCAGTATCCGCCGGCCGGCGGCCCCAGCATTCGAGCGGGCCGCCGCCCGCGCGCCCATCTAGAGGTAGGAGTGAAGTGAATGGCAGTAGAGACGCTGTACCGCAGCAGCCGGGATCTGGAGCGCTTGTTCATGGATAAAGCAGAGGCGGATGCCTACGACAAGATGCTGGAACTGGCCGAGCACCTGACGGCGGTCTTCCACAAGGCGGTGCCCTCCCTGAAGGAGGAGCAGGCGGAGGAGTTGGGCATCTACGTGGCCCGGCACCGGGAGGTCTTCGCCAAGGCGTTCGGCAAGAAGCCGGAGGTGCTGGCGGATCTGCTGGACGGCAAGACGGCGGAAGAGGGCTGAGAGCCACGCTCAGGCCGCGCCCCGGTCGCCGGCCGCTTCCGGTTGGCTGCCGTTGAAGGCATGCACCACGAACTCGCCGGCGGCGGCGCGCTGCCCGCCTAGGTGGCGCAGGGCGCTGGCCATGTCCGCCCGGCCGCTGGCCCAGCGTTCGGCCAGCACCGGCCGGGAGAAGTCGAAGGCGCGCAGCCCGGCATCGTGCGGCACGCCGGCATGGCTGAGCAGCAGCAGAGTGACGGCGCCGTCGGACTTCGCCGCCTCCGCCAGGGCCGGCGCCAGGGTGGCGGCCTCACGCTGCTCCGCCGGCACCCACTCGGTGAGCAGACGCAGCTGGCGGCGCAAAGCGTGGCGCCGGCGCAGGTCGTCCAGCGCCTGCCACGACTGATTGGACAGGATCAGCTCCAGCTGCCGGTCGAGGGCCTGGGTGACGCTCGGCAGGGGCTCGTCGCGCGGGTGCCGGCGATGGAACAGGTCCAGCGCGATGCACAGCCGGTCGTCCGCCGCGGGCTCCTCCAGGGCCGCCTGCAGCGGCAGGTTCGCCGCCAGGCCGCCGTCGCCCAGCAGGCGGCCGTCGATCCGCTGCGGCGGGAAGAAGGGGATGAAGCCGCAGCTGGCGACCAGATGGTCGATTCCGATCGGCGTCTCGTAGGAGTCGAAGCGCACCTCTTCGCCGCTGTCGACGTCCGCGGTGACCACGGTCACCCGCACCTCCCCGCTGTTCAGCCGGCCGAAGTCGACCGCCCGCTTGAGGCTCTCGCGCAGCGGGGTCATGTCGTAGAGGCTGCAGTCCCCGTGCATGCCGGGCAGTATCGAGACGGCGCCGGGAAAGCGCGGACGGTAGGCCGCCGGGCTGCCGAGCAGGGAGGCCTGCAGGGCGCGCATCCGGCTCAGGTCCCAGGCCGCGGACCAGTAGCCCAGCCCCAGGGCCCAGAGCGGCGCGTCCTGGGCGGCGGCGGCCCAGAAGCGGCGCAGGCGCTCCAGCCGTTCCTGCGGCGGGCTGCCGGCGATCAGGGCGGCGTTGATCGCCCCGGTGGAGACGGCGACGATCTCCGCGGGATGCAGGCCCTCCGCGTGCAGCGTCTCGTAGGCGCCGGCCTGGTAGGCGCCGAGGGCGTTGCCCCCGGACAGGATCAGCGTCAGCCGTTCGCCCATGGCGGACTCCCCCACTAGCGCCGGCGACCGGCGCCGTAGCGGCGCCAGGCCAGCAGGCCGAGCGGAATGCCGATCAGCGCCAGTGCCAGCAGCGACGGCACGCCGCCGCGGTTCAGCCCCCGGCGCCAGCCGCCGTAGACCGTGTGCCCGTCGCGCATCGGCTCGAACAGCGTGCCGGGGGTCGGCTCGCTCGGCTCCTCGGCGAGGAAGCCGCGATGCAGCGTCCTGGCGTTGAGGCGGGTCATCAGCGACGGGGCGAGGCGCTTGAGCAGGCTGCCCAGATGGCCGGCGCCGCCGACGATGACTTCGGCGCGCGGCCGGCGGACCAGGCCGAGCACGGTGCGGGCGACCTTCTCCGGGGCGTAGACCGGCGGCGCGGCGCGCACCCGCTGGTGGCTGAAGTTGCCGGCGTGCTCGAAGAAGGGGGTGTCGATCACCGCCGGCAGCAGGGTGCAGACGCGGATGTCCGGCTGGTTCAGCAATTCCTGGCGCAGGCTCTCGGAGAAGCCGCGCACGGCGAACTTGCTGGTGGCGTAGGCGGTCGAGTCCGGCTTGGCCAGGCGCCCGACGATGGAGGCGTTGTTGATCAGCACGCCGTGGCCCTGGGCGCGGAACTGGCGGATCGCCGCCCTGGCGCCGTACAGGTAGCCGAAGACGTTGGTCTCGATGACTCGCCGCCAGACCTCCGTGGGGATCTCCTCCAGCCGGCCGAAGACGCCGACCCCGGCGTTGTTGAACCACACGTCGAGATGGCCGAAGCGCTCCACGGCCAGGTGCGCCAGGTGCTCCACCTCCTCCTCGCGGGTCACGTCGGTGGGCACGGCCAGGGCGGTGGCGCCCAGATCGCGGCATTCCGCCGCCACCTCCTCGAGCATCTCCGAACGTCGCGCGGCGAGCAGCAGCCGGGCGCCCTGCTCGGCGAAGGCGTGGGCCGTGGCCCGGCCGATCCCGCTCGACGCGCCGGTGACGACGACCACGCTCTCGGCAATGCTGGGTCTCATGCGACCTCCCTCCCGGCAGGGCGTTGGGCTGTGCTGCCCCTGTCTGCTCTGAGAAGGCGCCGCCGGCAAAGTTCAGCGCCGCGGGCCGGGCGGTCGCCCCGGATCAGCCGGCCGGTGCCAGCGCCGCCGCATCGCGCCGCCACAGCCCGGCGCCGGTGACGACGAACAGCAGGCACAGCGCGCCGACGTAGTAGGCCGGGCCCAGCGGGCTCCACTTCAGCAGCAGGCTGACCAGGATCGGCGTCAGACCGCCGCAGATGGCGTAGGCCAGGTTGTAGGAGAAGGACAGCCCGGAGAAGCGCACCGCCGCCGGGAACGCCTTGACCATCACCATGGGGATGGCGCCGATGGTGCCGACGCACAGGCCGGCCAGGCCGTAGAGCGGCAGCAGCAGGTCGCGGTGCTCGCCGATGCCGGCGTAGAAGGCTGCGGAGCTGGCCAGCAGCGCCAGGCCGCCGACCACGAAGGTCGGCCCGGCGCCGAAGCGGTCCGCCGCCAGGCCGGCGAGGATGCAGCCGAGGGACAGGCCGACAATGGCCAGGCCGTTGGCCTCCAGCGCCTCGGCGGGAGCGAAGCCGTGCTGGGTCTGCAGCAGGGTCGGGGTCATCAGGATCACCACCACGATGCCGGCCGACAGCACCCAGGTCAGCAGCATCGACAGCAGCACCGCCGGGCGGTGCGCGCGCATCACCGCCTTGAGCGGCAGCTCCTCGGCCAGCGACTGGCGCAGCTGCAGCTCGGCGAACACCGGGGTCTCGTGCAGCCAGCGGCGCAGGTAGACCGAGACCAGGCCGAACACCCCACCGAGCAGGAAAGGCACGCGCCAGGCCCAGGCTGCCAGCTCCTCGGCGCTGAAGGCGCGGTTGATCGCGCTGGCGGTCAGCGAGCCGAGCAGGATGCCGGCGGTGAGGCCGGCGGTCAGGGTGCTGCAGGCGAAGCCGATGCGCCGCTCGGGCACGTGCTCGGCGACGAACACCCAGGCCCCCGGCACCTCGCCGCCGATCGCCGCGCCCTGCACCACGCGCAGCGCCAGCAATGCCAGCGGCGCCCAGACGCCGATCTGCGCGTAGGTCGGCAGGAGGCCCATGCACAGGGTCGGCACGGCCATCATGAAGATGCTCAGGCTGAACATGCGCTTGCGCCCGAGCAGGTCGCCGAAGTGGGCCATGACGATGCCGCCCAGGGGCCGCGCCAGGTAGCCGGCGGCGAAGATGCCGAAGGTCTGCAGCTGGCGCAGCCAGTCGGGCATCTCGGCGGGGAAGAACAGCTTGCCGACCACCGCCGCGAAGAACACGAAGATGATGAAGTCGTAGAACTCCAGCGCGCCGCCCAGGGCGGAGAGCGAGAGGGTCTTGAAGTCGCTGCGGCTCAGGGGGCGCGCCGCTGGCGCGCTGCGGGGATGCTCGGCGGGCATGGCTGGTTTCTCGGGGACGGGGCGGAACGGCGGCGCACCATAGCAAATTCCACCCGGCCGGGCAGCAGGCGCAACCGGACGCGCCATCGTGTCCTTGCCCTGTGAATAGCGTCCCGCCTCGACGCCATCCGGCGCCGCTGCGTCAGTAATGGCAATTTCTTGGCGCCAAGCCATTAAAAAACCAGAACTTCCGTACCAGGCGGCGGTCATAAGCGGTACGGCAGCGAGGCGGCCGGACAGGGCCCCCGCGGGCCGTGTCCGTCATTTCGATAGGGGTTGCCTAGAAGATGAAACGCCGTATTTCCAGGATGGTGCTCGTTGGCTTGTTCGCTTTCGCCGCCGGCTCCGCATCGGCCGCACTGGAAAGCCGCAACACCCCGCTCGCCGCTGCCGAGGCCGCCGCGCCGCGCGCCGGCAATCCCTGGGCGGTGGGCACCCCGGAGGGCAACCTGCTGGCCTACGATCACGACCGTGACCGCGATCATGACCGCCGCTGGGAGCGTGACCGCGACCGCGACCGCGACCGCGACCGCGACTGGGACCACGACCGCCGCGACTTCGGCCATTACCAGCATTACCGGGGTCGCGAGTACCGCCGCGCCGAGTGGGAGGCCGCCGAGCGCCATCGGGCCATGGAACGTCACCGCGCCATGGAGCGCCACTGGGACATGGAGCGGCGCCGCGCCGCCGAGCGGGAGATGGCCTACGAGCGCCGGCTCGAGGCCCGCGAGCAGCGCCACCGCGACCGCTGGTGAGCCGCGGCGCGCAATCGGCTTGCCAGGGCGGGGATTTCCTGAGAAAAACCACGCCCCGGCGGCGCTCGACGGTCGCCGCATGAACGAGAGAGAGCGATGAGCAGCGAATTGCAGGTTGTGGACATCCGGCTGGGCGACGGCAAGGAAGCGGTCAAGGGCGCCCTGATCACCACCCAGTACGCGGGCTATCTGGAGGACGGCACCCAGTTCGATTCCTCCTACGACCGCGGCAAGCCCTTCCAGTGCGTCATCGGCACCGGAAGGGTGATCAAGGGCTGGGACCAGGGGCTGATGGGCATGAAGGTGGGCGGCAAGCGCAAGCTCTTCGTGCCGGCCCACCTGGCCTACGGCGAGCGGCAGATCGGCGCGCACATCAAACCGAACTCGAACCTGATCTTCGAGATCGAGCTGCTGGAAGTGCTGACCCGCGACGACTGAGCGCCGCGCGGCGGTTATTCGTCGAGGGCGCGCAGGACCCGGCAGGGGTTGCCGGCGGCGACCACGTCCGCCGGGATGTCCCGGGTCACCACGCTGCCGGCGCCGATCACCGCCCGCGCGCCGATGCGCACGCCGGGGCAGATGACGGTGCCGCCGCCGATCCAGGCGTCATCGCCGATCTCGATGGGACGGCCGAGCTCCAGCCCGGTGCGGCGCTCGGCGGCGCTCAGCGGGTGGGTGGCGGCGTAGATCTGCACCGCCGGGCCGAACAGCACCCGCGCGCCGATGCGCACCGGCGCCACGTCGAGGACGACGCAGTTGAAGTTGAAGTAGACCTGGTCGCCGAGGCTGATGTTGCTGCCGTAGTCGCAGAAGAACGGCGGTTCGATCCAGACGCCCTTGCCGCAGTCGGGAATGAGCTCCCGGATCAGGCCGGTGCGCTCTTCGCGCGGGTCGTCGCGGCTGTCGTTGAGCTCCTTGAGCAGGAGCCGGGCGCGCCGACGCGCGGCGGTCAGCTGCGGGTCCTGCGGATCGTACAGTTCGCCCCCCAGCATCTTGTCCTTCTCGGTCTTCATCGGTCCCCCGTCGTCTCCTGATCCACGAGCCTCCCGGCTCCTGTCTGGCGTAGATACGCCACTATAGCATCGGCGCCCCTGGCTCCGCTCTGTCCCGGCTCCACCAGACCGAGGCTGTCGCGCAGATAGTCGCGCTGGCGCCGGGCGAGTTCGGGATGGATGCGCACCGCACGCTCCAGGGCCGCGTCCAGCTCGCCGACCTCCTCCAGCACCAGCCCCAGGTGCCAGAAGCGGAAGCTGGGATCGTCCTGCCAGGCGAGGCGGCGCGGGTTGAGGAACAGGCAGGGCCGCGGCCGGGTCAGGAACTCGACCACCTGGCTGCTGACGTCGCCCAGGTAGAGGTCCGCGCCCAGGGTGTAGGTCATGTCCACGCAGCGCTCGCTGCCCAGGTCGATGCGCATGTGCGCGAGCTTGCAGTAGTCGCGGAAAGCCGCGTACTTGGCCCGGGTCGGTGCGTCGAACAGGCGGATGTGTGGGGCGAACACCAGGTTGTAGCGGGTGCTGCGGGCGAAGTGGTCGAGCACCCGGCGGCCGATCAGCGGCCAGGAGGACAGGCTCGGGTCGAAGTGGGGGTTGTAGAGCACGGTCGGCCGGTCGTTGTCGAACAGCCGGATCTTCGGCTCGTGCTGCAGGGCCCAGTCGAGCTTGGCGTAGATGCCGGTGACGTAACGCCCGGGCGCGGCATAGCCCAGTTCGAGCAGGCGCTCGGCCTGCTTCTCCCCGCCCAGCAGGAGGAAGTCGAACAGCGCGGTCTCCGGCGAGAAGCCGGCCTCGCGGTCGCCGGCGCCGTGCTTGGTGCCGATGAACTGCAGGTGGGCCGGGCAGAACTTGCGCAGGTGGGTCGAGGTGTGTTCCGGCGTGACGATGGCGTCGAAGCCGGAGAAGTACAGGCGGTTCGCCCAGAGGATCAGCGTCTTGCCGCCGACGGCGCCGCTCGGGTGGCGCAGGCGGACGAACAGGGGATGGTACAGCCGGTCGAAGCGCAGCGGCGCGTCGCCCGCCCGCTCGCGCACCAGGCGGCGGGCGACGGCCAGATTGCGCCGCGAGCCGGCGACGTGCACCTCGATCTCCGGATGGCGCCGGGCCAGGGCCACGGCGATCGGCAGGGAATGCCAGATCTGATGGATCTGCGCGTTGTAGGGAAAGCATACCCGCGGCCGTACCGCCGCCCCGGCGGCCCAGCACTGCAGGCGGTCATGGCGGGCGGCGCGCTGGTCCAGGTGCGACAGGCGTGCCAGCAGCATGCCCAGGCCGTAGCAGAGCAGGGCGAGCAACTCGCCGCCGTCGGTCAAAGGCCGCAGGCCGGGGCGGTCGGCCAGCCAGGCCAGGTGGGCGAGCGCCTGGGCCGCCACGCTGGCCCACACGACCCGGGCGACCAGCGCGGTGGTGAAGTACGGCCCGACGCAGTGCAACAGCAGGGCGGCGGCCGCGGCCCAGACGGCGACCGACAGCGGGGCGCCGGCCGGCGCGGGCCCGGCGATGCCGCGGACGAGGCCGATCGCCGCCATGCCGAGGACGCCGGACAGCCAGCGGTAGCGCACCAGGCGGTTGTCCCAGCGGGTGGCGGTCTGCAGCAGGGCGAAGGCCAGGCCGAGCAGCACCAGCAGATCGGCCGACGCCCGCAGCGCGGCGTCGCCGGGCCGGCCCAGGGCGCCGGCGAGGAGCTGCGCCAAGACGCTCGCCAGGGCGTAGAGCGCACCGGCCAGGAGCAGGCCTTTCGGCGACAGCCAGCGGCGCAGGGCGCGATCTTGCCGGCTCATCCTCCATTCCTCCCGATGCCGCCCGGACCGCGCCCGAGCTCCGCGAGCCGCGCCTGCGTCCCAGGGGACGTCTGACCGCCAAGTGTAGGCGCCGCCACGGGCCACCGCTGCCCGACTATGCTTGCTGCCAGCGGCAGCGAACGGCCGGCGCGGGTTCCGCCCGTGGCTGCCAGCGACCATTCCTTGCAGTAGGGAGAGTTGAACGATGGCTGACATTCGCGGCACCAGCGGCAACAACACCCTCAACGGCACCATCCGTCCCGATTGGATCAGCGGCTACGACGGGCTCGATACGATCAGCGGCGGCGACGGCGACGACTGGCTGGAAGGCGGTCCCGGCATCGACCAGCTCTACGGCGATGCGGGCAACGACTACCTCTCCGGCGGCCCGGGCAAGGACTGGCTGGACGGCGGCCCCGGCGTCGGCTGGCTGGACGGCGGCGAGGACGACGACACCCTGTTCGGCGACGTGGACAACGACATCCTCCAGGGCGGGCCGGGCAACGACTACCTGAACGGCTGGCCGGGCGACGACCGGCTCTACGGCGGCGACGGCGACGACACCCTGCGCGGTCAGGTCGGCCGCGACGTGATGAGCGGCGGCGCCGGTAAGGACCTGTTCGTCTTCTACGACCTTGCCGAGACCGGGGCGGATCGCGCCACCGGCGACGTCATCACCGACTTCGTTTCGGGCAGCGACAAGCTCGACCTGTCGCAACTGGATGCCAACCTGACCGCCCCGGGCGACGACGCTTTCACCACCCTCATCCCGCCCGGCCAGCAGTTCGGCGCCCCCGGCCAGCTGCAGTTCGTCGACGAGGTGCTCTACGGCAACGTGGACGGCGACAGCACCCCCGAGCTGGCCATCGAGCTCACCGGCGTGACCACCCTGCTGGCCACCGACGTGATCGCCTGAAGCGGAGGGGAGGGCGGAGGGCCGCTCAATCCAGCACCTCGACGCGCTCGACGTCGATCACGTGCTGCAGCAGCTCGCTCTCCATTTCGCCGGTCAGCCTGACCCGGGTCTGGTCGTCGACCGCCCGGTCCGGCCAGTCCTCGTCGTCGATCTCGACCTTGACGGTGCCGGTGGCGTCGCGGAACTCGTAGGTGTCGCCCTTCAGGCGCTGCACGATCTCGCCCTCCAGCACCACCGGGGTTTCGTCGGCGGCTCCGCGGGCGGCCGCCACCGTGGTGGCCGGCCGGGCGGCGCCCGGCCCGGTGTAGCCTCCCGCGGCCAGCGCGGCGGAGGCCGGCAGCGAGGCGATCAGCAGGGCGAGGAAAAGGGGTTTCATCGAAGCGGCTCCGTAATCTCGGGATAATGGCGTCAGGGTAGGGCGACCTGCTGAATCCAGGCTTAAAACGACCCCGCCGGGAATCCCGCTACCGCTCGTCCCACTGGCCCCGAACTCCTGCCTCCCGTTGCCGTCAACCCAAGTGCCACTCATTTCGAGCAGGAGAGGAAAAATGGGCAGTACCTCGGACAAGATGAAGGGCGGCGCCAACGAGGCCGTCGGCAAGATGAAGAAGGGCATCGGCGGAGCCACCGATGACGCGAGCATGCAGCGCGAGGGCGAGGCCCAGGAGATCAAGGGCGAAACCCAGCAGGTGAAAGGCGACGTGAAGGACTCGCTGAAGAAGGGCATCGACCGGACCTGAGCGTCCGACCGGGCGCGCCGCCAGGACGCGCCCAAGGCCGGGGCCCGCTGCCGCGGACTCCGGCTGCCATCCTCGTCAGGCGGCGATGCTGATGGTGCTGCCGGTGCTCTGCGTGAGGTACGAGCCGACGCTCTGGTACTGCTGCAGGGCCTCGGCCAGTTGCCGGTAGGCCTGGCCGCTGTCCTGATCGTCGGGTTTCGGCGGTGCACTGGCCTGCAGGACGCTGTCCAGCTCGTCGCTGCTGATACTGCCGTCGCCGTTGGCGTCCAGGGCGCTGAACAGATCGCTGCTGCTGGTGTCGCTCAGCCCGCTGCTGGAGGTGGCGCTGGCCAGTTCGTCGCTGCTGATGCTGCCATCGCCGTCGCTGTCCAGGGCGCTGACCAGTGCGC
Organism: Azotobacter bryophylli; assembly: GCF_042643485.1. Classification (NCBI taxonomy): domain Bacteria; kingdom Pseudomonadati; phylum Pseudomonadota; class Gammaproteobacteria; order Pseudomonadales; family Pseudomonadaceae; genus Azotobacter; species Azotobacter bryophylli. The sequence goes on along the minus strand of NZ_JBHRSJ010000029.1, from coordinate 182,231 downwards.
TCGAATCGAGCGGGGCGCCCTGCGGCGGCTGTCCGCCGGCGGCCATGGCGTCGCCCAGCTCGTTCAGGCTGAGGCTGCCGTCGCGGTTGCTGTCGATCATGCTGAGCAGGGCGCCGACGTCGATGTCGTCGCCGTCGCTGTCGGAATCCGAACCGGAGCTGGCGCTGGAGAGGGCGCTGTTCAGTTCGTCGCTGCTGATGCTGCCGTCGCCGTCGCTGTCCAGCTTGCTGAACAGCTGCTGCAGCGGATTGTCGCTCTCGGTGGCGGAAGTGGCGCTCTTGGTCAGCGATCTCAGGCTGTCGAGACCGCTGTAGTAGTTGGAGTAACTGCTGTTTACCCCGCTGATGCTCATCGTTTTCACCTCTGAGGTTGGCTGAACCGGAATGACGGATTCCGGTTCGTGCAGCCTCGACGGCGATTGTGTCCTGGGCTTGGCGGCTTTGTATCGAATCGCTTACACGGAGCGCCTGGGCAGTTCCAGCACGGCGGTCAGGCCGCCGCCCGGGGTTTCCTCGACGTGCAACTCGCCGCCCTGTCGGCGCAGAGCGGCCCGGGCGATGGCGAGCCCGAGGCCGACGCCGCCGGAGTTGCGGTTGCGCGACTGTTCGAGGCGGAAGAACGGCTCGAACACCCGCTCGCGCGCCTCGGGCGGGATGCCCGGGCCGTGGTCGACGACCAGGATGCGCAGCCGCCGGTCGTCGTCCTCCAGGCGGATGCACGCCTCGCCGGCATAGCGCAGGGCGTTCTCCAGCAGGTTGGTCAGGGCCGAGGTCAGGGCCAGCGGACGCGCCTCGATGGGCGCGCAGCGGCCCTCGACGCTCGCCTGGGCGCCGTCCTCGCGGGCGTTCTCCGCCAGGGACTCGGCCAGCGCCTGCACGTCCAGCCGCTGCAGCGGCTCCTCGCCGCGTTCCTGGTGCAGATAGCGCAGGGTGGCGTCCAGCAGGCCGCGCATCTCCCCCAGATCCAGGAGGAAGCGTTCGCGCAGCGCCGGGTTGTCGATCTCCTCCGCGCGCAGGCGCAGGCGCGCCAGGGGCGTGCGCAGGTCGTGGGAGACCGCCATTAGCATGCGGCTGCGTTCCTGCATCTGCTCGCGGATGCGCTCGCGCATGCGGTTGAAGGCGGAGGCCGCCTGGCGCGCCTCGGCCGGGCCGCTCTCGGCCAGCGGCGGGCTGTCCAGGTCGTCGCTCAGGCCGCGGGCGGCCTCGCCCAGCCGGCTCACCGGGCGGGCCAGCAGGCGTGCGCCGATCCAGGCAGCGGCCACCAGCGCGATCAGCTGGAACACCAGGGGCGCGCCGCGCGGCAGCGGCAGGCCCGGCGGCTTGTGCGGGGGCGGCGGTTCGCCGGGAGGCGGCGGGCCGAAGGGCAGCGCGCCGGGCGGCAGCATGGCCGGCGGGGGCGGCGGATGGGGATGCGGGTGGCGCTGGGGGCCGTAATGTTCGAGCCAGACGAAGGCGAGGGCATGGGCCAGCACGATCAGGCCGAGAAAGACCAGGAACAGCCGCGCGAACAGCGTGTCCAGGCGTTTCATCAGCCGATGTCCCGGGCGTCGAACAGGTAGCCTTCGCCGCGCACGGTCTTGATCAGGCGCGGCGTGCGCGGGTCGTCGCCGAGCTTCTGGCGGATGCGCGAGACCAGCAGGTCGATGCTGCGGTCGAAGGCCTCGATGGCGCGCCCGCGGGCCGCGTCCAGCAACTGCTCGCGGTTGAGCACCCGCCGCGGCCGTTCGAGGAAGACCCAGAGCAGGCGGAACTCGGCGTTCGACAGCGGCACCAGGACGCCCTCCGGCGAGTGCAGCTGGCGCAGCACGCCGTCGAGCACCCAGCCGTCGAAACGGATGCGCTGGTAAGTGCGGTCGTGGGGCGCCGGCTGATGGCCGTGGCGCACCCGGCGCAGGATGGAGTGGATGCGCGCCACCAGCTCGCGCGGCTCGAACGGCTTGGACATGTAGTCGTCGGCGCCCAGCTCCAGGCCGAGCACCCGGTCGGCCGGCTCGCAGCGGGCGGTCAGCATGAGGATCGGAATCTTCGATTCGCGGCGCAGCCAGCGGCACAGCGACAGGCCGTCTTCGCCCGGCAGCATCAGGTCGAGCACGACGATGTCGATGTCTCCCTCGGCCAGCGCCGCGCGCATGGCCTCGCCCCCGGCCACGCCGCGACTGTCGATGTTGTAGCGTTCGAGATAGCCGCAGAGCAGTTGCTGGAGCGGTTCGTCGTCGTCGACGATGAGGGCGCGGATGGCGTTGCGCTCTGGGGCGGTGGCGGGCCGGGATTCGGGGGGCAGCATCGGAAAACGGCTTGGTCGACTGCGGGGCGCCACAGAGTAGCGCGGGTGATGGCGGTTAGCTACCGACGTGCCCGCGGGCCGCGTCTGAACCGGGCCGGCGCGGCGTGCTAGTCTAGCCGAGCCCGCTGCCGCCTGCCCCGCCGGGGCCGGCAGCCGGCACGTTCGAGCGCAGGCCGGCGCGAAGCGGTGCGCCGCCCGCTCTTCATCCGCAGCGAGGAAGTCATGCCCAGTTCCGACATCATGGATGCGTCCGCCGGCGTTTTCGGCCAGGGTTCGCGGCACCCGCAACGGCTGCTCTGGGTTTCCTGGCTGTTCGGCGCGGCCACCCTGGCGGCCGTGGTGGCGGTGGCCCTGCATCTGACCGAGGCCGAATCCTTCGCCCGGCTGCTCGGCCAGGTCGAACCGCGCTGGTTCGTCCTCGCCCTGGTGCTGCAGGCGCTGACCTATCTGGCCCAGGGACAGATCTACCGGAGCGTGGCGCATGCCGGCCGGGCCCGCCTGCCGCTGCTGCGCGCCTGCAAGCTGGGCCTGATGAAGCTGTTCGTCGACCAGGCCCTGCCCACCTACGGGCTGAGCGGCACCCTGGCGGCCACCGCGGCCTTCCAGCGCCAGGGCATCTCGCGCCCGGTGGTGATGGCCTGTCTGGTGGTCAGCCTATGCTCCTACCTGCTCGCCTACGTGCTGGCGCTGGCCGCGGCGCTCGGCATCGTGGTCGTCGAGGGGCACGCCACGCCCCTGCTGGTCATCGCCTGCACTCTGTTCGCCCTGGGTAGCCTGAGCGTGGCGCTGGCCGCCGCGCTGCTCGCCGGGCGCCGCCTGCCGGCCGGTCTGCGGCGCTTCGCCGGGCGCGCCTGGGTCGAGCGCGGCCTGGCCCAGCTGGAGCAGGCCGATCCCCGGCTGACCCGCAATCCGCGTCTGCTGGCCCTGACCGCCAGCCTCGACCTGAGCATCATCCTGCTCGACGGCAGCACGCTCTGGGCGCTGGTGCGCTCGCTGGGCGAGGCGGTGCCCTGGAGCGGGGTGTTCGCCGGCTTCATGCTGGCCAGCGTGCTGCGCAGCATCGGCGTGACCCCGGGCGGCCTCGGCGTGTTCGAGGCGGCGGCGGTGACCACCCTGAGCTGGGCCGGGGTGCCGCTGCCGGTGGCGCTGTCGGCCACCCTGCTGTTCCGCGGACTGAGCTTCTGGGCGCCGATGCTGCCCGGCATGCTGATCTCCCGCCGCGCACTGCGCGGCCAGGCGGTCGAGCGGCGCAGCGCGCCGGCCGGGGCCTGGTGGAGTTGGACGCCGGCGCAGGCCTTCGCTGCCCTGGAGAGCGGCCCGGAGGGTCTTTCCGGCGAGGCCGCGGCGAGCCGCCAGGGCGTCGACGAGGAGCGCCTCGAGCGCCACGCGCAGGGCATGCCGCGGATGTTCCTCGAGCAGCTGCGCAGCCCGCTGGTGCTGATCCTGATCTTCGCCAGCGTCGTTTCCCTGGTGGTCCGCGACTGGCTGGACGCGGGCATCGTGCTGGCCATCGTGCTGGTCAGCGCGCTGCTCGGCGCCGTTCAGGAATACCGCGCCTCCCATGCCCTGGAGCGGCTGCGCCGGCGCGTGGCGATCACCGCCCGGGTGCGCCGCGACGGCCGGACGCTGGAGATCCCGGCCAGCGAGGTGGTGCCGGGCGACGTGGTCGAGCTGGCCGCCGGCAGCCTGATCCCCGCCGACGGGCTGGTGCTGGAGGCCCGCGACTGCTTCGTCAGCCAGGGTCTGCTCACCGGCGAGACCTTTCCGGTGGAGAAGGAGCCGGGGCTGGCCGCCGCCGACGCCAGTCTGGCCGAGCGGCGCAACTGCCTGTTCACCGGCAGCTCCCTGCGCAGCGGCACGGCGACCCTGCTGGCGGTGGCGACCGGCAGCGCCAGCGAGTACGGGCGGATCGCCCGCAGCCTGAGCCTGCGCCCGCCGGAAACCGAGTTCGAGCGCGGCCTGCGCCACTTCGGCACGCTGCTGCTGCAGGTCATGCTGCTGATCGTGGTCGGCGTGCTGGCGGCGAACATCCTGCTCGGCCGGCCGACCGTGGACACCCTGTTGTTCGCCATCGCCCTGGCCGTCGGCCTGTCCCCCGAGTTGCTGCCGGCGATCCTCGGCATCACCCTGGCCAAGGGCGCGCAGCGCATGGCCGAGCGCGGGGTGATCGTGCGCCATCTGAATGCCATCGAGAACCTCGGCGCCATGGACGTGCTCTGCACCGACAAGACCGGCACCCTGACCCGCGGCGTGGTGCAGCTGGACGGGGCGCTGGACGCCCGGGGACAACCTTCGGCCGGTTGCCTGCTGCTGGCCAGCCTCAACGCCCGCCTGCAGAGCGGGCTGGCCAACGCCCTCGACGCCGCGCTGGTGGCCAAGGCCGAGGAGGAGCGTCTGGACCTGGGCGCCTGGCGCAAGCTCGACGAGATCCCCTACGACTTCGTGCGCAAGCGCCTCGGCGTGGTCGTCGAGGGCGCGGACGGCGCGCCGCTGATGATCGTCAAGGGCGCCCTGGACAAGGTGCTGGAGCGCTGCACGCGGATCGGCGAGGCGGACGCCGCGGCGCCGCTGGACGAGGCGGCGCTGGCCGACATCCAGGCCCGCTTCGCCCGCTGGAGCGAGCAGGGCTACCGCGTGCTCGGCCTGGCCAGCCGGCGGGTGGCGGCCAAGCCGCGCTACGCCGAGGCCGACGAGAGCGAACTGGCCTTCGCCGGCTTCCTGCTGTTCTTCGACCCGCCGGAGCCCGGCGTGCGCGACACCCTGCAGGCCCTCGGCCGGCAGGGCGTGGCGGTGAAGATCATCACCGGCGACAACCGCCTGGTCGCCCGGCACGTGGCCGAGGCGGTGGGCATCCCGGTCGAGCGGGTGATCACCGGCGGCGAACTGCTGCAGATGAAGGACGACGAGCTGTTCAACCTGGTGCCGCAGGTGGCGCTGTTCGCCGAGGTCGATCCGAACCAGAAGGAGCGCATCATCCTCGCCCTGCAGAAGACCGGCCACGTGGTCGGCTTCCTCGGCGACGGCATCAACGACGCTCCGGCGCTGCACGCGGCGGACGTCGGCGTCTCGGTGGACCAGGCGGTGGACGTGGCCAAGGAGGCCGCCGACTTCGTCCTCCTGCGCCACGATCTGGACCTGCTGCGTCAGGGTATCGACGAGGGCCGGCACACCTTCGCCAACACCCTCAAGTACATCTTCATCACCACCAGCGCCAACTTCGGCAACATGATCAGCATGGCCCTGGCCTCGATGTTCCTGCCGTTCCTGCCGCTCCTGGCCAAGCAGATACTGCTCAACAACTTCCTCTCCGACGTCCCGGCCATGGGCATCGCCGGCGACAACGTCGACCGCGAATGGGAACGCACCCCGCACCACTGGAACATCCGCGAGGTGCGCAACTTCATGGTGGTGTTCGGCCTGGTCAGCTCGGCCTTCGACGTGCTGACCTTCGGCGTGCTGTTCTACTTCGTCGGCGAGCGGCCGGAGCTGTTCCGCAGCGGCTGGTTCATCGAGTCCCTGCTCACCGAGCTGGCCATCATCTTCGTGGTGCGCACCTACAAGCCGTTCTACCGTAGCCGCCCCGGCCGCCTGCTGCTCTCGAGCACGGTGGCGGTGATGCTGGCGACCGTGCTCCTGCCCTACACGCCGGCCGGCGCCTGGTTCGATCTGGTGCCCCTGCCGGCCCCGCTACTGGCCACCATCCTGCTGATCACCCTGCTCTACGCGGCCGCTTCCGAGGCGGTGAAGCGCCGCTTCTACGGCCAGGCGCGGCGGCCGCGCAGTACGGAGCGGCGGCATCGGGGGGCGATGGGCTAGGAGGCGCGGCGCCGACCGCTTCCGCCGGGATATAATGAGTGGATTTGTCGGTTCAAGTGGTCGGTAATGCCTAGCTTTGCAAATGATGTCGTCGTCAGGTCCATGGAATATTCGGACCTGGCGGATGTGCTGAGAATCCAGTCCGTCTGTTACACGGAACTGGTCCCCGAGTCGGAATCCTCGTTCGTCGCCAAATTGCGGGCCTCGCCCGCCACCTGCTTCGTCGCCTCGCGCGGCGGCGAAGTCGTCGGCTACCTGTTCTCCATCCCCTGGCATTTCTCCACGCCGCCGCGCCTGGACATGCAGGTCTGCGAACTGCCGGAAAGCCCCGACTGCCTCTATCTCCACGACCTGGCCATCGCCCCCGTGGCGCGCGGGAGCGGCGTCGGCCAGGCCCTGGTCGCGGCCTTCCTGGAGACCTTCGAGCGCCTGAAGGTCGAGCGCGCCAGCCTGATCGCCGTGCAGGGCTCCATGCCCTACTGGCGGCAGTACGGTTTCCAGGCGGTCGAGGCGTGCGACTCCATCCGCACGAAGCTGGCCAGCTACGGCAGCGATGTCGAATACATGACGCTGTTGAAATAGGGCCGCTGGCGGACCCGGCGGCTGCGGCTCGTCGGGTCCACTCGTCCAGCTTTCCGTTCCCCCGACGCTGCCGGCGTCGCTCTGTGGATGACCTGCCCGCTGCGGCCGTATCTGCGGAGCCGGCCGGCAGTGGTTATCGGTCGAGATGTGAACGGGTTGGGCTTCAATGTTTTGGCAAAATGCCATTATCGATCCGTGTCCAATTGAACATCGTCTTCGCCCTATAACGAGGATGCGCACTTCCTCTTTGGGCGGATGAATCTTCCTTAGCAACTTATACGGATAGCGCCGAATTCGATTTTTCCCGGAAAAGTCCGCTTTTTCGGAGTTCGCTCTTCTGCCACGGAGGCATCGCTTGCAATGAACAAGAAAGAAATCAAAGCCCAGGTGAAAGAACTGATTTCATCGGGCGTTCCCAAGCCGGAAGTATTCGCCAAACTTTCGGGCAAAGGGCTCAAGGACAATCAGCTCGCCCATCTCATCGCGTCATACGCCGACCCCTATCTCTGCGATCTGCACGATCGCAAGATCAACGTATTGATCACCCTCATGTTCATCCAGGCCGTGTTCGCCCTGCTCGCCGGCTTCGGCATCGGCGCGCAGATCGGGCCCAACGCCCAGCTGATCTTCGCCGCACTGTGCGCTCTCGTGCCATTGCTGTTCGCATTCGGCTTCTACAAGCACATGGCCGGCGCCTACAACGCCTACATCCTGCTCGCCATCATCAATCTTCCCCGGCAGCTCGAAGGATTCTCGTCGAGTCCCGCCGTGACGTCCGTGGCTTTGGCGATGAGCGTCGGCATGCTGGGCTATGTCTGGTATGTCCGCCAGAAGATATTCCCCGACTTCTCTTTCATTTCGCCGAAGAAGATCAAGGGACAATATGTGTTTTCCAGCTGACGGTCGGTCGGGGCGAGCGCGGGAATAGTTTGGATTCGGTCACTTGAGATACGCAGGGAGCGCGAATGGATTACTTGCCAAATAGAATCCCGCTCGGGGAAAGACTGATAAATATCGTTCTGTCCTCGGGCCTGCTCTTGTATGGCGGCTACGGACTCCAGGTGAACGATCTCTATATCCCGGGCAAAAGAACGTCGGGCGTGCACCTGCACGATGAACCGGCACTGCTGATGTATGCGGCGTTCGTCTGCGGCTGCCTTGTCATGCTCTCCGTCGTGGTGGATCACTACGACGAACGGAACAACGAGCAGAAATACCGGGCGTTCGCGAAGGCGTTCAAATGGCTGGGCTGGGGTTCGTTTGTCGCCTCGCTCGTATGGCACGTCGCGGGATAGCCCGTGCCGGTACGGCGGGGCGATCGTGCGCCACCGGGCGGGCCGCTCCGATTCCCCCGGCGGCATGACGCCGATCAATAGCCCCCAGGCTCCCGGCTGTCAGGATGCGATTGAGACCTGTGTCACCGTTCACCCGGCGCCGCGGTGCTCTCCGGCATGGATAGCCCATGCATCTGCCTTGTCAGCAACAGCCAAGAATCCAGGAGTTCCGATGTTTCCCGAATACCGCGATCTGATCACCCGTCTGAAGACCGAAGATGCGCATTTCACCCGCCTGTTCGACGCGCACAACGAACTCGATCAGCGCATCAAGAACATGGAGGCCCATATCGAGCCGGGTACGCCGGAGGAGATCGAAAAGCTGAAGAAGGAAAAGCTGGGCCTCAAAGACCAGATGGCCGATATCCTCAGGAAGGCCTCCGCAGCCTGATTCCCGCCAGCTCCCCGCCGTCCGGCGGGGAGCGCTTTCGATTCCGCCCGTAGAACCTCTTCCCATCCTGCCCGGCCGCGACAACGGCGACCGGTCGATCCGCCGTGCTCGCCATGGCCATCACGCCGAAGCCCGCGGTCGCTCCAGGGTGCTCGACAGCCCGCCCGGGTGGTACATCCGGCCGCTGGCGCGCAGGGCGTGGGCCGGGGTGCTGCGGCTGGCGAGCAGATGCGCCAGGGGCAGCAGAGACATCACCGCGGTGTCGTCGCCGGCGCGGTCGAGGGCGGCGGCGGCGGAGTCCAGCAGCCGGCGCGCGCCATCGCGAATCCCGCGGTCGTCGAAGGCGGCCAGCGCGGCCCGCCGGTACAGGGCCAGATCCGGCTGCTCGCTGCGACCGCGCAGGTCGTCGGCCAGGCAGATGCCGGTCAGCAGGTGACAGCAGGCGGTCAGCAGCTCCACCGAGGGCATGGCGTCGAAGGCCTTGAACTCCAGGCGACCGACCTCCCGCGGCAGCCGCGCCGAACGGGTCAGGACGGACTGCCCGGCCTGGGCCGCATGGATTTCCGGCTCGCAGTAGAGCTTGACCGCCGGGCGGCAGGCGCAGCGCAGCCAGGTGCGGCGCGACCAGCCGTGCCAGGGGGCGCCGGCATAGTAGGGCGAACTGAAGCTGAAGGGCACGAGGTAGGGTGCGTAGTAGTTGAGCTTGCGTGCCGCGTCCAGGCTGCTCGCCAGGCTCCAGCCCGGCAGCGAGAGGTTGATGTCCGGGCCGTAGGTCAGGGTCGAAACCTCGCTGCCGTCGTACTCCCGGTCCTCCGCCCGCAGCCGGGTCTCGAAGGCGTTCAGCGGCGGGTCGAACTCGTAGCGCTCGTGCTGCGGATTGAGGCCGGCGATGGCCAGGCCGAGTCCGTGGCGCTCCAGCCGCTGCGCCAGCTGCGCCTCGATCTCCAGCAGCCGCGCGATGGCGTTCTCCACGCCGTTCTCCGGCGGCGTGCGGATCTCCACGCCCTTCACCGCCAGGGTGCGGAAACTGCCGTCGGGGTGGTAGCGCTCGTCGCCCTCCAGGTACCAGTAACCGCTGCGGATGCCCATGTCGCCGACGGCCAGGCCGGGATCGTCGAGACCGGGCTTGTCGGCGAGCTGGGCGCTGAGCTGGCGGAAGTCCAGGTCGCGGAAGTCCCGCAGGCGGCCGGTGCGCAGGTCGATCAGCAGGTATTCGAACTCGATGCCGCAGAGGGCGGAGGACAGCGCGGGGTACCGGTACAGCTTCATCGCAGATCTCCGTGGTCGGTGACATGCGCCTGCCGGTCGACACCGGCATGCCTGGTGTGCCCTGCCACGCCCGCCGTCGGCGGAGCGCGACTTCGCCGGGGGAGCCAGCCCCGCTCGCGATGGTTATCAGTGTGGCATCGATTCGCCCGGCGTGCGGCGGGGACGAGCGGTCATGGGGTCGCAGGAGCGGTACGGGACTTGCGAATTTCGGTCCCTTGACCTGTGCAAAATCATTAGTCGCGTATTAAGTTTAATCGAGGGGCTTCGCTGGCATGATGCTGATCAGGTACCCAGCATCGGTCGTTGGAGTCTGTCCGGGGTTGTCGAGACAGCGGTATGACCCGACCGATGGCTCGTCTTAGTCCAGCCAGGGAGGATGCGCGATGAATGACCGTTTAGACCGCCAAGCCCGTTCCGGGCACTGGTTATGGATGCTCTGTCTGCTCAGTTGCGGTGCCTTCGCCGACAACAAGTGGCAGGAGACGATTCCCGATGCCCGGCTGGTCGGCAGCGGCGAGCTGCGCCTGTTCGGCGAGCCGATCTACAGCGCGCAGCTGTTCAGCCCGGTCCAGCCGCCGAGCGAGGAGGCGCCCTTCGCCCTGGAGCTGACCTACCACCGGCGAATCGAGCGCGACCGGCTGGTCAGCGTCAGCCTCGAGGAGATCCGCCGCCTGTACGGCGAGCAGGTGAGCCCGGAACAGCTGGAGCAGTGGCGCGGGGAGATGCTCCAGGCCTTCACCGACGTCGAGCCGGGCGAGCGCATCGCCGCGGTGTTCCTGCCGGGGCAGGGGATGCGCTTCTACGTCGGCGGCGAGCTGCGCCACGAGGTGCACGACAGCGACTTCGCCCGCGCCTTCTTCGCCATCTGGCTGGATCCCCGCGCGCGCCATCCGGGGCTGCGCGAACGCCTGCTGGGCGCCCTCGGCTGCGTGGCGGCGGAGGCGGAGCGCACCTGTTGACGCGAGATTCACCCGCGGCGGCCGTTCGCTTCGCCGGCGCAGCCGCCGCTTCGTCCGAGAAGATGTGAGGAGAAGCCGATGAATCTGGAGCTATTGCACGCCGAAGCCGGCGCCGGCCGGCTGGAGTCCCTCGAACTGATCGCCATCGAGGGCGGCATCTACGTGTTGCAGGCGTTGATTGCCGGGCAGCGGCGGACGCTGATCGACGATGCGGGGAGTATCTGGCGGCTGCGCTCGACCACCCAGGCGCGCAACCTGCTGGAGAAGCTGCCGGCACGGGTACCGTTCCATCTGGTGCAGTGCGTGGTGCACAACGAGATGTGCGGCTTCGACGACGGCCCGCAGCAGCCGCTGCGCACTCCCATCTCCCAGGATGCGGCCTGGTAGATGGGCTCGCCTGAGCCCTGCCGCCTCTCGGTCCCGCGCCGTCGGGTGGTTTGCCGCCGGTAATTTCGTCCGAACGTTCGCACCTCTCCCGCAGTCCGAATCCAGAGCCCGCCGCCAGGCGCGCTCCGTACCGGCGTGCCCCCTCCGCTGGGGCGCCGCCATCCATCCGACCGGAGGATTCACGATGAAGCTTCGAGCATTGTTCGCGACCGGAATTGTGTTGGCCAGCTCGGCGGCCTTCGCCGCCAAGGATCAGTGCCACGACTACCTGCAGCAGGTCGACCGGGAGATGTCATCCCGTGGGGGAGAGCTCGAGAAGGAGTACAAGGACGAAGCCAAAATGCACCTCAAGCAGGCCCGGGATGCGCAGAAGGCCGGCGACACCGAGGGCTGCGTGATGCACGCCAAACAGGCCATGGAGGTGCTCGGGGGCCAGGAGGGCAAGGGTCGTGGCTCCCCCACCGAGGGCAACTTCGAGAAGGGCGGTTCGGGCTCGAACTACTAGGCCAGGGCGGCGCGGGCCGGGGCCGATGCCCGGCTCGCGCCGCTTTTCTGGAGCCGTCCGCGCACCGCGCTCAGGCCGGGGCGGCTTCCAGCTGCGGCAGTTCCTGGAACGCCCGCAGGACGCGCTCGCGGCTGCGCGCCAGATCGATGATCGGGCGCGGGTAGTCGGGACGGCCGAACAGTCCGCCGGCGGCGACCGGGTTGTGGATGTCGCGCGGCCCCAGATCCGCCAGCTCGGGCAGCCAGTGGCGGATGAAGGTGCCGTTGGGGTCGAACTTCTCCGACTGGGTCAGCGGGTTGAACACGCGGAAGTAGGGCGCCGCGTCGGTGCCGGTGGAGGCGCACCACTGCCAGCCGCCGTTGTTCGCCGCCAGATCGCCGTCGATCAGCTGGCGCATGAAGAAACGCTCGCCCTCGCGCCAGTCGATCAGCAGGTTCTTGGCCAGGAACATGGCGACGATCATGCGCAGGCGGTTGTGCATCCAGCCGGTGGCGCACAGCTGGCGCATGGCCGCGTCGATGATCGGGAAGCCGGTGCGGCCCTCCTGCCAGGCCGCCAGTTCGTCCGGCACCTGGCGCCAGGGCAGGGCCTCGGTTTCCGGGCGGAAGGCGCGACCCCGCGAAACCCGCGGGTAGCCCACCAGGATGTGTTTGTAGAACTCGCGCCAGAGCAGTTCGCTGATCCAGGCGACGGCGCCCGGGTTGCCGCTCTCGAACTCGCCGCGGTTGCCGCGCAGGGCGGTGTGCAGGCATTGGCGCGGGGACAGCACGCCGGCGGCGAGGTAGGGCGACAGCTGGCTGGTGCCGTCGATGGCGGGGAAGTCGCGCTGCTCCCGGTAACCGGCCAGGTGCTCCTCGGCGAACAGCGCCAGACGGTGCTGGGCGGCGATCTCGCCGGCCGGCCAGAGCCGGCGCCGGGCCTGGTCGGGCAGGTCGAAGCCGGCCACGGCGGTCGGTACCGCATCGCTGGCGATCGGCAGCGGCGCCTGGGCGGCGGGCGTGGCGAGCAGTTCCGGCAGCTCGCCGTAGAGACGCTGGTAGCAGGCCCGGCGGAACTGGCCGAAGACCTGGAAGTAGCCGCCGGAGCGGGTCAGCACGCTGCCCGGGCGGAACAGCAACTGGTCGAGGTGGCTCTCGAAGGCCACGCCCTGCGAGGCGAGGGTCTCGGCGACCGCGCGGTCGCGACGGCTCTCGTGGATGCCGTACTCCTCGTTGACCCGCACGCAGGCGACGCGATGCGCCCGGCAGACCTCGTCGAGCACCCGCGGCGCCTCGCTCCAGAACTCGGCGTGGCGGACCAGCAGCGGCACGTTGAGCTGCTGCAGCTTGACCTGCAGGGCGGCCAGGTTGCGCAGCCAGAAGTCGACCTTGCACGGCGCGTCGTCGTGCTCCCGCCACTGGCCGGGGCTCACCAGGTAGAGGGCGATGGTCGGCCCGGCCGCCATGGCGGCGGCGAGGGCGCTGTTGTCCTGCACGCGCAGGTCGCTGCGGAACCAGATCAGTTGATGCATGGACATCATCCTCGGATGTTGCCGAGCAGGCCGCGGTCCTGCAGGTAGCGCAGGGCTTCCAGCGGGTCTTCGGCGAGGTGCAGGTCGTCGGTTTCGAGCAGTGCGTCGCGGTGGATGCTGGCCGCCGGGCCGCACAGCAGACGCGGCCGGCCGAGGTTCTGCTGCAGCAACTGCAGCTGCGCCGGCCCGAGCGCCTGGCTGCTGTAGAGCAGCACGCCGTGCGGCTGCAGGCGCTCGATGGCGAGGGCCAGTTCGGGCGCGGGCAGCGGCCAGTCGAACACCTCCACCGGGCATTCGGCGTTGCTCGCCAGCCAGGCGCAGAGCCACAGGCCGGCCTCCATCGGCAGTTCGGAGAGGTTCAGCAGCAGCAGCGGCGCACCGCTGTGCAGGCGGTTGTTGTGATAGAGGCGCGCGCCCAGCTTGCTGCGCAGCCAGGAGAGGAAGAACACCTGTTCGGCGCGGGCGCCCGTCTGGCTGCGCCAGCGCAGCTGCAGCTCGTCGAGCAGCGGCAGGAGCAGTTGCCGGCACAGGGTCGCCGGCGGGTAGAGGGCCATGGCGTGGTTGAAGCTGTCGTCCAGCGTCCGCTCGGCCAGTCGGCCGATGGCGTCGAGCAGCTGGCGGCGCTGCTCGCGCCAGGGCGAGCTTTCGTCGCCGGGCGGCGGCAGGCCGTCGCCGAGCAGGCTCTTGACCTGGCCGACCGCCACGCCGCGCTCGAGCCAGGCGAGGACCTCGCGGATCTGGCCGACCTGCGCCGGGGAGTACAGACGATGGCCCTTGGGCGTGCGCCGCGGCACGATCAGGCCGTAACGGCGCTCCCAGGCGCGCAGGGTCACCGGGTTGACGCCGGTCTGCCTAGCCACTTCGCGGATCGGCAGCAGGCCCCGGGCGAGGGCGGCGCGGTAGTCGTCGAGGGGGGCGCCGGCCCCCGGATCGAAGGTGTCGTTCATGGTCAGATGGCGTTGCGCAGGCCGAGCTCCTCCGGGTGCGGCTGCAGATAGGCCTGCCGCTCGATGTAGGCGTCCGGATGGAGTCGGAAGTGGTGTTTGATCAGGGTCAGCGGCACCACCAACGGGATGATGCCGCGCCGGTACTGCTCGATCAGATGGTGCAGCTCCTGTTTCTCGGCGCCGCTCAGGAAGCCCTTCAGATAGCCGCACAGGTGCTGCAGGGCGTTGCTGTGGGTGCCGCGGCTGGCGGTCTTCTTCAGGGCCGCCATCAGTTGGGTGAAATAGCGCGGCGCCAGCTCCTCCAGCGACTGCCGGCTGCAGCCGGCGACCAGGCGGCCGAGCGCCCGGTACTGCACCGGACAGGTCGCCATCAACTGGTACTTGTAGCGGGTGTGAAAGTCGATCAGCGCCTTGCGGCTCAGCCCCGAACGCAGCAGACGCTGCCATTCGGCGTAGGCGAAGACCCGGGTCAGGAAGTTCTCGCGCAGCACCGGGTCGTTCAGCCGGCCGTCTTCCTCCACCGGCAGCTCCGACCGGGCGCGCATCAGCGCGGCGGCGAAGATGCCGCGGCCGCCGCCCTCGGACGGTACGCCGTTCTCCTGGTAGACCTTGACCCGTTCCATGCCGCAGGACGGCGATTTCTGCATGAGGATGAAGCCGCAGACATCGTCCAGCCGCTCGGCCGTTTCCCGGCCATAGTCGTCCAGCGCCCCGGTCACGTCCAGCGTGCGGTTCACCGAGCCCAGAGCGCGCGGATTGGTCGGGTTGCCGACCAGGCGGATCGGCTCGCGCGGTGCGCCCAGGCCGATGGCCAGCTCCGGGCAGAGCGGGACGAACTCGAAGTGGCGGGAGAGGATATCGCTGCACAGGCGCGATTCCTTGTGGCCGCCGTTGAAGCGCACGGGTTGGCCGAGCAGGCAGGCACTGATGCCGATCTTGATGGAGCCGGAGGCGAACGCGGACATGGCATGACCTCTTATGTGTACAGCACGGCTGCTTTTGTATAAGTATGCACAAGGATAGGAGTTTTGTTATACAAGTCAAACACTGTGTATAGGTTTTGTGTAGGATTGACGGCCGAAGGATGCGTGATGCCCTGCCGGGCAGAAGGCGAGGCGCGAATGCCATGGCGCGGGCCGGTGAAGTTGCTTGTTCGGATCGGCGAATAAAACGTGACTTGAGTCACATCAGTGCGGTCTATCGGAATCGGCCCGATGATGGCCGCAGTCCGAGGGGCGGACGCGCGGTGGTTCCCGCGACGGCGCCCTGTTCGAGGGGCCGTTCTTCGGGGCGTTCCATGGGGCTACCCTGTAGTCGCAGTGAAGCGGGATTGCCGCCGGGTCAGGTGATCGGCCCGGATCGCGTTTCTTGCTGGGGAGTTTCGGCAGGGGCGGCGAAGACGTTTGGCTTTCGGCCCCATATCCCGCGGTTCGCGCGGGTTATATGCTAGGCGGTATCGTCCGGCCCCGGTCCGGGGCTGGTGACTCAATCATCTTGGAAAGCAGAAGAAATGCGGGTTTCCGGCAGCACTCCCGAAGTCGAGGCCATGGGCGCAGTTGCGCAGCTGATGGCGTCGGATGATCTGGGCGTTCTCATTGTCCGCGTCGATGGCGTGATCGACTACGCCAACCTTGCCGCCTGTCGAGTGCTGGGGACCGAGCCGCTGGCCGGTCAGCGGCTGCAGGCGCTCGGGCCGCTGAGCGACGCCGAGGACCGGCCACTGGCCCTGCAGGACTTCACCGCACAGGTGCTCGACGAGAATCGCCCGATCAACGACCTGATCGTCGGGGTGTGCGTCCAGGGGGACCGTCGCTGGCTGCGCGTGCACGTCCTGCGCAGCGGCGCGGCCGGCGAGGGGCCGCCGCGTCTGCTTTTGCTGCTGCTGGACATCACCGCCTCCCGGCAGCAGGAGCTTTCCATGTTCGGCCGCTTCAGCCAGGTCCTGGACGCGGCCCCGGTCGGCATCTGCATCATCGACGAGGAGGGCCGCTTCGAGCACGTCAATCCGGCCTACCAGCAGCTCTCCGGCTATACCGCCGCCGAACTGGTCGGCCAGCTCCTCACCCTGGTGGTGCCGGAGGAGGCGCGGGCGGAGATCGCCGAGCGCCATCGCCGTTTCATCGAGACCGGCCAGGAGCCGCGCAGCGAGCAGCAGTTGGTCACCCGCGACGGCAAGCCGCGGGTGGTCCTCTCCGAGTCCTGCCGGATCAGCGGGCCGGACGGCCGCTACCGACGCATCAGCTTCGTCATCGACATCACCGCGCGCAAGCTGCTGGAGCAGAAGCTCGAGGAGCGCAACCGCGAGCTGGAGGAGATGGCCTCCACGGACAGCCTGACCGGCCTGTGCAACCGCCGGCGCATCCTCGACATCATGCACGAGCGGGTGGAGGTGGCCAGGCGCTATGGTCGTCCCCTGGCAGTGATGATGATCGATCTGGACTTCTTCAAGACGATCAACGACAGCCACGGGCATCCGGTGGGCGACGAGGTGCTGGTAAGCTTCGCCCGCCTGCTCAAGTCCTGTGCGCGGGACAGCGACAGCATCGGCCGCATCGGCGGCGAGGAATTCGTGCTGGTCATGCCGGAGAGCACGGCCGAAGGCGCCTGCAGCTTCCTCGAACGGCTGCGCACCGAGTGCGCCAGGCTGCGCTTCTCGGCCAAGGGCCTGCGCCTGAGCTTCAGCGCCGGGGTGAGCATCTACGCCGAGGGCGACAACGTCCCCAGCCTGCTGCGCGGCGCGGACAAGGCCCTCTACGCGGCGAAGGGAGAAGGGCGCGGGCGCTATTGCGTATCCGGCCAGAGCCCCCGCTGAGGCGACCGTGGCGCGAGCCATCGAATCCATTGCTCGCGGCTCCGGCCGCGACGCTTCCTGTTGATCGAGAACCCTCGTCTGACGGCATCCGGAAAACCCTCGCCATGACCGAAACCAGCCTGCCTCCCTCTCCCTGCCGCGCCTGTCGCGACGGCAAATCCCTCGATTTCGACTTCAGCATGGCCTTCCAGCCCATCGTCGACCTGCGCGAGCGGCGCCTGTTCGCCTACGAGGCACTGGTGCGCGGTACCGACGGCAGCGGCGCCGCGACGATCCTGCAGCGGGTCGACGGCGACAACCGCTACGCGTTCGATCAGGCCTGCCGGGTCAAGGCGGTGGAGCTGGCGGCGCGCCTGGGCATTCCCTGCCACGTCAGCATCAACTTCCTGCCCAACGCGGTGTACCAGGCGGCCACCTGCATCCGCGCCACCCTGGAAGCGGCGCAGCGCTTCGGCTTTCCCACCGAGCGGATCGTCTTCGAGATCACCGAGAACGAAGAGCTGGTGGACAAGGAGCACCTGAAGAGCATCATCCGCGAGTACCGCCGCCAGGGCTTCAAGACCGCCATCGACGACTTCGGCGCCGGCTATTCCGGGCTCAACCTGCTGGCCGAGTTCCAGCCCGACATCATCAAGCTGGACATGGCGCTGGTGCGCGGCGTGGACGCCGATCCGGTGCGTCGGGCCATCGTCCAGGGAATCGTCGGGGTGTGCCGGGCGCTGAACATCGAGGTGATCGCCGAGGGGATCGAGACCCCCGGCGAGCTGCGCGAGCTGCAGGCGCTGGGCATCCACCTGTTCCAGGGGTACCTGCTGGCCCGGCCCGGTTTCGAGTGCCTGCCGGCGGTGGAGTGGCCCGCGGCCTGAGGCGCCGCGGGAGCCGGCTCAGGCGCCGCTGGGCGCCTGCTGCTGGCGTTCGACGGTGCGGGCGAACTGGCCGATCACCTCGACCACCTTCTGCGCGCCCTGGTGGATGTCGAGGATCACCGCGCCGGCCTCGTTGGCCAGTTTCACCCCCTGCTCGGCCTGGCGCGTGCCCGCTTCCATGCTGCTGACCGCGAGCTGGGCCAGCTCCTGGTTCTTGCGCACCACCTCGGCGATCGCCTGGGTCGCCTGGCTGGTGCGGGCGGCCAGGTTGCGCACCTCCTGCGCCACCACGGCGAAGCCGCGGCCCTGCTCGCCGGCCCGCGCCGCCTCGATGGCGGCGTTCAGCGCCAGCAGGTTGGTCTGCTCGGCGATGCTGCGGATCGCCACGACAATGGCGCCGATTTCGTCGGACTGCGCGTTCAGCGCGCCGATGTTCTGGGCCACCCGCTGCAGTTCCGTGGCGATGTCCTGCACCACGTTCACCGTCTGCTGGACCACCTCGGTGCCCTGGCGGGCGTGCCGGTCGGTCTGCAGGGAAGTCTCGAAGGCCAGCGTCGCGGCGCGGGATTCGGCTTCGCGCTGTTCCACCTGCTCGGTGACGTCCGAGGCGAACTTGACCACCCCGTAGAGCCGCCCCTTGACGTCGTAGACCGGGTTGTAGGTGGCCTGCAGCCAGATGGTGTTGCCGGCCTTGCCGACGCGGCGGAACAGTCCGCTGACGAATTCGCCGCGCCGCAGCTTGGCCCAGAACTGGGCGTAGGCCGGACTCTGCGTCTCGCTCGTCGGGCAGAACCGGCTGTGGTGCTGGCCGCGGATGTCCTCCAGGCGGTAGCCCATGACCTTGAGGAAGTTGGCGTTGGCGTCGAGCACTTGGCCCTGCAGGTCGAACTCGATGACCGCCATGGAGCGGTCGATGGCCTGGGTGAAGCTCGCCTGGGTCTGCATGCGCAGGGTGCGCTCGGTGACGTCCGAGGCCAGCTTGAGGATGCGGGTCACCGTGCCATGGCGGTCGCGCACCGGCAGGTAATTGGCCTCCAGCCAGACTCTGCGTCCGTCCTTGGCCAGGCGCAGGACCTGGTCGCTGAAACTTTGGCCCTCGCGCAGCCGCTGCCAGAAGCGTGCGTATTCCGGGCTGTCGGCGAACTCCTCTTCGCACAGCAGACAATGGTGCTGGCCGCGCAGCTCGTCCAGCGAGTAGCCGAGCAGGTCGAGGAACAGCGGGTTGGCGTCGAGGATCAGGCCGTCGGGGCTGAACTCGATCATCGCCATCGCCTGGCGCAGGGCTTCGCGTTCGGCCGCGAGTTCGCGGCCGTGCGGCTGTCGCTCGAGTAGGGTAGCCAGCCCGGTTTTTGTTTTTAGGGAGAACATCTCATGCTCCTGCTAAACGCATGGGTTAGGGGGCACAGGTCCTTCTGGGGATGGGGAGGCGCCGGCAGCCGTTCCGTGCCGGTTGCGGGACTGTGCCTCGGGTTTGATGCCATTCCGACATGTCCTGCCTTTGCGCAGGCTACGCTGCCGCAAAAAATTGTACAATATTTTAGTTTTGTATAAGGTTGTTATGCGCTCGTCATCGACTTGTTCGGGCGGCAACCCCCGAGCCGCGCATGCTGACAGGGGACATGGGCGCAAACGGCATGCAAGGAGCTCACCATGCACATATTGCTGACCGGCGGCACCGGCCTGATCGGCCGGGCCCTGTGCCGCCACTGGCAGGCCGGGGGCCATCGACTCTCGGTCTGGAGCCGCTCGCCGCAGCAGGTGGCCACACTGTGCGGGCCGCAGGTGCGCGGTATCGGCGAATTGCACGAGCTGGACGGCGAGCCGCTGGATGCGGTGGTCAACCTGGCCGGCGCCCCCATCGCCGACCGGCCCTGGACCCGGGCCCGCCGCGAGCTGCTGTGGGACAGTCGGGTGCGGCTCACCGAGCGCCTGATCCACTGGCTGGCGCGGCGCGAACAGCGCCCGTCGCTGCTGCTGTCCGGCTCGGCGGTGGGCTGGTACGGCAATGGCGGCGACCGCGAGCTGACCGAGGACTGCCCGCCCGCCGCCGAGGACTTCGCCAGCCGGCTGTGCGGTGCCTGGGAGGATGCCGCGCGCCAGGCCGAGGCGCTGGGCATGCGCGTGGCGTTGCTGCGCACCGGCCTGGTGCTGGCCCGCGACGGCGGCCTGCTGTCCCGTCTGCTGCCGCTGTTCCGCCTCGGCCTCGGCGGGCGCCAGGGCAGCGGCCGGCAGTGGATGCCCTGGATCCACCTGGACGATCAGGTCGCCCTGATCGACCATCTGCTGCAGCGGCCGCAGGCGAGCGGGCCGTACAACGCCTGTGCGCCGGAGCCGGTGCGCAATGCCGAGTTCGTTCGGGCGCTGGGTCGCTGCCTGCATCGACCGGCCTTCCTGGCGGTGCCGGCGGTGGCCCTGCGGCTGGGCCTGGGCGAGCTCTCCGGGTTGCTGCTCGGCGGCCAGCGCGCCTTGCCGGCGCGTCTGCTGGCGGACGGCTTCGATTTCCGCTTTTCCGATCCGGAGGCGGCGCTGGCGGATCTTCTGTCGGCGCGACCGGCTCCGGCGAACTCCTGAACAGGAACAGTGCATGACCGACAAGGCGTTGTTGTTAGTGAACCTGGGCTCACCGGCCTCCACCGAAGTGGCCGATGTGCGGCGCTATCTCGACCAGTTTCTGATGGATCCCTACGTGATCGACCTGCCCTGGCCGCTGCGCCGCCTGCTGGTCTCGCTGATCCTGCGGCGCCGGCCGGCGCAGTCCGCCCACGCCTACGCTTCGATCTGGTGGCCGGAGGGTTCGCCGCTGGTGGAGATCAGCCGCCGCCTGCACCGGGCGGTGATTCCCCACTGGCCGCACGGCCCAGTGGAGCTGGCCATGCGCTATGGCGAGCCGTCCATCGAGGGCGCCCTGTTGCGCCTGGCCGGGCAGGGCATCTCCCACGTCGTCCTGGCGCCGCTCTATCCGCAGTTCGCCGACAGCACCCTGACCACGGTGGTGGAAGAAGCCCGCCGGGTCATCCGCCAGCAAGAGCTGGACCTCGAGCTTTCGGTCCTGCCGCCGTTCTACGACCAGCCCGAGTACCTGGATGCGCTGCTGGCCAGGGCCCGGCCCTACCTGGAGCAGGGTTTCGACCACCTGCTGCTGAGCTTCCACGGCCTGCCCGAGCGCCATCTGCACAAGCGCGACGCCAGCGGCGCGCACTGCCTGAAGGGCGCCGAGTGCTGCCGGCGGGCCGAGGGCTCGGTGCTGGAGGGCTGCTACCGTGCCCAGTGCCTGCGCACCGCGCACGGCTTCGCCGAGCGCGCCGGCCTGGGGCCGCAGCGGTGGTCGCTGTCGTTCCAGTCGCGCCTGGGACGGGCCAAGTGGATCGAGCCTTACACCGAGGCGCGGCTGGACGAACTGGCCGCCGAGGGGGTGAAGAAGCTGCTGGTGATGTGTCCGGCGTTCGTCGCCGACTGCCTGGAAACCCTGGAGGAGATCGGCCAGCGCGGGCGCGAGCAGTTCCTCGCCGCCGGCGGCGAGGAGTTCGTCCTGATTCCCTGCCTGAACGACGATCCGGCCTGGGCGCAGGCGCTGGTCCAGCTCTGCCAGCGGGCACCGGTGGAGCTCTAGGGAGCACCCGCGCCTTCGTCGGCCGCCGCGGAAGCGCCGGCATCCGGCGCCGTGCGCCGCTTCGCCGATATGGCCGGGGCCGGGCTCGCCTCGACTTCCATGACCTCGCGGATCGCCCGCAGGGCGCGCTCCCGGGCGCCGGCGAGCAGCGCCGCTCGCCGTTGTACAGGCCGATCTCGATCGCCTTGTCGCGCAGCCGGCCGAAGACGGTCTGCTGCAACGGCGTGCCGCGCATGCTCGCCTTCCGGCCGATGGCCGCGACCCGGCGCTCGACGCCGTGGCGCAGCCGGGCCAGCGGGCTCCGCCGTGCCGGCAGGGGGAACAGGGTCACCGGCCGGCCGGTCATGCAGGCCTCGGTCAGCATGGAGACGCTCTCGGCGGTCACGATGAAGGCATCGCCCAGTGCCAGTAGCGCCGGGTAGGGGTTGTCGCCGCCGCAGCCGTAGCGATAGCACCATCTGGGTACGTCGATCGCCCCCAGCAGCGCGTCGGCGGCCTTGCCGCCGGTGCGCGGGCTGGTGCTGATCAGCAGCGAGCCGCCCAGGGGGCGGACCGCCGCGCTGGCGGCGCGACCCAGGGCGGCGGCGGTATCGGTGTCGAACCGGTAGGGTTTGCTGTCGCCGCCCACCAGCAGCACGATCCAGGGCCGCGGCAGATAGGCCAGGCGCTGTCGCCAGGTCTCCAGCTGCGCGCCGTCGGGCGTGCGGACGACGGCGAAGGGCGCGGGCAGGTCGACGACGTTTTCCCGCAGCGGCAGGTCGTACTGCGGCGTGGTGATCACCCGGTCGAAACGGGACAGCGGGGCGAACGGTCGCCCCAGCACCACCAGGCGGGGGCGACGGCCCGCGCGCCACCTGATCGCCCGGGCGACCAGCGACGGCAGCCAGCCGACGCTGAGCAGCAGGTCCGGCCAGCCCTCGGGCGGCTTGTGCAGGCAGCGGCGCAGCCGCTTCGTCTCGTGGGGCCAGCCCAGGGCGGTGGTCACTTCGCGCAGTTGCGCGTTGTCGCCGGGATGGACTCCCCGCAGCGCCCAGACCCGCGGCGGCGTGATGCGCCGAGCCGGATCGGCCCGGTAGCGGTGCAGCCGTCCCGCCCGGTCCAGGCAGTCCAGCTGCCAGCCGTGCTCGGGATAACGCCGGGCCACCCGGAGCAGCAGCGCCCGCCAGGCCTCCGGGCTGCCGACCGGCGAGCCCTCGGCGCCGCTCGACACTCGGATCAGGACCCCGTGGCGGGCGAGCCGGAACAGCCGGTCGAGGAGCCAGGGAATGTCCTCCGTGGGCAGCCGCTCCAGGCCGGTGGCGGCGACCGCATCCTGCCGCGGCAGGTCGTCGCGGCGCAGCGCCTGCCACGGCCAGCGGGCGACGCCGGGCGTCGCGCGCCAGGGACCGACCAGCGTCAGCCGGCTGGCATTGAGCTCCAGCGCCTGCCGGCAGGTTTCGTCGGCCAGCAGCGCCGGGCCGTCGTCGGTCGCCCCGCGGCAGGCGGCGGCGAAACCGGGGCTGGGCCGGTCGGCGGTGAAGACCTCGTATCCCTCGGCATCGGCCGCCTGTTCGAGACCGTGGAAATACTCGGCGTAGGGGTGGATGTGATACGAGTAGCGGTCGGGGGTGGGGCGCCACGGCTGCAGGTGCAGGGTCGTGTAATGCAGCAGCCGGGACTGCCCGTGGCGGTATTCCAGGTCCCGGGCATGCCAGACGGGATCGAGCGCTCCCCAGCGGCTCGGCTCGGCGGCGGCCTCGGCGCACAGGGCCTTCTTGCCCCGGTGGCAGGCCTTGGCGTAGGTCCAGCAGCGTGCCATGCGCTGGCAGTCGATCAGCATCACCGCCGTATCCTGGGGCAGCAGCGCCAGGTAGCCGTGCCCGTCCATGGACTGGTCGAACAGGACGGCGGGATCGCCCAGGTAGATCTGGTCCACGTCGTTGTAAATGGCCCGTCCCCGGCGTCCGGCCAGATCCGGAATGGCGAAGCGGTAGTTGGTGAAGCCGGTGCGCCAGCCGCGCCGGTTGAAGCCCGGCAGATCGACCATGCGATAGATCTCGTAGCGCCGGTCCGGATCGCGCACCTGCAGCAGGGAATAGAAGAAGACCCGCTCGGCCCGGTACTGCTCCGCCTGGGTGCCGAGATAGATGCGCACGGCCGGTGCCTGCGGCGCTCCGGGGCGGGCCTCCAGCACGACGGGCGTCACGTGCGGTACCGGCACGTCCTGGTCGGGGCCGCCGGGCAGTCGAGATGGAGCGGAGGGCCGGCCGACCGGCACGTGCCTGAACCAAGCCATGCTTTTCCCTGGTGGGCGATGCATGGGAAGTTGCCGCCTCGCCAGGGCATCGGTCGAGGCGCGCGGCGAATCCCGAGAGCGCCTGAATCTGTATCGACAGATTAGACGTCGACCCGCATCGGGGAGCGCGCACGGGGAAGGCCGGTCGTCGGATACCGCCGAGCCGTTCTGCCCGCTGTGGGCTCGTCGGTGCCTCAGTCCTTGGTTTCCAGGGCCGCCAGCCGGGCCTTCAGCTCACGCACCTCGGCCTCCAGCTCGCGGACCCGCGCCTTGGCTTCCACCTCGGCGGTGACGTCCTTCTGGATGCCGATGAAATAGGTGAGCTGGTCGCCCTCGTTGAACACCGGGGTGATCGACAGCTCGTTCCAGAAGGTGCTGCCGTCCTTGCGGTAGTTGCGGATGACCTGCCGGCACGGTCGCCTGTTCCTGAGCGCCTCGCGGATGACCCGGCGGGCCAACTGGTCGCGCTCGTCCGCCTGCAGGAAGCGGCAGTCCTGGTAGAGGATCTCGTCGACCGGGTAACCGGTCAGCCGCTCGAAGGCCGGGTTGGCGTAGATCAGGATGTTGTCCTCGCCTTCCGACTCGGCAACGGTGATGCCGTCGTTGGAGGCGTCGACGACCAGTTGCAACAGCTTGGCATTGATCATTGTGCTTGTTCTCCGTGCCTGTCGCGGCATTCTAGATCAACTCGCGCGGCCCGTGCCCCTGTCCGCGGATCCTTCGCCGGCCGGCGGGGAGGGGACCTGGCACCCCGTGCCGGAGCCGACACTGGAGTACAATGCCGGCGTCCTTTCGATCCGAGCTGCCAGCACCATGACCAAACTTCCCGGTGCTTCGCCCCTGGCCCCGGACCTGCCGGCCCAGGAGGAGCTGTTCCCCATTCGCGAAGTCGTGCGTCTGACCGGTGTCAATCCGGTCACCCTGCGCGCCTGGGAGCGCCGCTACGGACTGATCCAGCCGGTGCGCACCGAGGGCGGGCACCGGCTCTATTCCCAGGCGGACATCGAGGCGATCCGCAGCATCCTGGCCTGGACCGAGCGCGGCGTGGCGGTGAGCAAGGTCGGCAGCCTCCTGGCGCGCAGCGCCGAGGGCAAGGCCGCCGCGGCCCCGGCGGACGCAGCGGAGGCGGGCGGAGACCTGGGCGAGTGGCAGACCCGGCTGCGCGAAGCCGTCGGCCATTTCGACGAGGGCCGGCTGGAGCGGATCTACGGCCAGGTGTTCTCGACCTATCCGCTGTCCACGGTCTTTCAGGACATCCTCCTGCCGGTGTGGCAGGAGCTGCAGCGGCAGAAAGGCTTCGGTCATGCCAGCCGGTGGCTGTTCCTCGACGCCTTCCTCCGCGCCCGGGTGCTGCAGCGTCTGCAACTGGCCCGCGGGGCCGCCGACGAATGCGTGCTGCTGGCGGCCATTCCCGACCATTGCCACGAGCTGGAACTGCTGGTCGCCGGCCTCCTGTTGGGCAGCGACAGCGGCGCGGTACGCACGCTCGCCATTGGCCAGCCTCTGGAGGAGCTCGGCCTGGTCTGCCAGGAAGTGCGCCCGCAGGCCCTGGTGCTCTATTCCAAGCGCCCGCCGAGCGCCCTCCTGCTACGGCAGCTGGACAAGCTGGCCCTGACCCTCGACTGCCCCCTGGCCCTGGCCGGGGAGGCTTCGGAGCTGGCCGAAGGCGACCTGAAAGGCTCGCCCATCGCCTGCCTGGGCAGCTCCGGCCGGCTCATGGCGCGACGTCTGGCGCAGTTCCTGGCGGGACATCTGGATACCTGAAGCGCGTCGAGGCCGGCGAACGGAAGCGTGTGGCCGACGGGGGCCGCCGGCTGAGAGGGGGCGAGGCGGGTCGGTCCGGGGACTCCCTTTCCCCATCGATGCCGTGCGCAGCCGGCGCCGCGCACGGCGGGACATCAGTCCGTGCCGTACTTCGGCGAGCGCGGCCCGTACAGCAGTCCCGAGTTCCGGCCCGCGGACAGCAGCCGCTGCCCGGCGATGCCGGCGACCGGATAGGCCGCATCGTCCTGCACGCTGCTGACGATCTGATGAACCGCGGCGGAGATCAGCATGCCGATCAGGCCGCCTGCATTGACGTTGCCTTCTTCGCTGGAGGCGCTCGCACTGCCTGTCCACAGGGTGGCACCGCTCTTCAGATCGACCAGCTTGGCGCCGGCGGTGACCACCGTGGCGCTGCTGAGCACCATGTAGCTGGTGCCGTATTTCGAGACCGTCACGTACAGCGCGGCGTCGGCGCCGAAGATTTCCCGCAGCTTCTGCGGCGACACCTGGTGGATGTCCCCCGGCGTGGTCAGGCCGTTCAGGCGGAAGGTCTCGTCCATCAGCGCCACCGGCACCACGTAGTAGCCGGCCTCGGCCAGCGGGTAGGTCACCTGCGACAGCATGCCGTAGGTGGCCTTCACATCGGGCGACTCGTTCAGCGGGGGCAGCACGACGATGGTGCGCGGACGACTCTGCTTGAAGGCCGAGTAGTCGACCGTCTTGGTCTGGGCGCAACCGGCGGCGAGCGTCGCGATCAGCAGCCCGGCGCACAGCCTGAGTAGACGCATCATCATTGCTTGCCTTCCTTCTTCGCGTTCTTCAGCAGAAAGTCCATATAGGTGGCCGACTCGGGGAACAGCGCCTTTTCCGTCTGGAATTGCTGCACCATCTGGTCATCCCTGCCCAGGCTCGAATAGAGCAGCCCCAACTGCGCGTGATAACCTGGAGGAACCGCGCCATTGGCAGCCTTGATCTTCTGCAGATCGCGCTCTAGCTCCTCGATCTGCGCTTCCTTCGGCGATTCGCCCTTGAAGTACTCGTAGACCTGGGACTGATAGCTTTCCCATTGGTAGAGCGTCTTGTGCGAGGAGCACCCGGCCAGCGCCGCGACGCAGGCGATCGTCCCCGCGGCCGCCAGCCAGCGCCGCGGCATCAGTGCAGTAGCCATGTTTCGTACACTCCCTGTTTCCGGTCAGTTCTGCAGCTTCCAGGCTCCCGAGTCGATCGCCGCGACCAGCTTGTTCACGGCTTCGCGCACGGCCAGGTCGAGCACCTTGCCATTGAGGGTGGAGTCGTAACTGGCCGTCCCCCCGAAGCCGATGATCTCGCGGTTGGACAGGGCGTACTCGCCTGCGCCCTGGCTGGAGAAGACCACTTCCGAAGTCGAGATGTTGACGATATTCAGCGCGACCTTGGCATAGGCCACCTGCGATTTGCCCCGGCCGAGCAGGCCGAAGAGCTGGTGATCGCCCACCTCCTTGCGACCGAATTCGGTGACGTCGCCGGTCACCACGAAATCGGCGCCCTTCAGGCGCAGGGTCTGGCCCTTGATCGAAGCTTCCTGCTGGATTTCGCTCATGTTGTCGCGATCCAGCACGTTGAAGCGGTTGGTCTGTTGCAGATGGGTGATCAGGATGGTCTTGGCCTGGCCGCCCAGGCGGTCGACTCCGTCGGAGAAGATGCCGCGCATATAGCTGGAGCGGTTGTCGAACTTGCCCACCGCGATCGGCGTGCGCACCCCGGAATAGGGACGACTGACGCTCTCGACCTGCGGCACGTACAAGGCCCTGGAGCTTTCCGTCGCGCAACCGGCAGTCAGCAGCACGGCTGCGGACGCCATTCCCAACAACAATCCCTGTGACACCTTTCTCACTCGGCACTCTCCTCAAAAAAACGGTGGCTGGTGGTTTCCGGCATCGAGCGATGCCGACGACGCCCGCGACTGATTTCAATCACGGCAAGTATTGCGAAACCAAAATAGCATAATGCCATCATTCGAACTGTGATCCTTGCCGGCAACCGGGCACGAGACCCGGCGCCGGCAAGACGTCGAGAAGCATGGGCGCGGGGGCAAGGATCGGGCTTTCTTGGCGATTGTCGCGGTTGGAGAGCGGATGGGCGTGAGGGGGCCATCCGAATCAGGCGTCGGCGCCCCGGGCGGATGGCGTTCGCCGGGCGAGACGGCACCGGCTTTTTCGCAGCAGGGCGTGGATTAGGTTGGGTGGGCTGTTATAATATCAATTTGATATCATATTTTTACTTTAAAAATCAAGTAGTTAGTTCTATTTATCGCAGTTGGGGGAAGAAAGAATGTTCAAGAAAGGAATGGTATTGCTGGCATTGAGCGCAGCGATTTCCGGTTGCCAGACGAGCGGCGAGGAATATCAGGCGAACGTTTTCGACAGCAGCCAGGTGAACCTGCAGCAAGAAGCGAAGACCGTCAAAATCATTACGGTCTCGGAAACGAAAATTAAGGTCAGCAACCAGAAGAACAAGAACACCGCGATGATGGTCGGCGGTCTGCTGGGCGCCGCGGGCGGTGCGGCACTCGGCGCAACCCGGAACACCGGCACGGCTGTAGCGGCCGGTGTGGGCGGCGGTGCGGCGGGAGCGCTCGCGGGCTCTCTGGTGAATGACACGAGCTTGGTGCCAGGCGTACTGATCGGCTATTCGGAAGACGGAAAGATCTATACGTCCGCGCAGGTAGGCCGGGTGTGCGAATTCACTCCGGGTGAGATCTCGCTGATGGTCAAGACCACCGAAAACGAGACTCGCATCCAGCCGAATGCGAAATGCCCCGCGTCGGCCAAGAAGGGTTGAGTCATAACATGCGTCGAATAGTTTTGGCTTCGACCCTCGCTCTTGTCGCCGGTCACGGCATTGCCGGTCCTTTCGATCAGATCCATAGCGTCGAGATGGATAACAAGAGAGCGGAGGCTGCGGCTCAGGCCGAAAGGCAAAGACAGGCCGACGCGGCCCGTGCTCAGCAGGATGCTCGCGAAGAAAAGCTTCGCCGGGAAAGACTGGCGGCCGAGCAGAAGGCCAGGCAAGTGCAAAAGGCCAGGCAAGAAGAGCAACAGCGGCTTCGCCTGGAGCAGGCGGGGGAAGAAAAGCGCCTCCGTGCACGAGACGAGCAATACGAAGATACCCAGCGCGAACTGCAGCTCGAAGAAGCGAAACTCAGACTTCAGATGCTGAAGGCCAAAGCGGCCCGCTCGAACGAGTATATCGACGCGGAACTGCGGGAAAGCGCGGCGCACACCGATGTCATCCAATCGGGGGCCGATGCCACTCGCAATGTTTCTTCCGGGGCCAAGTCTCTGCTTGAGGACTCGGGAGAGGCCGAAGTCAATCGCTCGAAGAAGCTCTTCGAATAAGCCGACACGAGCCGGCCCCGGTGCATGCGCCGGGGCCGTTTGTTTATTGAGGGAAAGTCGTTATGAACCGCTATTGGTTTATCGCTATGGCCGGTCTTGCTCTGGCCGGGTGCGGCGAAAAGGAAGAGAAGTTTCCGGCCGTCGATCTGCGCGGCCGCTTGGTCGTCGACTCGGCCATCACTGAGCAGCGTCAGGCGCAAGGTATCCAGGGTGAATACTATCAGCGCATCCTGACGGTGAACGGCGCGGATATGACGTTCAATGAGTTTCTATCCAAATATTGTCCCGACCCGAATACGAGAAACGAAACGTGCCAGAAGGCATTTCGGATCAAGAAGATCGACGATGTCGGCGGGGCCACGAAATTCCTGCCGGTCGGGCTGCAGTGATTCCTGAGTCGCCACTTGATGGGCTCTTCCGCGTGGTCAAGTGGCAGCTCGTGAGTTTACGGTAGTGAACGATTCGCAGATCTGAGTCTGCAGATCAAACGATGGGCGGTGAATATTCTTCGGCTCGAGCTTTCCGTCGCATATGAACATGCGCCAGGCAAAGACGACCGGAAACAAAAAAGCCCGCACAGGGCGGGCTTTTCAGGGTGTTTCGGAGACTGTTAGAGACAGCTAGAAACAGGTATGTGGCGCATCCGGCGGGATTCGAACCCACGACCCCCCTTCGGAGGCCAATGCGGTACAGGGATCGTGGCTGACCGAAAATGGCTTTAAATGGCTCTAGACTGCGCGGCGCGGGGAGTTGAGCCATTTGTTCTGTTAGCAGTTTACAGCACCTACTGACACTCAAGGTTGGCTATCTCGGGCACAAAAGACGAAATCAGCGAAGTCGATTTTGATCCCTAGCTAGATGAGCGGGCTACGGGCTGGTCGAGGGTGACCACTACAAAGGCGCTTCTGGATCCGCGCTTCCGCTTGGAGTTCGCGGTCTCGGTGATCGATCGTGAGAGCAAAGATGTCATCGAAACCCGAACAGGCTCCCAGGGCGGTAGCGGTGGCGAGAAGGAGATCATCGCTTCCTATGTTCTGACAACCGACGCGCATGCGGTAGAGCATGCCCTCGACGGTCAGGCGCAGGTCGGGCTTGTGGTAGATGGCGTGCTGGAGGAGAATTTTTTCCAGCTTCGACCAGAGCTCGTCGCTGAGCGTCAGTCGGGGCATTGCAAACTCGCATGATCTTCGGTGTGGAAACCTTGATTCTGCGGGTTTGCTCTCCCTCCTTCTGCCTCTCGTGCAAAGCGTCAACAGACCCTAGGGCGCATGCGGCATCCTGTAGCGCGTCGGGATGCTAAGGGAAACGATTGATCGTAAGGCAGTCGCCCGGTCGTGTAAGGAAAATGAATGGTTTCGGATAACTTTGTGCTGCTGAAGTCTCGCTGGCCTGAGCTGTATCAGCATGCCTCGCTTGCAGAGCGCTATGTGTTTGCCGACCCGCACACCGCCGCCATCAAACTCCGTTGCTTTGCAGAGGTGCTGGTTGGCGTGCTCTACCGAGATTTACGCCTGCCCTTTGAGCCGAGCGATGGGTTCTTCGAGAAGCTCAAATACCCAGCCTTTGAAGAGGTGGTAGGCGACATCGTGCTGCAGAAGCTGCACGCGCTGCGAATGATCGGTAATAAAGCCGCCCATGGCGGTTTTATCGACGCCAGCGTCTCGCTTGCCCTGATTGGGGATGCGTATCTGATCGGCCAGTGGTTCTACAAGACCTACAGCGGTGAGTCTGTCGACAGCTATCCGCCGTTCACGGCGCCTGTCGAAGTCTCGGAGCAGGGCAGTCCTGCAGAAGACCGTGCCGAGCAGTTGGCCTTGGCGAAAGACGAGTTGAGCCGCCTGGAAGCTGCAGAGAAAGCGGCTCAAGCGGGAGCCGCGTCAATCACCCCAGTACCAGATCAGGCCAGGCTCGATGATTTCAAATGCGCCTCGGCTCAGGCCCGGGACACTATCGATTTCAACGCCACGAACACGCGTCGGTATCTCACCATTCACGACGCATTTGCCGGCTATACGTTGACCAACGGGCAGGCTGAGCTGGTCAATCAGATCGAGCGCTTCCTCGCCAGCAAGACGGAGAGCGTGTTCCTCCTCAAAGGCTATGCGGGCACTGGCAAAACCTTCATCACCAAGGGGCTGACCGAGTATTTCCGGGCGATTGGCCGCAACTATGTACTCGCCGCACCCACCGGCAAGGCGTCGAAGGTGATTGCCAGCAAAACCCAATCACCTGCTTACACACTGCATAAGACCATCTATTCGTTCGACGATATTGCCGAGTATCGCGACGAGGACACCGACGGCACCGAGACCTTCAAGTTTTACGCGCAACTGGCGGTCAACAGCCTTTCGGCCGATACGGTGTACATCGTCGATGAGGCGTCGATGGTGGCCGATATCTACCAGGAAGCTGAGTTTTTCCGCTTCGGCACGGGTTACCTGCTGGCCGATTTTCTCAAGTTTGTGAATCTGGACCATAACGATCACAGCAAGAAAGTGATTTTCATCGGCGACGACGCACAGCTTCCACCGGTGGGCATGAATTTTTCACCTGCTTTAGACGCGGATTATCTGTTTCGCCATCACCACGCGCGTGCCACCGGGTACGAGTTGTCGGAGGTGGTGCGACAGAAATCGGCAAGCGGAGTCATCGCCAACGCACTGCCGCTGCGTCTTTCCTTAGAAGCCAAGGTGTTCAATCGCCTGACAATGGATTTCGACTATCCAGATGTTGAGAAGGTGGAACATCAGGCGCTATTGCAGCGTTACCTCGAGTCCTGCGGCGGCAAGATCAATGGGGAATCCATCGTCATCGCCCATTCAAACTCTGACGTAGGCGACTACAACCGGAAAATTCGCGAGCACTTTTTCCCCGGCTGCGAGGAAGTGATGCCGGGGGACAAGGTGATGGCTGTCACCAATAGCGATGCCTACGGGATGTTCATCTCCAACGGCGATTTCGGCGTGATACGTCGAGTGCTCGGGGCCGCCGAAAAGCGGGCCGTTACCTTGAAAAGGAAAAATCCCGACTCCGGCTCGCTAGAGGAAATACCCGTTTCTCTTCTGTTCAAGGATGTGGTTGTCGGCTTCAGGGATCTTGATGGCAGCCCCCGGTTTTTCCCGGCCAAGATCATCGAGGATCTGCTGTATAGCAAGGAGCCGGCGCTCTCCTCAGACGAGCATAAGGCTCTCTACATCGACTTCTGCATCCGCAACCCGGACTTGAAAAGGAAGAGTACGGAGTTCAAGCACGCCTTGAAGGCGGATCCGTATTTCAACGCCTTGAGGCTCAAATTCGGCTACGCCATTACCTGTCACAAGGCCCAGGGCAGTGAATGGAACAACGTGTTTGTGAAATGCAAAAGCCACCAAAGCCAGCTGACGGCCGACTATTTTCGCTGGCTCTACACGGCGATCACGCGAACTGCGCGCTGCCTGTATCTGCTCGACCCGCCGAACATCCAGCCATGGAGCGGCATCGAAATGGTTTCGAACCCCGCTCTGGCGATGCTCAGCGCAGAAAAGTCACAAGAAGCCGCCGCCCCCGTTGCCCCGTCGCCTATTGCTGCGGCTGTCTCTCCGGGGGAGTCCGAAACCTTTGGCATCCCCGCTGGTGCGACGTTACTGCTCTCGTTGCTGGCCGAAGTGCGTAAGTTAATTGATGGCCGTGGCGTGACCATCGAGGACGTCTTTCACCACCAATACCAAGAAGTTTACCACTTCAAGCGCGAAGCGGAGTCTGCCCGTATAGATGTCACCTATAACGGCAGGAACAAGGTTACCGGAGTGGCAGCCCCCTACCTCTCGGATCTGGGTGTCGAGCTGACTTCACTGCTTTCTGCTCTCAAGGGGCTGCCGCTTGTAGCGGGCGGTGCATCCACCGTCGCGGGTGCGCACTTCGCCAAGCAGTTCCTCAACGACTTTCACGAGAAGGTTCTCAAACTGTGTGACGCAAGAGGTATCACTGTTCAGAGAGTCGTCGAACAGCAATGGTGCCAGCGCTACAGCTTTTCCAGGGACAGCGAGGTTGCCGTTTACGATGTCTGGTACAACGGCAGGGACCAATTCACGAGGTGCCAGCCGGTGATAACCGCATGCTCTCCCGGCGCATTGGCAGGAGAAATTGGCCAGCTCCTTACAGAAGGAATGAAGGAGTGATTACCAGCAAGGAGGTATTCGCCAAGCGCAAAGAAGGAGCCATCGACGAGGCCTACAAGATGGCTCTTGAACTGATGGCATCCCCGCAGGTTGATGCCTGGGATCGAAAAGCATTCGGCTGGTGCTTGATCGACCTCATCAAGCGCGACGTCAAGAATGGCAGTACGGAGAACCTGCCCCATTACCGCAGGCAATTGGAAAGTATCGAGTTCGATCCATCTGACGATGTCCTCACCAAGGGCATTTGCAATGCGTTATCGCTCTGCAACCCATTCGGCCAGAAGATCAGTGAAGCGAAGGCGCTGAGCAAGAATGGCCGGCATGCAGAAGCCATAGCCATTTACCGCAAGGTCTGGGCGAATGGTGACGCCGATCAGGAAATCCAGACCAGCTTCGGATGGGAACTGTACAAGCACGCCAAGGAGCTGATGGCTGGCGAAAACTTTAACCTTGGAGCGGTCAAACGCAATTTAAGCGACTACCTAAAACTTGACCTCGACAAGCCGTCTATTCTCCACTCCTGCGTACTTCAGTTGGCCGCAAAACTGGCCGGCCAGGACAAACTCAGCATGCTGGCGTTTTCCCGTCAGTGGAATTTCAAGTACCTGCGTCCTGAGGATTTCGAGCGCTACCGCGCTGAGGATGGAAAGGAATATCCGTCATTGGCTGAGAAGGCCATCCTGCACGCGGGCAAGGAAGCCGCCTCCTCTGAGAAGGCTGAAGAACAGGCGTACATGCTGCTGTTCATCGATCTGGCCATCGAACGTTTCCCTGACAATGTGTTCCTCAAACTGAACAAGGCGAAAGTGCTTCTCTCACTGGGCCGGCACGAGGAGGCATTGGCCTTTGGAATTGCAGTCACCAAGGCGAAGTCAAATGACTATTGGGCTTGGGGGTTGCTTGGTGAAATTGTTTCTCAGAGGGATCGGGACGCCGCGTTAGGCTGCTATTGCAAGGCACTGACCTGCCCGGCTGAAGATAAATTCACGGGGAAAATCAGGTTAAAAGTCGCCCAGCGCATGCTGGAAGTTAATGACTATGCCGCAGCCAAGCATGAAATAGAGGCCATTCTTCAATCTAAGGAGCATGAGGGGAAAAAAATCCCCGTGTCCATCGCAGAGATTGCCTCGCAGTCGTGGTTTTCCAATACGCAGGCTAAGGCATCCAACCGGGATTACTATCGAACTAATGCGAAAGCAGCTGAGGTGCTGCTTTTTAATGATTTGCCTTGGATTGATGCCAATGTTGGCGACACATTTATTGTCCCCGGCAAGGATGGCAAAAAGGATAAGACGAAACGTAAAGTGTTCTTAAAAACGTCGTCTATACCCACTGAAATATCCATTCCAGAGTCAAAGCTAGGTCGTATGAAACTGACTCCGGGCGATGCAGTAAGGGTCAAGGGCGAGTTTGATGAAGATCAACGATTCAATTTCTTCGTGCTAGAAAGCCGGCACACCGAAACGCCGTGGGACGTTTTTTCCGAAAAAATAGGCGTTGTAAACAACGTTAATGAGGGGAAACAAGTCATTCGCTACATTGTCGACCGAGAGGTTAATGGCGAAATCCCCATGTCAGCACTGCCTGGAGCTTTTGCAGAGGGCGACGCAATCGAGGTAAGGCTTGCTCGTTACGTTTCAAAGCGTGGCCCCATGTACCGAGTTCTGCTCGCTCGGGCGACCGATAAAAAGCCAAGCGAGCTCTTAAAAAAGACCTTTTCAGAACAGGTGCGTGTATCTAACGGTATGGGCTTTACGCCAAACGAAATATTTCTCCCCCCTCAGTTATTGGCAAAGCACCAGATTGAAGATGATCAGAAAGTATCCGGCACCGCCGTACTGACCTACAACATGAAGCGCTCTTGTTGGGGTTGGAAAGCAGTATCAATTGATCAGAGGTGACCGAAGCCGCTCTCGGAGGCATAGAGGAGCGTTTCTCGCCGATGCCCGGCGGTTCTAAATAGATGTAGAGGACGGACTTGTGGCATGAACAGCCCCGCCTTTCCCGGAGGCTCCAACCTTTGAGAGGATGGAGCCATGAAGAAATCCAGCAAGTACTCCCCGGAAGTCCGCGAGCGCGCCGTACGCATGGTTCGCGAGCATCAGGACGAGCATGAATCACAGTGGGCAGCCATCTGCTCCATCGCCGGCAAGATCGGCTGTACGCCTGAAACACTGCGGCTCTGGGTGAGGTGTCCTGTCAATGACGGACAGCCCCGTCTCAAGCGGCCGCTGCCGAATCCTGATACCTGTTGGCGAATTCAGCAGGGGCCAAATAGCCAAGCCGCGAGTGGCGACGTTGGCGGTTATAAAAGATCTCGATGTACTCCCTAATGGCGGCTTCGGCTTCGGCCTCGGTTCGGGTGGCAAAGCGGCGGTGGTATACCAATTCGTTCTTCAGGCATCCCCAGAAGCTCTCGATCGGTGCGTTGTCGAAGCAGTTTCCCTTGCGTGACATCGACGTGACCATGCCGAACTGCTCCTGTAGGCCACGACAGATTTTGGCGCAATACTGGCTTCCACGATCGGTATGGTGGACAAGCCCCGGTGAAGGGCGCTTGTGCTGAACGGCCCGAAACAGTGCCCGGCTCACCAGTTCGGTGGTCATGCGATCTGCCATCGCATAGCCGACGATTTCACAGGTGAATACGTCCTTCAGGCCAGCCAGGTACAGCCACCCCTCATCGGTAGGGATGTAGGTGATATCGCCCGCCCAGACCTCATTGGGGCGGGTTGGCTCGAATACCTGGCCCAGCACGTTCTTTGCCACCGGTAGCGAATGCGCCGAATGAGTGGTCGCCTTGAATCTGCGCTTTTGTCGGCATCACAGGCCAAGCTCACGGCGCAGACGGGCGATACGGTCACGTCCGGCAACAAAGCCGTCTTTCGCCAGCTCCGGTTGCAGGCGGCGTACTCCGTAGGTCTCACGTGTCCGAGTATGGGCTACTCGAATCGCCACCTTCAGTCGCTCGTTCTCCTGCGCTCGTGCTGAGGCAGGGCGACCACGCCAGCCGTAGAAACCCGCGCGGGATACCTTCAGCACTCGACAGGTTACGGCTACCGGGAATGTGTGCCGATGCTCTTCTATCCACTCGTACCGGGCAGTGATTCCCGAGCAAAGTACGCCGCAGCCTTTTTTACAATATCGCGCTCCATGCGAGCCTCGGTCAACTCCTTGCGCAATCAGGCGTTCTCGGCCTCTAGCTCGGCCAGTGTGCGCGCCCCTGGGGCAGGCTTTACGTCCCCCGGCCTGGCGGCCTCCCCTTGGCTCAGTCCCTGCTCGAAGACCAGCTTCACGGCTTCAGCGAAGTCAAACTCCATTTAACGAGCTATCCTTCTGATCTATATTCGACGAAGAAGATCATGAGCCGCATCATGGGCAAGTCCATCAGGAATATTCAGCGCCAAAGCATTAAGCAGCCAGCACACCTCAATCCCCAACAGAGTGCTATGACCCTCCAGCACGCGATCAATGTGTTCGGCACTCAGACGCTGGCCGAAGAATGGCTTGGCCGTCCCTGCAAATATTTGGACGGCGATGTGCCGCTGGACGTTATCGATAACCCCGCGGGGTTTCAGGCCATCGAGGATTATCTCGAGCGCATCGAGTACGGGGTCTATCAGTAAACCGGTTGCAGTGGTCTGGCTCATGGCACCTCGACCGCGAAGTCTACAAGGACACTTTAGACAGCGTCATGGGCACCTACAAGCTGGGTGGTCGCTGGAACCCAGGCGCTTCTGCACATTGCTGACTGTCATCGGTGCAGATTGTGCCCAACCCTCAATCGTCGGCAAGTAGGCTGACAGCTTGCTGGGAGCGCCTTTTCGATGCGGGTCTTTGTCCAGCCACGACTGACGAAGCTCATGAACCGTTTTTCTGCAGATACCCTGTTCCTCGACCACTGTTCTGGCGGGCACACCGCGAGACAGCAGCAGGGTTTTCGCACGATCATAGCGGCGCCAATCAGCGCCCTTGTGGACGATTTCTTGCCGTTGACTGAGGATTTCATCCTCAGTCAACGGCAAGAGTTTGTGCTCATCTGAGGTTGGGTTTCTATCGGGATTCCATGTGAGGCAAGATGGTAACCTGATTTCCTGTTGGACGCTTAGAGGCTAACACGGTCGATACAACTTGCTGACACTCCAATTTTCTACGATGCTGGGGCGAGGATGAGGAGTCAGACATGACCATTGACGCGAAGAGTGCATCTGCAAATATCCAC
Source organism: Azotobacter bryophylli (assembly GCF_042643485.1). Taxonomy (NCBI): domain Bacteria; kingdom Pseudomonadati; phylum Pseudomonadota; class Gammaproteobacteria; order Pseudomonadales; family Pseudomonadaceae; genus Azotobacter; species Azotobacter bryophylli. The sequence continues at coordinate 145,165 of NZ_JBHRSJ010000029.1, read as the reverse complement.
GAAGTCGCCATCGAAAAGTTACGCCGACTGCAGCAATCACCACGTTACCGCAGCTTTTACAGCCTGGAGGCAATCGATGCGTTCGCCAAAGTAGAGTCGTCTGTCTTCGCAGGCGGGTCGTTACCTCACGAAAACTGCAGAGAAACTCCGGATAATTGACATTGGGATAATCTGCATTCCTCAAACTTCTTACTGTAAATTGAGGTGACTTGGCGCCTACCTTTGTCTGCGAATGGCAAGTATATTTTTATGCGGAAAATTACCACCTTGAACCACGCAGATAAAAATGACTTTGCCAAGCGAACGCAGCCGTAGTTTCATACAGACAGCGGAGCTCTCAGGAAATTTCGCAAAAACCTCGCTAATTGTCTGATGCAAATTACGCAGCACCTCAGGCACCATATAAGACCATCTCTAGAGACTATCCTTCATTTTTTCGTAACTCAGAATATAGCAGGCAAATCGTGGATCTAGAGGTTTTCCTTTTTCATCCTCCCAGCGCTGAACATAGGCCTTCAAACTTTCTTCGTCAAAGTCCAAACGCAGTCGGCCGAGAACTCCGCCGCTAATGATGTGGGAGTCTTCATGAGGAGCAAGAGGCTCTATTTCCATATTCGGTAAGTTTTCTTCCAACCATGCCAGCAACTCTGCACGACCTGGCGGATCGTTCGGGTTTGGGTGTCGGCCACTCTCAATATGTCCCAGCGGATTGAGTGGAAATATTTCTCCGCTCACGCTAGCAAACTCGATAAAGTAGAGGTCCTTGGGATCCTCTCGCATAATTTCTTCGGGGGTTCGAACTAAGATTGGCATAGAAAAATCTTTTTAAGAGAGTCCTGAGTTAGATCTTGTTGTGAGCGATTCTTGTGGCGTGCGATTATAATTTTGGGGCTATTCCATATCCTTGGAAAGGCAGGCATGTCAAGAGGGTAGGCTCTTCCGTATTTTTTGTTTGAGCTCGCCTTGAGTTTTCTTGCTTTTCAATGCCCGTTTTCTATTCTTATTCGATAGCAGTCTTCTCTAGGCGGCCATCATTTTTTCTTTCGTATAGAAAAACTCCGTCTGCCCAGTCAAAGATATTGGCTCGGCAATACAATAGGCCATTCATGTACGTAATTTCCCCCTTGAAATCCAAGCTGTTGGGGCACTTAAGTGTGCTGTTTATTGCGCTTTTCTATTGCGGATTAATATTAGAGGCTTCTGCCATTAGCCTTGTCGCATCCCTCAATGCTGGCGAGGAAACATTGTTATTGTAAAACCCAGTCCTGAATTTTCCCGCCCTCACGGACACTCAGTTAAAACCACACTTTACTCAAGATCTTGCGCAAAGTGGTCGAGCATTTTTGAGCAATTGCTACATTGCAACTCCCTAATATTCGCTTGGAGGTGGGAGTCAGTCCTCGTCCGCCAGTGCCAGGAACTCGCCCAGTATGGAGCTGATGTTCACCTGATCTTGGGGCTGGTTCAGACCGAGCAGATGCGTGTTCAAGGTCCAGTGCATACCCTTGGCTGGGGCGGGGTTGAACGGGATGATGATGTCCAGTTCCTCTAGTACCGCAGCCAGCTTGCTGGTCTCCGGTGGGTTCCTGTCGGTAGCTTGGAAATAGGCTGTTCCCATTCCCATAGGGGCGGTGCCGTTGCGTACCTTGGTCGCGCTGTTGGCCAGCGGGAACGGGTTATAGCCGAAGTGATTCCACAAGCTGTTGAGCATGGCGTTGATGTCACCGATGTCGAAGGCCTTGTCATTGTCGATCTCAATGCCGTTGGCTGTGATCCGGTAGTGGAAGGACACGCGTTTACCCAGGGTATAGCAGTCGTACCAGACGGGGCCGGGCTCCTCCGTCACAGGAGACACTGCGGTTGTCGGTTGGTTGGGGACGGCTGGGCTTGGACTGGCGGCTGTGCTGGAGGTGGAGCCACCGGCCAAGTCGTAGCCGATCATGAACAGGGCTGCCTCGAGGGCACGCAGTTGCTCGGTCTGCGATCCAACCTGCTTGAACTGGCTGGTTTGCGCGTTGGGGGAGGTCAGAGCGGCCTCCAGCAGCCAGCTGGCTTTCAAGTTCCATTCTGCGTGCAGCGGGCCGGCTTTCAGGGCGGGGAAGACGAGCGCCGCCACGCTCGGATTGCGCTGCTTGGGATTGGGATGACCCGGAGCGGTTTTCGCCGGCGCCCAAGGGAAGCGCAACTCCATCGGAATCTGGGGTAGCTCCATGGCCTGACAGAACTTGACCACGATCCACCCCAGCGCTGCCGCAACGCGACTGTCGTAGATGGCCAAGCTATCGCAGATCAGGGAGTACACTTTGGTCATGCCCGCATTGAAGCGCAGGTCCGAGTCCCTCAGCCGCGGATGCCCTGTGTCATTTGCATTCAGCGCATCGCGGATATCGATGAGCAGGTTTGCCAGATCGAGCTCGTTCGCATTCAGCCAGCGGGCATTGCCGGCGCGCACTCCGCCCCAGGTCATCACGTCCATTGCTGCGGTGCAGGCGGCCGCATCATTGGGGGGCGGGTAAAGCGCCTGCTGGAGGTTCTGGCGCAACGCGTTCAGGGTGGCAGCATTGGCGGCGAAGGTCGAACCCTTGGGCCGCGACAGGCGCGGCAGCTCCGAATGAGGCCAGTGGTACTGGACATAGGCGTCATGGAGGCTACTGCAGCTCCAGGTATTGCCGGTCCTGCGGTTGGTGTAGCTGTGGGCGAGGGTGCCGTTGTCCAGGTTGGCGCTCAGCCAATCGATGAATTGCATGACGACTGGGGTCTGGAGGTAGACGTTTTTTTTCACTTGTAGCTTCCTTGTGAGTGCGGGCTCTCAGAAGTGATCAGGGTTGAGGGGCGGGGTCTGCGTAGTCTCGCGAGCAGCGAAATCACCGGTACCCAGCAGTGCCTTGCTCAGCAGGGTGATATCGCAGGGCCAGAAGAGGTGGGGGCGGCTCCTCGCTGTGGCTTGAGGGCGGCAGGCGGCGATCGACAGACTCCAGGCAGCCGGCATACGGGATATGCCCTCGACCGCGCCAACCAGCGCCCCCGCGATGCAGGCGTTGGTGTCGGTATCGCCCCCGCGCAATACGGTATCCATGATCGCTTCCTCGACGCCTCTCTCCTGCATCAGCTGGTAGAAGGCATTCTGCAACGCAATCAGCACCCAGCCCATCTGCACCTGGAACTCCTGTACCGGCTCGCCTGCGGCAGCAGCCTCCAGACTCTGCCGTACTGATGAGGTTTCTTCGTCGTTCGCCACTACGCCAAGAGCGGACTCCAACATGGCGGTACGGCTACCACCGGCCACCCCGACTGAGATGGCAGCCGCCATCGCAGCGTTGGCTTCCTGGCAGACGCGATGGGGGTGGGTGAGCGATGCATCGTGCCGAGCCCATTCGGCGGCCAGTTTCGGTCGCCCATGCGCGGCAATGCCGATCGGCGCGACCCGCATCAGCGCGCCGTTGGCCTGACTGCTGGGGCTGGCTGCGGTGCGGCAGGCTTCGGCGATCGACAGGAACGGGTAGCGCAGAGGACCTATCAGGGCCTGGCGGGTGGTGTTGCCGACATCGAAAGGGCCGGAATTCAGCCAATGGACATAGGCGCGAGCAGCGCCATCAGGCGAATAGCCACTGTGCTCGACCAGACTGCGGGCCAGTGCCAGGGCCAGTTCCCCATCATCCGTGGGCTGGCCGGCGAGAATGTTCCAGACGCCGCCATCCTCCATCCGCAGCGGTTGTTCCTGGCCGCGCTGGGCAATGCTGGCCGCATCCATGAACTCCACCTGGGCACCGAGGTTGTCGCCGGCGATCAGCCCGGCCAGGCAGCCCGCTGCACGGCCCATCAACTCGGCTGGCGGGAAGTTCGGCGACGTTTCGCCCACACGTTCGCATTCAGCAGGTGCCTTCAGTGCCTTCCCCCACAAGCGTGTAGCAAGCGCCTCACAGGCTCTGGGCGCGCCTCCGAAGCAGCGTAACGACACCAACTCCATCGAGTGATGGTAACTGATCGGCTTGCCATCCTGGCGCAACAGGACACCACCGGCACCGCGTAGCAGGGCATGGCCGGCGGCGACGTCATGGGCCGACAGGCTGACCAGCGACACGCCGCAGACACCGTCACCGGCGGCGGCTCTCGCCAGCCGATAGGCGATGCTGGACTGGGCGATGAAGCGCGCCGGGTGACAAAGTTCGCTGTTGATCGCTGGCTTTTTCATCGCTGCAGCGCTCAGCCAGACGATGCTCTTCTCATCCAGATCGCCCACACTCAGGTCGACCTGCAGCGGCTCGCCATTCCGCAGCAGATGAGGCAAGCCTTCCGCCCAGGCGATGCAGTCCTTACCCCGGTCCGGGCTGATCGGGGCATGCACCACGCCGAGCACCGGAACCTGGTTGTGCAGTAGGGCAATGGAGATCGAGCTGCCGGGCAGGCCGCGCAGGAAGTCGGAGGTCCCGTCATGCGGGTCGACGACCCAGCAGTAGGGATGGCCCGTCAGCCGGCTACCGGTTTCCTCCCCCCAGAAGTCCACGTCCAGCAGGGCAAGCAGCTCCTTGCGCAGCCGGACTTCGATCTCGTGATCGATGTCGGCCTTGTCTCCAGCCCCTCGAGGGCCTCCCTCGCGCTGCCACTCCTGAATCAGCAATTCGCCCATCGCCTCGGCCAGCGAGATGACGTCAGGCAGTATTTCGGTCAGCGGGGTAGTGCTCATGGCGCTCTTGTCTCCGGTCTTCTGGCAAAGATTGTGGCTCTCCGTGCGCATGGACGGCGAATTGGAGCGCTGCAATCATTGGCCTGGGCGTTGCCGATGGGGCGGAGTTCAATGCCGATTTGGACTCCGGCCTATAGCTAATTGATATCAGTTGGGCATTATCTCCATACTGACGACACATTATGTCGTCCGTTAGGGAGAACCCCGGTGAACATGCGCAAGCGTGGAGAACTTCTGCTGAGACTACTGCCGCTCAAGTCGCAGGCGATGGATACCGCGACTCTCCACGAGCGCCTGAAGGAGCAGGGGGTAACGGTAAGCCCGCGAACGATCCAGCGGGACCTGGACCGCCTGGCCAAGGACTACCCCCACATTCATCGCGAGGACACCGGGAGCGGCTATCGCTGGTGGGCCGACCGGGCGCTGTCGCGCCTGAGCTTGCTACCCACCGATGCGATGAACCTGACCATGATCATGGATCATGCTGCCCGTTTCGGCATGCAGGCGCAGGTCGAGAACCTGGCGGCACTACGGGATTACGCCAGGGCGATTCTGAAGGACGCTCGCCCGGCGGAGGACTGGGCGAAGAAGGTCGTCAGCACCACTCGCTTCATCACGCTGCGCCCCAGCAGGATCGATCCCGCGATCCTCAGCATCTTGCAGCATGCCCTGCTGGACGACTATGCGGTGGAGGCGATGTATCTCAAGCGTGGAGCGCAGGAGCCCAAGACCTACCGGCTCAAGCCGTTGGGGCTGTCCTACCAGGACTCCAACATCTATCTGTCCTGCGTTTTCCAGGGGCACAAGCCGGGCGATCCACCGCGGGCGCTGCCGTTGCACCGCTTCGTTTCGGTTCGGACCATTCGCGAGGACATCCCCGCGCCCGAGGGTTTCGACATCAACTCAGTCGAGGCGCGCCGCAGCTTGGTCGACCTCAAATCCGATGTTCCGGTCGGACTGCACCTGCGCCTGGGCAAGGAAATGTACGAACGTCTGGTGGAAAATCCCCTCACCGAGGACCAGGAACTGCTACCCGAGTCCGATGGCCGCTGGCTCATGACCGGTACCTTGCACCTGAGCCAGGGGCTGAAGCTCTGGCTGCTCAGCCAGGGCGACATGCTGGAGGTAGTGGCGCCCATTGCCTTGCGAGAGGAGATCGCGGCGACGGTGGCGCGCATGGCGGCGCTCTACCAGGGCACCTGATCCGTGCGACAAAAGCTGTCGTGGGTTGCCCGGATACTGTCTCCACGGTTCAGAGGAGACCTGTCATGAAGACCTATTCTGCTTTCCTGCAACGCATCAAGCCGAGTGCCGGTCAGAAGGCCAATTTCACCGTCACTGTCCAGGCCGTCAGTTCGGAGATGGCACGGGTGACGGCCGAAGCTCAGTACCCCGGGTACAAGTGCGCGAGCGCGCCGGTTCAGGTGCGCTGAGCGGATGGGCTCGGATCTGTTTGGCTCACTGTCCGGCGCGTTGGAGACCCCTAGGGTGCCGATTTTGCATTTCGCCCTTTGGGTCGAAGAGGGGGAGCGGGTCCACTGGTGGCGACAGCGTCTGCATCCGGCAGTGACTGCGACGCAGGAGCAAGGCATTCATACGTCGATTCGAATGGAGATTCGGTCCTGGGACGAGGTGCTGCCCGAAGGCCTTCACGAGGTCCACGTGATCGGCTCTAGAGCCCTACCGACCGAGGTGTTTGAAAGCCTGGGTCGACATGCCGGGTTGCTGAGTCTGCACTGCGTCGGTGATGCAGAGACGGTTGGGGCGGACTCCTACTCTTGGGCGGACGAGGAAGCCCTGGCCACCTACCTCGAAACGCTGTTCGCCAATCTGAATGGGTTGGCCCTGATCGGGATATCCTGGGAAGACTACTGCCTGCATCGCCAGCAGGCGGGCCGGCGCCTCGGTCGATATGCCAGGGGGGGCGACTGGCAATCGCTGCTGCCGGTCCTGCTGGCTTCGCCGGAACAGGCTCGGCAGGCAACCTCTGTCATTCTTTTTTTGCGCAGTGGCCGGAATTGCACGCTGGGCGACTACGTGGAGGTCGTCGAGTGGCTGGAAAGCAGGCTTCCCGCAAGCTGCCTGACTACTGTCTCTGTTCTGTCCGGTGCAGAGAGGGGATGTTCCGCGGTGCTGCTACTAACGGTGCCTGAAGCTGCTGCCGATGTTGACGACACAGATGATGACCTTGAGTACAGTCCCGAATTTGCAGAGATGATTCTGGAGGCCGCTGCTGGTGAGTTTGAAGAGGTAGATGTGGATGACTTCCTCGCCATGATCGCCAATGACCTGGCTCGTTTGAGGGAAGAAGAAGGCGATCAGGATCGCGATGCAGAACAGGACAGCGTTACATGACCCTTACGTTCTTCTTGCCCGGGAAGTTACTGATGTTTAGCCGGTCAGCTACTTCTGTGTCTGGTATTTTTCCCGGCAGTGCTATGGCCTTGCTGGTCCTTACACGGTGTTCCAATCGTTGCCAGGCATGATCCGATGCATGAACTCGTCGAATAGCGGCACGGTAAACGCGGTATCGCCGTGACTAGGGCTCCAGACCATCCCCTTGTTGATCAGCGCATTCCTGATTGGCGCCAGACCGGAAACAGGCCGCCGTAAACGCTCTGCTATATCGCCTGAGCGGTGCGGCCCTGGTCCAAGCTCTGCCATAGCGCGGAGGTACTTCTTTTCGGTTGGGGTCAGCCGGTCGAAACGAACTCGAAAGAAGCTTTCATCCAGCGCGGCAACAGCTTCGATGGATGCCGTTTCCACGTCGACGATAGTGATAGGGCTCGCTGCTGCTACATCCCAAGCGTGTTTGCCCCATTCCTGTAGGAAGTAGGGGTAACCATGAGTCTTCTCCAATATGAGATCAATTGCACCGGGCTGGTAAGCCACGCCTTCTTCAAGCGCTGGCTTCTCAATGGCTTGGTATGCTGCCGGGCCAGCAAGTGGGCCGATTTCTGGGAAGTCAAACAGACGTTCTGCGTAAGACTTCGCGTTACCGCAGCGGCCACGCAATTGCGGCAGGCCAGCACCGACCAGCGTGATTGGCAACTGTGCTTGCGAGCAGCGGTGCAGCGCGGAAATCAAGGCAGCGAGCTGTTCCTCTGGAACGTATTGAAGCTCGTCAATGAACATCACGACTGCTGTGCCCGCCCCTTGCGCGGCCTTTCCGGTCTGTTCGAGAAGCGCTGCAAGGTCGCCTTCTAAATCACCGTTATCGGCGAGTCCTGGCTCTGGATCGAAATCAAAACCCACCTCAATGTCATTGAACTTGACTTTCAAGCCTTTGGCGAAGCCCGTCAGTGCCCGCAGCCCACGCTGGGCAATGTCCTTAGCCGATTCCACGCGACTCAGACGCAGCAGGGCAAGGCGCAGCTGTGGTGCAATGAGAGCGGGAAGGGATCGGTTCTCGGGGGCTTCAATCCGAATGGTTTGAGCTCCAGAGGCTTCCGCTTCTAATCGCATCTTATCGAGTAGCACGGTCTTGCCTACACCGCGCAGGCCTACTATCAACACACTCTTGGCCGCTCGGCCTGTCTTGATCCGGGCAATGGCAATGCGTACTTGCTCGCGTATCGCATCCCGGCCAGCAAGCTCAGGCGGCGGAGAACCGGCGCCAGGGGTGTAAGGATTCAGAATTGGGTCCATGGCTGATACCTAAATTAGCAATATTATCTTAAATAGATAACTTGGCTAATATTGCTACAAATCGCAAGAAAAGCTGCTGTTTTGAGGCGTGAAAACCAAATCCATAGCCCCTGGCCCTTGGCTCTGTTGGCGTAAGCCCTGCGCTAAAATTTGGCTTTGCCATGACCGGCAGCTCGGCTTCCGAGGAGGCATTGGAGCGCTCGCGGGGCGGCTTTGGCTACAAGATCCACGCACAGACCGATGCGTTGGGCCTGCCGATCCGCTTCACTTTGACGGGAAGCCAGGTGGTCGATAGTTCCCAGGCGGTCTCGCTTCTGGAGGGGGATCAGTACGCTGCCGCTGCGGGCCGACAAGGGCTATCACGCCAACAAACTTTTGGCCTGGGGGAGACGCGTCAGATTCGAGCGGTGATTCCACTGTGGAGCCACCGGCTTGAGCAGCGCTCCTGCGATTGGCATCTCTACAAGAAACGTCACGTCATCGAGTGCCTGTTCGGCAAGTTGAGGCACTACGGATCGCCACACGGTATGAGAAGAAGGCCCGCCATTTCTAGTCCATGCTGGCCTTCGCGGCTGCTTTGCTGTGGTTACGCTGATACGTCAACAGGGCCTGGGCCAAAAAGTACCAGGCTGGAGCCTGCAGTTCTTATGGGGGCGTACAGACTTCATTGTTGAAGATCAACAATGCTGCAGCAGAAGCTTTGCCATCCCCGCTTCCCAACTTGAGAGCTGACGATTTTTGCACCGCCGCCGCTGACACAGTCAAATACCGGGTTAACGTCGTCTCTCCAATGTGATCGGGAGGGTGCAGTAATGAGACGGATCTGGGCGGTGGTGTTCTGTGGCGGCGCCGGCTTCTGGCTGGGCGCCCATTACCAGGTGCCACAGTGGGGGCTTTGGTCGCTGCTAGTGCTGGGAACGCTGACGTGGGGCCTAGCGAATTGGATGGAATGGTGGGAGGCCAGGAAGGAGCTCAACCATGATCAGGCGCATTGACCGAAATTTGGCTGCACTTGATCTCGCGGCGCTGGAGATCGTACAACACTCGGCGCGGCAAACTCTGGTGGAGATCGCGCCTTATCTGGAGAGGCTTCACAGCGGGCGGGCAGACCTGCAGGCGTTCCAGCTGGACGGGCTGCTGTTTTACGCGGTGGAGTTGGTCGAGGGAGTGCTGGTGGACCCTGCGCTGCCGGCTGGGTTCGACGACACCGCTCATCAACAGCGCGACGACGTACAGCGAGCCCGCTGGTGGAAGCGACCCTTTATCGAGTGCAGCGCCTGGGATGGTCCCTACGGCCTGGAAGCCAGTCACCGGGCCGGGCAGGTCGCGCTGGCCCAATTCAGCCCGGCACTGGCGACGCAGGACGTGGATGAGTTCATCGCTATGCGGCGGGCGCATTGGTTCGGTGCCTGGCCAGACGGGGTTCGCTATGAGGTGCGCTGTATCGATGGCACGGCCCCGGACCGGGCGACCAGTTGGGGCACGTTCGTCTTGATGGCCGAAGCTCTGGACTGCGCGGTGCACCGATGGCGGTGCTGAACAGCGCGCGGATCGCTCAATACTATCTGGCGCATGACTGAATCAGGAGATAGCAGCGTTGACCCTTCCACACGAAAGGACCCGCAGCGTCATCAAGACCGAAGAGTTCCTGCGTGAGCTCGCGCGAAACACTGAACTGCCCCAGGATATCCGCAGTTATGCGAATAGCCTGCTCAGGCACTACCCGTCCACCGACCAAATTTTCTCTCTGGGGCGTCTTGAGGAGTGCCTGGTGAGCGGTGAGCCAGATGATGAATACCGGCGGCGGATGCTTGCTTTCCATCAACCGTTGTTCAGCTCGTCGCTGGACTTCACGCTATAGAAACGGGAGCCGCGATGTCCCGTACTGATTGTGCCCTATCGGTATCCACCCGCATCGCGCAACGGGTCAAGCACCTGCCCAAAGGACGGCCCTTTGGCATCAGGCGCTTTGCGGCACTGGGGACGCGCAGCGCCGTCTCCAAGGCAATAAGCCGGCTGGTCAGCCGAGGCGAGCTTGAGCGGGTGTATCGGGGAATCTACATGCGCCCGAAGTCCAGTCGATACATTGCGCGGGTTCGCCCTAGCCCATGGGCAGTGGTGAATGTCATTGCCAAGCAGAGCCGTCAGACGCTGCAGATCCATGGTGCTGATGCGGTCAGAAGGTTTGGGCTGAGCACCCAGATGCCACTCATTTCAATCTATTACACCAGCGGGCCCAGCCGATCGCTATTTATGGGGAAAGCTGAAGTCAGGCTGGTACATGCGCCGCCAATGGTCATGCAGCATGCCAGGACGGAAGTGGGAATGGCCATTAGCGCGTTGTTTTATCTCGGCAAGGACGGATCTACCCCGGGATGTATTGCCGCCATCAAGAAAGCGCTCAGGCCCGAAGACCTAGCCACATTAATGGCCTGCAAAATGCCGAAATGGATGAGGAGGGCGTTGGAGCTGACATGACCAGCTCGCATCAGGTCGGCCCGCAGACGATTGGCGTAAGTGTTCGCCTTGTCCCACTAACAAACAAAAGGCAGCAACCAGAAGTTGGTTTGGCTGCTGCCTCTTTAGCCCCATACCTGCTTCTATCTCCAGCCGTTTTCAGTTTTGAGCCGGGCTTTGCGGATATAGCTCACCGACACTCCAAGCCGTCGAGCAATAACTCCGTCGGAAACGGATCCGAATTCAGATGCAATCTCGGGTGTTATCTCTGGAAGTGGCCGTTTGTAGGCCTGTATTCCAAGCTCCTGACGTTTTTTCTTGACCGGAAAGTTACTGATGCCTAATCGGTCTGCTACTTCTGTATCCGGCATTTTTCCCAGCAATGCTATGGCTTCGCTGGTCCAAATGTTTTCAAGCGGTTTGAATCGTTCTCGGATTGTCTTTGGCTCTGGGATCTTCAGTTCTATTCTGGCTTGTTTGATGCGCTTGATAGGAGCTCCAAACTCCTTCGCCAGACGATGATTGGTTTTCACCGCCAGTTGTGCAATCAGTGAATGAGGCAGCTCCGTGTCTTTGGGTGAAAACTCCGGAATGCTGCTCGATTGGCGGAAGCGCCGAACAGTGCTGGCGCCTATCCCGAAACGTCTGGACACGTCACGGTCGCTCATTTTTCCTGCGTATGATTTCCAGTCACTCATTATGCGTACTCCTAATCTGAGGTCGGCCTCGCAACGATTTGCATACGGCCTCGTATTAAGAGTGCTTCCTGGAATACCCCTGATTTCCGTGGCGACTGCATAAGCCATGCGTTTTTCGATGCCGAATACGCTGGTGGGTGGTCGAGGTTGATCGTAGCGACAGCGCGCTATTTGCCCAGGCACCAGGCTCTAGTAAAAACAGGGTGGCAAGCGCGAGATCCCGCGCATGCGCGGAATTTCATGTGGGCTGACTGCTTGACCTTGAGTTCAGAGTGGCTTGGTTAAAGCGAAGAGATGGCCGGCCCATTTTTGTAGTGCCTGTAGTTGAACATGGCACGCTTTCTTTCCGGAACATTGGTCTGGCGATTTTTCCGCGCATGCGCGGAAATTGGAGTCGATAGTGGCTGAAGCAGTAAAAATCTCTTCTGGCGGATAGAGCTTTTCCCGAACGGTGCCCTTCGTCTTCTCACTGTTTAGTAATGGTCCAAAAAGTGAGAAGGTTCTATGCGAATACTCAAATTAACTGATATCCACGGCATTCATCCCGATTTTTCCCATGTCGAGCGAGAGCTGGATCTAGCTCCAGTAAACCTTCCTGATCTTGCTCTGATACCCAAGGCCATAGCCTTGAGGATCAGTGAGATTTATCCGCTGGTGATCAGTAGTCCGGATTTATTCTGTATTGGCCACACGACGCTTTATAGATGGCTCATGGCCTACATGGACCCGGAAACATCCGTTCGATGCATTGAGTGGCCATATAAGCTCACGAAGGCTTTTATCTATCAACTCGTGCTCTCAGAGCGTCTGATCGCCCCCGCACTCGCTCGGATTACTCCACAACAGGTACGGGATCTATACCGCCACATCACCCATGCTCCGGAGCAATGGCCTCACGAATATCGCAGTTATGCGCACTTGGCCCAGCTAGTCGGGGTAAAACCGCTCACGGGTACCGCCCCGAAAAAACGGGGTGATGCATGAGCAGGAAAAATGCGCTTCTTAGGCTAGCCTCGGAGCAGGGGCAGCTCACTCAGGTTATCGAGTCCATTCTCGATACTATGGGGGCCCATCCAGACCTGATAGACCTGCCTCGAATGGTGACGGGTCTGCTACGCGCGTTGCGCGCTGCCGGTATCGGTAACCCCATCTGGTTCAAGGGTTGCGATCCGGTCGTATGGCGGGAAGCATGCGAATGGCTGATCGAGCTGAGACTCCAGCCCCGTGCCTCCAGCCTTTTGGGCGAGCAATTCTGGTTAGGGGAGGCGGCGCCATCCAGAAACCCCGTATTGAACAAGGGCGTCAAGCAGTTCGGGTTTCCCTATGCGGCTCTCTGGCATGTGCCTAGCGATACAGAGAATACGCAGGACTATGAACGGCTACTCGCCCAACTGTTGGTCGCGACTCAGCAGCAAGGCTCCGATCATTTGTACCAGCAGCGCTATGCGGTATTTCTGGATCTGCGTCGACTATGCACATTGCGCTATTGCGCGATCCCGCCCGAATTGAATGTATGGGGGACGGCGGAAAGCTTCTTGGCGGGCTCCCGGCTTTTCTCTCCCAGTGAGTCTAGGTCAGAAGACGCCGAGCTTTTTGCCGCTATCAGCCGCTTGGTTCGTTATAGCCACGGAGAAGAGCCGCTGACCAGACCAGGGGGAGGCGGTAGTCGAGGCCGGCGCCCAAAGCAGGGCCAGCCAGAGCTGACCTACTTCATTAGTGAGGACCCGCGTGGCTTCGTGTTGGGCGATCCGGATGACCCAGACCAGTTGCCGGGGCGTTACAACATCCTCACGGAATCGACGGATTCCCATGAAGGGGAGTTGGCGCCAGACGAGCTGAGCCCGTCGGTTGAAATATGGGTGCTGGATGATGATGGCAGTGAGCGCCCTTATGTTGCGGATAAACTCAGCCGGCAGGGCATAGAGGCGCATATCGTTCGAAGTCGGCAACTGCTGCCCTTCGCGTATTCCCAGTTCACCCTGGCGGAGCTGAGGGATCTACTGTTCGGCGCCAGTGACCTGTTTGAAGCCTGCCAGCAAGAGCTGCTTCATGCCCGGGATCCGGCTCGGGTACAGCTCAGGATAGAGGCCATCCTGCTGCTCCATATCAGCCTGTGGCTGGGGCAGGCCACTGTACAGATCGTGCAACTGACCGTGATGGATAATGAAGATAAAGACGTCGACGGCCTGGCCCTGATCAGGGGCGAGCCTGCGCAGTTCAGCATGATCGTTCGTCGCCCAGAACTGGCTGGCGATGATCGTTGGCAGGCTACCGCAGGGATTCGGCCCTCGCTGCTGCGTATTCTACTGCCCGACCTAGCTGGGAGCTCATCCTTGATCGATGCGCTCCTCAGGGCTTTCCCTCGCTCATCCAGTCAAATTTTCACGTATCAAACAAGCGAGCTTGAAGCTGAGGCCAAAGCTGTTTTGGCCGAACTGGGCAAGAGCAATCCCCGCTTCACACTGACCAAGGTACGTAACTACCTGTTCCACCAGCTCGTTTCGGACACTCACGATGTGGCCGCCGCCTCGATGCTATCCGGCGTGTCTGTGCCATCGGCACAGACACCTCGCTATTACCTCCAACTCGATACCAACCATCTACGTCGGATCTATGTGGACTCCCTGCAGCTAGTATTGCAGCAGGTTTATGCTTGTGCCGGCCTGGCGTACGAGCCCGTCGGGATCAAGCAGGTTCAGCGCGGCGCGGTGGGGGCGACTCACTGCCTGCTCCCCGAAACCATTGCCGCCAATGTGAGCGCACTGGCCGGGGTCCTGCGTAAAAAGCCGACAGGTCGTCTCAGCGAAATGCTCACCTGGCACAACTACTACACCCTCTGGGTCGTGCAGATGTTCATGCTGTCGACAGGCTGCAGAGCGATTCGCAACCCTCTGCGGTATATCGATGAATTCGAGCCGGCACTGGGCATGGGAGCGATGTCTGACAAAGATAGCGATGATCGCCACATGAGCCGTCTGGTATGTATGCCACCTATGCTGCAGCGGCAATTGGCGCAGTATCGCATGCATTGTGAAGCCATCACCCGGCAAATGATCGGCTATCTGCCACGGGATGACGGCAGCAATGGATGGTCGCGCGGCTTTTTTCTATCGCTAAGCGATAGCGGCATTCGCCGCGTGGAAATCAGACCAGCCACCATTCGCCAACAGATGGAGCAGGTGGTTGGATATACCCCGAACCGCATCAACGCCTACCGCAAATTCCTCCGAACAGAGCTGTCTGAACGCGGCTGCCCTGCCGAAGCCATGTCCGCATTCATGGGGCACTGGTTACGAGGGGAAGAGCCCCAGGATACGTATTCGTCGTTCTGCCCGGCGACGTACGCCAGGGTCATCGACGAGTGGGTTACTCCGCTGCTGAAAGAGCTCGGCTGGTGCGCACTCGGCAGCCCGTGGGGAGTGGAATGAGCATGATGCGTTTGAACAATCAGCAGGTCGACTACTTGTGGTCCGCCGGGCCTCATGAGCCGGATTGGATGCCCGAAGTACGGGCGCGCCTGAAAACGATAGCTGGTGAGTCTGTAGCTCCTCTGGGTCAGTGGTTGTTGGGAAAAGGCTCCATGCGGGAGGTCCAGGTCGAGGACGTTCGTGAACTGGAGCTGCAACTCGGTACGAATCACACGCTAAGGAACATGCTGCGCAGCGTTACTCAACGACTCCGGCAGCAGATCCCGGGATTTCCGCTGGCACGCATCGCCATCGCAGTAGAACGCCCTGCGAACCCGATTAACCCCGACATCTACACAGCCGAACGGCTTCAGCGCAGCCATCAGCTGCTTCAGGCCCTGCAGCAGGGGCTGAGGCTCGATCTCGACTTGATTGGTTCGCAGGAGCGCATTGGCCTGTTGTTGCTGAACGCAGCCTATGGCGGCGGCCTGATGGATGTGGCCCAGTTGAATGCCGTGCTCAAGGCGCCTCTGGAAAGCATCGAATGGCTGGCGGGAATTCCCGAGCTCCGCTTGCCACTCTCGATCCGCGGCACGGACGAGGCCGAGTACCGTCAGTGGTTCCCTGACCCGGCCACGTTGGCTCTGCTGATTCGCTGTGCCGATGATGCGCGCGAAATGAAGGAGCAAGTGCAGCGTAAGAGGGGAAAGCTCCGGTGCATCCACTCCTTTTTGAGAGCGGCAGGCATGCCTGAGCAGGATCTGCCTCGCAACCTGACCGAGATGCTGCATCTGCTGCGAATGCAGATGCAATTGCGCCTGCCACAGATGCTGGTGAATTTCGCCTGCCGGCAAGCGTTCGTATCCCAGTCGATACGCCCTTCATCTTGGGGGAGCATGTTCGACCATGCCGATCTGGAAGACCCAGCCGGAGTCTATGGGGATGGCATTCGTTCGGATACCGCCAAGGATTTCGATGCCCCCGACTGGGTGCTGGAGCTGTGCCAGCGGATCCGGGCAGGCGAATCTATCGAGATACCATTGCAAGCCGAGACCCAGGCAGAGCTTGCCGGTCTCGTCCAGAGCTGGACCACGTCCATGCTGGGTGGAGTATCCGCATACGGCCACGACATCGGGCGCAGCACCATCGCCCGTTATGCTCGACTGCTCGGTCCTGCGCTGGTGTCGCAACTGGACGGCATGAGTATTTTCGCGCTCGAAACCGACGCCCTGGAAATCATCTATGAGTCGGCACTAGAGGCCCAGGCGACCGATGGCAAGCGTCGCACTCTGGCCAAGGCCATCCACGAATTCCATACATTCCTGCAGCGCCGCTACAGCTACCCGCCAATCAGTCCCTACTCTCTGCTGGGCATCGGCAAGGGCGTGACCCGAGTGGATGCACGCGTCCTCTGCGAGGATCAGTACCAGTCGGTTCTGCAAGCACTCGGTACCTGCGGGCTGGAATTGCGGACGCCACAGTTGGTCACTGCAGCCAGGCTGTTCCTGATCCTGGGGTTCAGGCTGGGGCTACGGCGGAACGAGGCTCTGAAGCTACGCCTCCGTGATTTGCACCTACCCGAGCTATCGACAGAAGCGAGCGCACGTATTCAAAAGCGGCATCCGAACATGCGCAGGCTGTCCAGCGAAGAACTGGCCGGGCTGGATCTGCCGGTCGATCTGCTCATTCGTCCCCATGCGCAGCGCGGGCTGAAAACCCAGAATGCCGTCCGGCGACTACCGCTACGCGTGCTGCTGGAGCCCGATGAGCTGGAGCTGCTGATCGACTGGTATCGGCAGCGGCAGGAGGAAGAGGGCACCAACCCAGCATCGGAGTATCTGTTCTGCATTCCGCAACTGAGAACCCAGTGGATCAGCGAGAGCAGCCTGCTTCCCGCTCTGCACGGTTGCATGCGTGCAGTCACTGGCTCTGAGTTCGTTCATTACCACCACCTGCGCCACTCCTGCGCTACCTGGCTGCTGCTCAAGCTGATGGGGACGCTCAGCGGGCCCTCTCCGGAACTGCTCTTCCGCGATCTCCCTCGGACCCTGCAGTGGCTGAAAGATGACTTCAGACTGCGTAGAGCGTTGTTCTCTGCCAAAGACGGCCCTACCCGACGCATCGTGCATATCGTCAGCGCCATCCTCGGTCACGGCAGCCCGAAGACCACGTTGCTGCACTACATCCACAGCCTGCCTCAGGTCATGGCGATGACCTGGCAGTGGAATTCTCGAAACTGGCTGTCCAGCGCATACAACGTCGCCACCATTGCCGGGGTGAGCCAACCCACCATGAAGGCCGAGTCCAGTGACGACATTCCTGCTGAGTGCCGATCCCTGCTCGACATCATCGGCCGGATCAGGCTACTGAAAGAGCGCAGGCGCACCCGGCAAAAAGCATCCCGAGGCCAGGCTCAGCAGGTGGAGAACAACTGGGCGATCGCGCGAATTCGCAGGATCGAGTCGATGCTGGCCTATGTCTCGTATGCCGAGCAAACAGGCCGCCAGGTCAATCTTGACTGGCTCGAGTTCTCCGCAGAGGATCGAGCGCTGATGCTGGAGCGGGCACGCTATATCCGTGATCTGGGGCAGCGCTCGCGTACCGGCGTTCCAGGGCAACCAGCAGTAGATTACAAGCATAGGCTACAGATCTCATTGCATGCCGACGATTCGTCACATGCCGCTCTCATGCCTATGTCGCCGAAGCACGGTGGTCGAGATGCCGTGGCGGAGTATGCACAACGCCTGTACGAGCTGCTCGAAGGTCCCGACAGCGAACGCGCCCAGCGAGCAATCGACGACTTCGTCGAGCGCTGCTGGGCGACGGAAACGACGCTGCGCTTTTATCGCGATCGCGACGAGGATCATGCGCGGGACTACCTATGGCTGCTCACGGCCATCGGGATCCCTGCCCGATCCATCGAGCTGATCATCTACGACACCGGTATGCCCAAGACCACCAAGTCCTATTGGCGACAGCAACTCGGGAACATTCGCCGACCGATCAGCCAGCATATGCCCGAAAACCCGGATGTGGGGAACCTCCACCTGGGCATCCGGGCGAAACTGGAGTTGAAGGATGAGGCGCGACAGAACCACCATTCAGGAGCTGCGCTACGTTACCTGCTCCTCATGGCATCGATTGACTGGCATGACAGAACATATCCATGCATTTGATTACGTCTGACGAGAGGTGTCATTGAGCAATGCAGCTGCCATCCCGTCCAGCCGTGCCTTGACCGTCTCCCACTTCGGCATCACCTGCTGCATCAATCGATAGAACCGCTCACTGTGGTTGTGCTCGGCGATGTGGCAGAGTTCATGGAGGATTACGTAGTCAATGCAATCACGCGGCGCCTTCACCAGATGCGGGTTGAGGGTGATGCGCCCATTGGGCGAGCAGCTACCCCATTGGGTCTGCATGCTCTGGATGCGCAGCGGTGGGGCTGCGGTTACCCATAGCGCTTGCGCCAACATGGCCTGCAGGCGCCTGGCGAACACTTCGCGAGCCCGCTCTCTGTACCAGTCGTGCAGCAGTGCACGGACCTTCTCGGGTGATTTGCGGTGTAGCGAGACTTCCAGCCGTCCCCGCAACAGGCGCACCTGCTGAGTCTCGTTCGGTGCCTCGATCACTTTCAGTACGTGGCGCCTGCCCAAGTAATGGTGGCTTTCGCCACTCAGGTATTGCCGTGGCGTCACATGCGCCAACTGGGCACGGAAGGTACGCAGCTGCTCGTATATCCAGCGCCCCCGCTTCTTCACCGCCTGCAATACTTCGGCATCGCTGGCGCCGACCGGAGCCTGCACCCGCACTCGGCCATCAGGATCAACCTTGATCAGGACACGTTGTACGTCACGGCAGCGGTGCGACCGTTCCACGGTGATACGCTCGCCGCCATAGTGGAATGCCAGGGTAGGCCGGTCGTCTGGAGCAGTCGGCTCGCTGCGCACGATGGGGACACTCATCGCCGATCAGCTCCCGGCTAAACCGACGCGAGTGATCTGCACAACCCACTCGACGATGGCCTTGGCCTGATCCATGCCGGCACCGATGGCCTTGCACTCGCGGAACAGCAACGGCAGCAGCTTCTTGCGGATGTCTGCCTCAATGTTCTGAGGATTGATGGAGTTCTCCGCGACCGAAACATCCACCAACTCGTCCGCGCTGAAGGCAAGCTTGACCCACTGCTCCAGCGCCTGTGCATCCAGGGCAGCAAAGGTTTCCGGTAACACTTTCTTGAACACCCCGAAGTAGGCCTGTGCATGCCGGTTGCTCTGGAAAGCATCGGGCAACTCGTCCAGCTTGCGCGCCTGCACCTGCTGCTCGAACTCGTGAAACAGCAGGTACTGTTTGAGCGGATGCTCGAACAGTTTCTCTGCCTCCTCGATGGCCTTGCGCAGCAATCGAGAGAAAGCTTCCTGCGCGTAAGGGTCGTCGCCCAGCTCCTGCTCGATCATCTTGCTGACGCGGGTCTTGATGATGTCGGTTTCATTGCGAGTCTTATCCTCGCTCCACTCCTCCGGCTTTTGCTGGCCTATCTTGCCGACTTCATAGACTCCGCCGGGGTCTTTCACCTCAACACCGACCACGTGCTTGTCCAGCAGCTTTTTCACCTGCTCGGCATACTGGTCATAGCTGATCGTCTCGCCAGCATCCTGCTTTGCCAACTGACGCAGGCTGGAGAACTGCTTGAGGGTTTCCTTGTAATGACGACGATCCTCTTCGCTGAAGCTGCTGTCCTCAAAGAAGGATGCCGATTGCAGGGCTACCTTGAGGCAGCTGGAGAACTCCCCGAGAGCTTCGTAAAAATCCTCGCGAACTTTCAGATTCACATCCACCAGCTCGCCGTCGAGCTCCTGCATCTTGGGCACCAGCACCTGGCGCAACTGCTCGATATCTCCCTTGTTCTTGACCGCCGCGAAGATCGCCCAGAGATTCTTGTACAGCTGGGGCAATCGCTTGTACTCGGTGCTCATCTGGCTGTAGAGCCCGGCGATATCTTCTAGGTCGTAACCGCCTTGGGTGCGTGCGGCCAGATCCTGGTATTTCTGCAGGGTGGTATCCAGCTCAGCCAGGATGCCGCGGTAATCAATCAGCAAGCCGAACTTTTTCAGTGGATGCAGGCGATTCACCCGGGCAATCGCCTGGATCAGGTTGTGCTGCTTCAACGGCTTGTCGATGTACAACACCGCGTTGCGGGGCTCGTCGAAGCCGGTCAGCAGCTTGTCCACCACGATCAGCAGCTTGAGAGAATCATCCGTGGCGAAACGATCGATGATCTGGCGGGTATAGACCTGCTCATCTGTGCTGCCCACATTCGCCTTCCACCACTGGGTCACTTCCGGGATGGCGGACTCATCCACATCCGTATTCCCCTCGCGGCTATCAGGCGGGCTGATCACCACCGCGCTCTCGAACAACCCCGCCTCGTCCAGATACTTCTTGTAGCGGATCGCCGACGCCTTGCTCTCACAGGCCAGTTGCCCCTTGAGCCCCTCATCGATGTTCTTCACGAAGTGATTGGCAATATCCATGGCGATCAGCCGGATACGGTCATCGGCTGTGTAGATCTGCCCTTTCTTGGCGAACTTGCGCTTGAGATCGGTCTGCTGCTCCTCGGTCAACCCCTCGGTGATGCGCGCGAACCAACTGTCGATGGCACGCTCGTTCACATCCAGATCAGGGATTCGCTCTTCGTAGAGCAGCGGCGTCACGGTGTGATCCTCCACTGCTCGCTGCATGGTGTAGGCGTGCACGATGGGGCCGAACTTGTTGGTGGTCTTGTCGCCCTTGAGTAACGGCGTGCCTGTGAAGGCAACAAAAGCGGCATTGGGCAACGCCTGCTTCATGCGGATGTGGTTCTCACCACCTTGGCTGCGGTGCCCTTCGTCGATCAGCACAATGATGTCGGCGCTGGGGTTGTAGCACTCTGGCAGTTTAGTGGCAGTGTTGAACTTCTGGATCAGCGAAAACACGATCCGCTCGCTGCCCTTGCCGATCTGCTCAGCCAGCCGTGTGCCCGAGGTAGCCATGGCCGCCAGGCGGTCCTTCTTTCCGGTCAGTTCGCCACCAGAGGCGAAGGTGTTGCTCAGCTGGCTTTCCAGATCGACTCGGTCAGTCACCACCAGGATGCGGCACTGCTTGAGTGCATCGTGCAGAATTAGCGCCCGGCTCAGGAATACCATGGTGAATGACTTCCCCGAGCCGGTGGTATGCCAGATCACCCCGCCCTCTCTACCGCCATCCTTGCGCTTGAGACTAATCCGCTCGATCAGCCGTTTGATGCCAAACACCTGCTGGTAGCGGGCGATGATCTTGCCGACCTTGCGGTCGAACAAAGTGAAGTAGCGGATCATTTCCAGCAGACGCGCAGGCGCCAGCAGGCTGATCAGCAAGCGATCCTGCCCGGTAACGGCCAGCTCGCCACCAGCGATCAGGGTTTCATACCAGTCGCGATCTTGAGCTGGGCGATGGTCGAATATCGCCGCCTTTTGCGGGTCCGACAGCACCTGATTTTTCAGCGCCTGCATATCAGCATCGGGAACATCTTCCTCACGCCAGGTCGCCCAGAACTTGGCCGCAGTCCCGCAGGTACCGTAGCGCCCCTCATTACCGTTAATCGATAGCAGCAATTGGCTGTAGACGAACAGCTGCGGAATCTCATCGGGACGCTGGTTACGCAGGCTCTGGGAAATACCGGCGTCGATGGTTGGCCCCTTGTTGGCGTTGCCGTCCGGGCGCTTGGCCTCGATCACCACCAACGGGATGCCGTTGACGAAGCAGACGATGTCTGGTCGGCGCGTCTCCACACCATTAGCGCGAAGCACGCTGAATTCTTCGGTGAACAGGAAGCTGTTGCTCGCCGGGTTCTGCCAGTCGATCAGCGCGATGGTCGGGTTGGCCTTCTTCCCGTCGACGAACTCGGTGACCGAAATTCCGTAGAGTAGATGGTTGTAGAGCTTTTCGTTGGCCGCCTGCAGCCCCTCGTTCAGCGGTGGGCTGCACACCTCGGAGATCAGATTGTCAATGGCCTTGGCCGAGAGCCCATGTTCGCGCCCGGCAAAGGTGAAGCGCCGCCTAACCAGCTGCTCGCGCAGCACCTCGCGCAACACCACCTCGTCGGTCTTGCCGCCGCGCATGGCCAGCGCCAGCGCGGGCGGCAGGAACTGCCAGCCCAGGTTGCTGAGCAGCGCCAGCGTAGGCAGCTTGGCGCTGTATTCTTCCTGGAACTTTGGCGCGGAAATCATCAAAAAGCCCCTTATTGGTTGCCAGAAAACTGCGGGCGGATCTGGCTTTCAAACTCCATCAATAGCTGCATCTTCTCAGTCACCAAATCCAACACAGCCTGCTCGTTGTAGCTCTCCATCCCCCAGCTAAAAGCGAGAATGCTGTTACCCTTGCCCTCGCTCCAGGTTTTGCTTTGGTTTTCCGCGAAAAAGGCCTTTCCCCGCTCAGCAAGCACTGTGTCTACATCGCACAGATACACACGCACAGACGGTTTCATGACCTCGCTGGCGCCGCTGAGGTAGAGCACGACATCGGACCAGGTTTTCCAGTTATTCGAGGCATAGCGCAACGCAGGGCCATTCTTCCAGTTGTGCCGGCGTGTATAGCGCTGATAACCGGGCACTTCGGCCTCCAGCTTGGCGAGAACCTTCCTGTCCAGTGCGTCAATGACCTGATCCTTGAGCCTGGTAAGCTTGTTGATCTGATGCAGGTTCTCAAAGACAAAGTTGATGGCGTTGGCATCCATGGCCTGCTCCACAGTGATGTTTTCCAGGTGAAGCAGGAAATCGCGCGCGAAAACCTGCCATTTGTCCAGCGGCTGCGCGACTAGGCGCTGGCCTAGCTGCTGACGGATAGCGTCGATGAGCTGCGCATAGCTCAAGCCCTGCCATGACTGTCTCGCGCTTTTTCCAGAAGGCGATAGCACCACGTACAGCAGACGGCGTTCACCATCATTAAGCTCATGCTCGGCATAGCGCTCATAGTCGGCAAAAGGGTTCACTTGTCCGTGGAAGATCTTGTTTTCCAGCACCAGATCCCAACCATCACCCGACAGTACCAGGTCGATACGATTGCCTTTGTGCGTTGCTACCTCACGCTGTGGTGGCTTGCGCAGACTGGGGCTCAGACGCTCGGCGTTCGGTAGGCACGCCAGCAAGGCATTTAGGAAGCAATCCCCCAAACCATGGTCCTTGGATGGATCCAGAAAAAATGCCAGCAAGTCAGTGGTCGGATTCTCAAAATAGCCTCTTCCGGCCACGGCGAAGATGCTTCGCTCTCGCTCCGGCTGGCTATAACGCTGGGCTTCCTTGAGTAACGCACGTAGTTGTCCCAACTCCATTGGCAGATTTACCTTTTTTGCCATGCACTAACGACCAGCTTGGTTCTTCCTCATGAATACTTAAATTTCTCGATTCATATCTGCAATAACTTGATTAATCCATAGCTGTCCATCAGAAATCCTTGTCTGAGCATCAACGGCAACGACTCGCACCAAATGACGATACTCATGACCAATCCTAAGTTTTTTCATGAGCCTTCGCTGCTGCTCTTGAGAAGTTCCGTTTGCAGATCTTGAAATCCAATAAAGAGGCTTTTCTTCGCTCTCTACGAGTTCGCGGAACAGCCCATTAATGTGGCTATCATCCTTGTGGAATCCGAAACCCACGACAACAATAGCATCAGACTCTCTATATCCATCAAAAAGCTGAACATATCTACGCGACATTGCCACAGAGGTTAACGGTTTCAAGCCGCTCTGCGTCAATATAAACGGAACATGTATTTGCTCCTGAGGGACCTCATCTTCGGATGCGCATGTAACTACAGTATTCTTGTACGGATTATAATAGTCGCTCGTGCTTCCATTTAAATGGAGGACCTCAGGCAAAGACAAGCCTATAGAAGAGGCGACTTGCGAGAGAATACTGTTATAATTTGCTGTGCCAATAGCGTTAATCTCGCAAGAAAGGCTGGCCAAGTCATGATAATAACCAGAATTAGGTATATCCGATATGTCTGGAGCCTGAGAGCTTATATAATCTCTTGCTGTTTTAAGAAAAATCACCATTCTTGTGAATTTCGCCCACTCTGTGTCTGGCGAAAACAAATACCTAAAGTGGTCATCAATAAGCTTCTGATAATCCAAGACTGTTGTAAATATATTCTCCAGAACCTTTTGAGCGATTGCGCAAAAAATAGACAGCGCCGACGCCGATTCACCTACATCAAAAGATCTGTTTTCCTCAAGCAGCAACTCCAAGGCTGTGGATCCAACACGATTAAACTCCAGCTTAAACATGCCGGAAATATCATCAAAAATAGGCAAATCATCTGGCGCCTCTTCAAACAGCTCCTGATTCAGTCGCTGCACAAGCGCTTGCCCATGAGCCCCAACCAGCAACTGGAGAAAAGATGTCACATATCGGCGCAGATCATCACTTTGCTCTTCCGATCTAATTAGATCGAGCATTGCTGAGTAGTACTCAGATCCAAACAGGCGCACATCGCGGGACAACATTTCATTAAGCCGAATCGTATGGGTATACAGCCGCTCCCCGAAAGCGCTATCAGAGATCTCGTTATATTTTCTTTCAAGGACGGCTCGGTCAATCCCTAACTCCTGGGTTGCCCGATCACACTCTTCATCAAACGCATTAAGACGATTAATTATTTCCGATCGTTTGTACTCAACCGAGGACTCGATCAAGGTCGTAAATTCGTTACGTCCGAACGCATATATGCTTTTCTCGGCATAGCCTTGTGGCAACCAGTTGCTGGCATACGCAGATCGTGCGTCCAAGCTTGACAACTGTCGTCTAAGTTCAGACTTATAGCCACTAGGATCCTGTCGGAAAAGATCTATTGCAAACTTACCACCACTTGGAAGCCCATATCCAATTTCCGCCCCAGCTCCAAAAAACAATCCAAGCCTCATACATCCGCCTTGATTAAATAGACACCCTACGTTTTCCAGTCAACAACTGCTGCATCAGCGCTTTCTTTTCCTTCTTTAAACCGGCAAGCTGATGTTGCAGGGTTTCGATTTCGCGGTCGGCGGCAGAGAGCCCCCTTACAATAGATCTCTGCTCTGCCAATGAAGGGAGTTGCACCTTTATTTTGGAGAAATCGTCCCAGCGCAAGCTACCCCTGCGGTCGACCGAAGCATTTGTGGCGGCAGAGAAAATCTGTTTGTAATACTCGGTCTTTAGTAGTGCATAAAGAAACTGGCTGTCAACCATCTGCTCGTTTGCTTTGAATACAATATAGATCGGGCTGACGATGCCTGCGTCGCATATATTCTGGTAGCCAATCGATCCCTCTTCGATATGATTGGACGGAAATCCGAAACAACCTCTCTCGATGACTTTGTAGCCGGAAACGTCAGTGCTATATACTTTCTTGCTAAAATAGTCCAGTGAGTTCACGAAGCCGTAATGCTTCGAGCACGAAAGAACCGGGTAGTCCTTCCCATCTATATTCCTCTTTGAGACCTGTCGCGCAATGGAGGCGAGAGATGTAAATTGCCAGTCGACCGGAATTTCTCCATATTTTGTTTTTTTGTATCCGCTGCCTGCTTGAAACTTCGGAAAACGCCTTTTCCCTGTAAGTAGCCGCTGCAACAGCGCCTTTTTCTGTTGCTGACTGCTGGCCAGCAGTTGTTCGGCAGTAGTGATGGCCTGATCCCAAGTTGCAAGGATTTTAGCAATTGTTATTTGCTCATTAATCGGAGGAATATTGACAGGAATCGCTGTTAATTCAGCGCGATTAATCTTCGGCATCCCAGTACGCATTGAGACAGCGATAGCGTGACTGACAAACTTTTGGCTCAGCATTAACTGAAACAGAAAACCCGAATCTACCCCATCTTTTGGCCATATTGGATACATATCCGCACTGCATACTCCGGAAAATCCTGGCTTGCAAACCTTATTTAGGTTAGGGCGGATCTTTGAGTAAACTATAGCGTTCTCGTCAAACAGGTATTTTCCGGAAATAAGCCCTAACTCACTACAAAGTTTAACATCGACTATTTGCCCCGAGTCAGACACAATATTCTCAGGCCCTATGTGCGGAAGGCTAGAATAAGGCTCAATTCTTGGGTCTACCTGGCCATTCGCAATCCTAGTTACTTCTCCGAATTCTCTAGATTTCCACCCCTCAGGCACCATAACCCAGCTCCTTCAGATAGCCGTCCATCTCCAATTCCAGCGCTGCCAGCTGTGCCTTGAGCTGCTCGCGCTCCTTGCGCACTGTCTGCAGGTCGATCTCGGCTTCTTCCACGAAGGTATCCACATAGCGCGGAATGTTCAGGTTGTAGTCATTTTCGCGGATTTCCTCGAGGCTGGCGCGGTGGCTGTAGCGCTCGTCGTTGATCCGGTAGCGATAGGTACGCAGGATCCTGTGGATATGCTCCTCGCTCAGCAGGTTCTGGTTCTTGCCGGCCTTGAATTCGCGGCTGGCGTCGATGAATAGCACGCCGTCGCCAGTCTTGGCCTTGCTGAAGAGCAGAATCGCCGCCGGAATGCCGGTGCCGTAGAACAGCTTTTCCGGCAGACCGATCACTGCATCCAGCAGGTTTTCCTCGATCAGCTTCTGGCGGATCCGGCCTTCGCTGGCGCCGCGAAACAGCACGCCGTGGGGCACCACCACCGCCATGCGCCCGGTCTTCGCTTTCATCGTCTCGATCATGTGCAGGATGAAGGCGTAGTCACCCTTGGTCTTCGGCGGGATGCCACGCTTGAAGCGGCCGAACTTGTCGTGCTCGGCTTCTTCATGACCCCATTTGTCCAGCGAGAATGGTGGGTTGGCGGTGACGATGTCGAACTGCATCAGCATGCCGCTGGCATCCAGCAGCTTGGGGTTGCGCAGGGTGTCGCCCCACTCGATGCGGTGGTTGTCCTCGCCGTGCAGGAACATGTTCATCTTGGCCAGCGACCATGTGGAGCCGATGGCTTCCTGGCCATAGAGGGCGTACTGCTTGCTGCCATGGTGCTCACGCACCTTGCGCCCGCACTTCATCAACAACGAGGCAGAACCACAGGCCGGGTCGCAGATGCTGTCGCCCGGCTGCGGGTCGAGCAGCTCAGCCATCAGCTCGGAGACTTCCGGCGGGGTGTAGAACTCGCCAGCCTTCTGCCCGCCGCTAGCGGCAAAGTTCTTGATCAGGTATTCGTAGCCATTACCGATCACGTCGAGATTGCCGACCCGGCTGGGGCTCAGGTTGAGTTCGGGCTTGGCGAAGTCTTCCAGCAGATGACGAAGGATGGTGTTCTTCTGCTTCTCTTCGCCGAGCTTGTCGGTATTGAAAGAGATGTCCTGGAACACGCTCTTGCCGGCATCTTTGAGCTTGGTACCGTTGGCTTCTTCGATGGCGTGCAGAGCCTGGTCAATCCGCTCGCCGTTGCCCGGCTCGTGGCGCTGCTCCCACAGGCGGTAGAAGCTGGCCTCGCGCGGCAGCACGAAGCGCTCGTTCTTGAGCATTTCCTCGATTAGCTCCGGCTCGTCGCCATACTCCTTCTGGTACTGGTCGTAGTGATCCTGCCAGACATCGCTGATGTACTTGAGGAACAGCATGGTGAGGATGAAGTCTTTGTAGGTGTCCGCGCTGATGGTCCCGCGGAAGGTGTCGCAAGCCGCCCACAGCGCCTTGTTGATGGCATCCTGGTTCACTTTGTCGTTCATGGCTCACTCCTTAATAAGCTGCTGGTAAATGCCCTGGAGCATTTGCTGGCGATTCGTTTGCAGACGGGCGATCAGCTGATCTTCCTCGCCCCAGAGGCGTTGCAGGGCGATCAGCTTGTGCTGGGCTTCGAGAGAGGGCAGTGGTATGAGCAGGTCCATCAGTGCCGGTTTGCTGATCGCCTGGATGCTGCTGCCGCTTCGCTCAAGGCGGCGCTGGCTCTGCGGGAGGTTGATGATCCAGCAGAGGTACTCCGGCAGAACGCCTGGTTGCCTGGGGCTGACGATGAAAAACTGGCTGGTGGCGACAATCGGCAGCTCACCTTTATAGAGTGCTGCCGTATTGCTCTCGCCACGTGCGATCACCACGATGTCCCCCTGCTCCAGCAAGTGAGGGGCGGTACGAGCCTCCCAGGAGATCGCGATCAGACTGCCGTGGTCGATCTCGGCGCACTGACGCAGATCCTTGATCTGCAGGATGCGGACATCGCCTGCTGGATCGTGCTCCAGCGCCCCCCGGAAGGTGTGGCCTGTTCGCACGTCAGCCAGCTCGCCCAGCTTGGTGATTTGAGTGTGCATCTTTACCTCTGGCTAGAAGCGCCATCCTTGGCGCAGGATGGTCAGGCCGCGCCGCTTTCCAGCAGGCTCTTCAGCCGGCTACTGACTTCAGGCGGCACCCCATACCAGGCAGCCTCGCCCTGAAGGCGGGTGACGAGAAGTCCGTCATCCCGATCCATGACTGCCTTGAGGTTGTCCCGTACCTGGGCGGCACTCTGGGGGGTGCTGATTATCCATGTGGACTCCAGCGGCCGGCACCAGGCGCCATAAGCCTTGATCCGGGCATGGAGGGATTGATAGTCGCGCTGCTTACGCAGGTCGTAGGTGATTTGGTAGAGTCCCGTGTGCTTTAGCTCTCCTAACGGGTCAGTTATCGCAATTGCGGCAGGCTGCAACCTGCCGCACAACTTTTTCTCTGTTTCTTTCGTACAGAGTTTTCGGCGGCAGGGCGAATATCGTCCTGTTCTCGCGCAGTGTCAACTTATTTTTATGCAGTAGCGATCCTACAGAAAACGCCAGGGCTTCCCTCCGAACAGTCTCCCCTCCTCATGGGGCCTTCCGTTGCCCCCAAAAAAGAGAAGGGGCCTTGCGGCCCCTTCTCTCTCAGCAACGGATGAGCTGCTCGATCTTGTCGATCAGGTAGTCCAGGGGGCTCTGCCCCTCCAAACGCTTCTCGAAGATCTCATGGCGGTGGTACGCCACCCAGGTATCCAGTGCCTGACGATTGTTTTTCTCGTAACCGGAGCCCAGCAGGCACACCAGCTCGTGGCCCTGCGGATTTTCCAGGTAATGGCTGAGGGCTGACGCCAGGTGCTTCAGGTACTGCTGCTCGCGAACCTCCATCGAGGGGTGCAAGCTGATGATGTTGTCATTCTTGATCAGTTTCATGGTCGTATCCCTCAGCCCTGAAGATTGGCTTTGATCAGATTGTTGAACGCACTACCGTCGCGACGGGTCAGATTGGGAACGTAACGCGAGTAGACACGGAAGAGCATTTCTGTGGTCGTGTGCCCCATCTGGCGAGCGATCCACTCCGGATTTTCACCCGCAGCTAGCCAGAGGGTCGCTGCGGTATGCCTGCTTTGATAGGGCCGTCGCTCACGCAGTCCCAGATGGCGCAACAATGGATACCAGACACGGTTACTGATATTGCGGTATTCGTATGGAGTTCCCTCGCGAGTACCGAACACGAATTGACCTGAGCCCGTTCTCTTTCGCTGTTCAAGCAGTGCCTGGTACACCGGTTCCGACATCTCGATTTCGCGCTGCGAGCCATCGTTCTTCGTATAATCGAGCTTTCCACCAACCCAGGTTTCACGAATCAGGATCTGCCTGCGCTCGAAGTCGACGTACTTCCATTGCAGGCCATCGATTTCTGCCGTTCGCATTCCGGTAAAGAAACGAACCTGGTAGTACGGCCGGAAGTCCTCACGGACAGCTCCGAGAATCTGGACCACCTCCTGCAGGGTGAAGGGTTCCACATCGGTCTTGGGTACCTTCAGGGACTTGATGTTGAGATAGGGGGATGTAAACTCGAAGCGGTCAGCCGCCTCATTAAGGATCATGCGCAATGGCGTCATGATGTGGTTGATTCGCGTCGCCGACAGTGTCTTGCCTTTCTGCCCGGAAACTTTGCCGAGTGTCGAGCGAAAGGCCAGAACATCTGCCTTGGTGATGGCGCTGACTTCCTGCCTACCGAACTCCGGCAATAGATATTTGTCGAGCGTAAGCCTCACCGTTCTGGAGTGGGTTTCACGCCATTCCATTCTCTTTTCTTCGAGCCAGAGTTCGGCGAAGTCCTTGAACTGCGGTGTTTTCGTCACAGCAAAACCTGCTTGCAACAGGCCGAACTCGTGTACGCGATCGCTCTGTGGAAAGTATTTGCCGTAATCGAAGGTGCCGAGGGTGATTTCGGCCTCGATGCGTTCGAGGATCTTCTCCAGCTTTTTACGGTTGGCTGGAGTGTCCGGCAGGGCGGTCTGTTCCCGGCAGCGCTTGCCTAGATAGCGGAAATCGAAGAACAGGCGTCCGGTCTCTTTGCGGGCGACGACCTTACCCATGGCAAATTCCTCCGTTTGCCATGGGGATTCCAAAGCCGTTCTCGCGGGAGAACTTAATCATGTCGCGCTCGATGGTTTCCCAGATGAACAGGATTTTCCTACCGCCAAACGGACGGAAATAGTGAGTCCCTTCTAGCAGGACGGAGTCCTTCAAGCGGTTACGGATGGTTCGTGGATCGTATTTGATGCGTTGGGAGAGCTCATCGGTGGTCAAGTAGGTTTCACTCATTGCCTTTTCCTAGATTCAAATAAATCATATTTGAGCTTATCGGCTCGAAAGTGATCATAACGTCTCGTTTGTGCATTTCAAGCTGTTTTTGACTCAAATTTGAGGCGAATGCAAAATGAGCGACCTATCTAGAGCAGGCTCTGGCCATGATTCGAGTGATGTTCAAGCAGCAGCTGGACGAGAAGTCCTTCAGGGAGAAGCGACGGATCACGCTGCAGGAGGTGAGTGACGCGACGGGGATTTCCAGGGCCACTCTATCTCGTATCGCCAATACCCCTGGCTACAACACGTCGACGGATCACATCGATCTGCTGTGCGATTTCCTGGGCTGCGAACTGGAAGACTTGCTCAAGCGCGTTGTAGACAAGCCTGAGTGAGTGGGAGCAGGGCGCCATTGGCAGCTGTGACCACCTACAACTCTATCCGTGGCTAGTGGTCGAGATCGGGAGGGCGCCATTCGCTCCCTTGTTAGGCTGGGCACAGAATGGACACATTTTGGACACAGCCCAAATAAAAAGGGCCTAGGTTTTCACCTAAGCCCTTGATTTATATGGCGCATCCGGCGGGATTCGAACCCACGACCCCTGCCTTCGGAGGGCAGTACTCTATCCAGCTGAGCTACGGATGCGTTGCGGGGCGCAATCATACGCATCTCGTCAGCGGGCGTCCATGCCGATGCGATGACTTTCTCCCGGGCCCCCTCCATAGGCTGCCGGCACAGACGGGTTGGCTCTCGGCGCAGGTGTGCGGGGGAAGCCGCCAGGGTGTCGCGAACGGGCGGGTGGCTGTTACCCTTCGGGAGTCGCTGGGTATCTTCGGCGGGTTTCCCCTATCGATGGAGTCAGTAGTAGATGTCGGACAGTATCAGGGTCTGGGATGCGCCGCTGCGCCTGTTTCACTGGTCGCTGGCGCTCAGCGTCGCGGCGGCCGTCGCCACCGGCTGGGTGGGTGGCAATCTGATGGTCTGGCACGGCCGGCTGGGCCTGCTGATCCTCGGGTTGCTGGTGTTCCGTCTGGTTTGGGGCGTGCTGGGATCGACCTATGCGCGCTGGTCGCGCATCCTCGCCGCGCCGCTGAGCGTGGGGGCCTATCTGCGCGGGCAGTGGCGGGGGGCGGGGCACAGTCCGCTGGGTTCCCTGTCGGTGCTCGCCCTGCTCGGGCTGGTGGGGTTCCAGACCCTGAGCGGGTTGCCGGCGAGCGACGATATCGCCTTCCAGGGGCCGCTCTATCGGCTGCTGGAGGCCGAGACCAGCGCCTGGCTGACCGGTCTGCACCGTCAGGCCAAGTGGCTGTTGCTGGGGATGATCGCCCTGCATCTGCTGGCGATCGCCTACTACGGCCTGGTCCTGCGCCGGCCGCTGGTGCGGGCGATGGTCAATGGCCGCCATTCGCGGGAGTACGCCGAGCAGGTCGAAGCCCGTGGCGGTTCGTGGGGCGCGGCGCTGGTCGCGCTGGCTTTCGCCGTGCTGGTGATCTGGCTGGCGCAGTCGGCCGAGGGCTGGGTGGCGCCCCCGCCGGCGCCGGCTGCGCCGCAGCTCGATTGGTGAGAGCGGGCCGGCCGGCGGCAGCCGACCGGCCAATCACTCATTCGGCGCGGAACTTCTCGTGGCAGGACTTGCAGGCCTTGCCGACTTCGCCGAAGGCGGCCTTGATGCGTGCCTGGTCGCCGGTGGCCGCTTCGCTGGCCAGCTGGTTGGCGGCGGCGACGAAGGTGCTGCCGACCTTGCGGGCTTCATCGGGGTTCTCGAAGAAGGACGCCTTGAGGTCGGTATTCTCCTTGCCCATCTTCTCCTGGGTGGTTTCAGGGCTGTAGAGGGCGCCCATGCCGGAGTTGGCGATGGCGGCGATGGCGTTGGCCGCATTGGCGACCTGCTCCTTGTTGTAGGGCACGCTGCCCTCGACGACCTGGGCCTTGATCTTGCCCATGTTCCAGGACATGAAGCTGTAGCCGGCCTGGCGGTAATGGACCTGGTCCTCGGGCTTCATCTGCGCCTGGCTGGTCACGCTGGCCAGCAGCATGGCGGCGCCGAGGGCGCCTGTCATCAATGCTTTCACGGTAACTCCTTTGTTTTCCTGAGTCCGCACGGCCCCGACGGCCGTCCGGAGAGGGCTATACTCCCCGCCATATAGCGATCAGTGCAAGCCGAATGCTTGTACTAGAGCGGTTCCGCTGCCCCGGCAGGCTTCCGGGTAGTGTCCGGGCAAGAGGAAATGCCGTCCCGCGTCCGGGAACGAGCCAGCTCGACCGTATTCCCAATCGAAGCAATGCCCGTACGGCTGCTTAGGAGGCTGCAATGCAACTGAAAGACGCCCGGCTGTTCCGCCAACAGGCCTATATCGACGGTAGCTGGCAGGATGCCGATGGTGCTCAGACCCTCCCGGTCAACAACCCGGCCACTGGCGAAGTCCTCGGCAGTGTGCCGAAGCTGGGCGCGGCCGAGACCCGCCGCGCCGTCGAGGCCGCCGAGCGGGCCCTGCCGGCCTGGCGCGCGCTGACCGCCAAGGCCCGCGCGCAGAAGCTGCGCCGCTGGTTCGAGCTGATGCTCGAGCACCAGGACGACCTGGCCCGGCTGATGACCCTGGAGCAGGGCAAGCCGCTGGCCGAGGCCCAGGGCGAGATCGCCTACGCCGCCTCCTTCCTCGAGTGGTTCGCCGAGGAGGCCAAGCGCGTCTACGGCGACACCATCCCCGGCCACCAGAGCGACAAGCGCCTGATCGTCATCAAGCAGCCGATCGGCGTCTGCGCCGCCATCACCCCGTGGAACTTCCCCAGCGCCATGATCACCCGCAAGGCCGGCCCGGCCCTGGCCGCCGGCTGCACGATGGTGCTGAAGCCGGCCAGCCAGACGCCGTTCTCGGCCCTGGCCCTGGCCGAACTGGCCGAGCGCGCGGGGATTCCCGCCGGGGTGCTGAACGTGGTCACCGGCTCGGCCGGCGAGGTGGGCGGCGAGCTGACCTCCAACCCGGTCGTGCGCAAGCTGTCCTTCACCGGCTCCACCGAGATCGGCCGCCAGCTGATGGCCGAGTGCGCGCGGGACATCAAGAAGGTTTCCCTGGAGCTGGGCGGCAACGCGCCCTTCATCGTCTTCGACGACGCCGACCTGGATGCCGCGGTGGAAGGGGCCTTGATCTCCAAGTACCGCAACAACGGCCAGACCTGCGTCTGCGCCAACCGCCTGTACGTGCAGGAAGGGGTCTACGACGCCTTCGCCGCCAAGCTCAAGGCGGCGGTGGAGCGGCTGAAGATCGGCAACGGCCTGGAAGCCGGCGTGACCACCGGCCCGCTGATCGACACCCAGGCCGTGGCCAAGGTCCAGGAACACATCGACGACGCCCTGGCCAAGGGCGCGACCCTACTCGCCGGCGGCCGGCCGCATGCCCTGGGCGGGACCTTCTTCGAGCCGACCATCCTCACCGACGTGCCGCGCGACGCCGCGGTGGCCCGCGAGGAGACCTTCGGCCCGCTGGCCCCGCTGTTCCGCTTCCGCGACGAGGCCGAGGTGATCGCGCTGGCCAATGACACCGAGTACGGCCTGGCTTCCTACTTCTACGCCCGCGATCTGTCCCGGGTGTTCCGCGTGGCCGAGGCGCTGGAGTACGGCATGGTCGGCGTCAACACCGGGCTGATCTCCAACGAGGTGGCGCCCTTCGGCGGCATCAAGGCCTCGGGCCTGGGCCGCGAGGGCTCGAAATACGGCATCGACGAGTATCTGGAGATCAAGTATCTCTGCCTCGGCGGCATCTGAGCCGCCTGAGGGGGCGCGGGGGGCTGCCGCATTGGCAGGCCGCCGCGGCCCCACTGGTGCGAAGGATCACCTGCTGCAGGTATCGGTCTCGCGGATCTCTTCCAGCGCCTGTGCCAGTTGCTCGACCGGCAGGGGCTTGCCGAACAGATAGCCCTGGCCCAGGTCGCACCGGTTGCGCTTGAGGAAATCCATCTGCTCGGGCCTTTCGATGCCTTCGGCGAGAACGGTCAGACCCAGGCTGTGGGCCAGCATGATGACCGAGCGGGTGATGGCCGCATCCTCGCTGTCGGCCGGCAGGCCGGCGACGAAGCCCTGGTCGATCTTCAGCTTGTGCACCGGCATGCGCTTGAGGCGCAGCAGCGAGGAGTGGCCGGTGCCGAAGTCGTCGATGGCCAGGCGGATACCCAGCTCGCGCAGGCGCTGCAATTGCTCGAGGGCGACTTCCGGCTCCCTCATCACCGTGCTCTCGGTGATCTCCAGTTCCAGGTACTGCGCCGGCAGCCCGGTTCGGGCGAGGATCTCGGCCACGCGCAGATCGAGGATGCCGCGGTTGAACAGGCGGCTGGAGATGTTCACCGCGACGAACTTCAGACGGCAGCCGCTTTCCAGCCAGGCGCGCATCTGCAGGCAGGCCTGCTCCAGCATCCACAGGTCGATGTCGCTGATCAGGCCGTTTTCCTCGGCGATGGGGATGAACTCCCCCGGCGGCACCAGGCCGCGCTCGGGATGCTGCCAGCGCACCAGGGATTCGAAGCCGATCAGCCTGCCGCTGTCGAGGTCGTGGATCGGCTGGTAATGGGCGCGCAGCTCTTCCTTCAGCAGGGCCTGGCGCAGGGAGATGGCCAGCTCGACGCGCTGCTGGGCGTAGAGGGTCAGCTCCTGGGTATAGAAGGCGTAGGTGGCGCGTCCGCTGTGCTTGGCCTTGTTCAGCGCGGAGTCGGCGTTGCGCAGCAGCTGCTCGACGCTCTGAGCGTCGTTGGGGAACAGGCTGACGCCGATGCTGACGCCGATCATCAGGTCGTGCTTGCCCAGCTGGAAGGGCTGGTTCAGCGCTTCGATGATCTGGACCGCCAGGGTCGCCGCCTGCTGCGGCAGGCAGCTCTCGCTGACCAGCCCGAACTCGTCGCCGCCGAGGCGGGCGAGGGTCATGCCCTGGCGCACCACGTTGTAGATGAGGCGCTGGCTGATGGCCTTGAGCAGCTGGTCGCCCAGGCGGTGGCCGAGGCTCTCGTTGATGTGCTTGAAATGGTCGAGGTCGAGCAGCAGGATCGCGCCCTGGTCCTTCTCCGCCCGAGCCCGTTCGAGCCCCTGCTGGATGCGCTCGTTGAACAGCAGGCGGTTGGGCAGGCCGGTCAGCGGGTCGTAGTGGGCCAGGTGGTCGAGCTCGGCCTGTGAGCGCCGCAGCATCGACAGGTCGGAGAACACCGCGACGTAGTGGCTGAGCTCCCCCTCCCGGTCGCGAATGGCGCGGATGCTCTGCCACTGGGGATACACCTCGCCGGTCTTGCGCCGGTTCCAGATCTCGCCGCTCCATTCGCCGTGCTTTTGCAGGGTCTGGTAGAGGCTCTGGTAGAAGCGCGCGTCGTGCCGGCCCGACTTGAACATGACCGGCGTCTTGCCCAGCACCTCGTTCTCGCTGTAGCCGGTGATGCGGGTGAAGGCCGGGTTGATGTAGAGGATCCGCTGCTTGGCGTCGGTCATCAGCACGCCCTCCTGGGCGCTGTCGAAGACCGCCGCGGCCTGGCGCAGGCTGGTGTAACTGGCGTTCTGTTCGGCCAGCCGACGGCGGCCGAGCAGGTACAGCAGCAGGGTGGTCAGCACGATGAAGCCGGCATCTTTGAGCAGCAGCAAGGGCCAAAGGCGCTCGTTATCCTCGGGCAGGGACAGCAGCAGGCTATCCAGACCTATCCATAGGAGGGCGAGAGTCGCATAGGCTAGGCAGACCCACTGGAGGAGGCGTGCTTTCATCTAACACCGGGTTCCATGACGGCTAACAGGACAGGTGTACTGCGGGAAACAGTGGTTAAAAAGTCGACTGGCGTTATGGCCGGTCGGGCCAATAATCAATGAGAAGTGAATCAGACTACGTCCATGAGGCGATTACCCCATGTGGTACAACGGTTTGCTCGATCTCGCGCCTTGGCAGCTGATTTTGGTCATCTTGGTATTGACGCATGTCACTATAGTCAGTGTCACTATCTATTTGCATCGCTATTCGGCGCATAGAGCCCTCGAGCTAAATCCCGTCCTTGAGCATTTCTTCCGTTTCTGGCTGTGGCTGACCACGGCCATGAACACCCGCGAGTGGACGGCCGTCCACCGCAAGCACCACGCCAAGTGCGAAACCGTCGACGACCCCCACAGCCCTCGGCACAAGGGCCTGCTCACCGTTCTGCGCAGGGGGGCCGAATTGTACCGGAGCGAGGCGAAGAATCCGGAAACCCTGCGCCTCTACGGCAAGAACTGTCCTGACGACTGGATCGAGCGCCGCCTCTACGCCCGCTTTCCCAATGCCGGTATCGCCCTCATGGCGCTGCTCGACCTGAGCCTGTTCGGCGCGCTCGGCCTCACCGTCTGGGGGCTCCAGATGCTGTGGA
Organism: Azotobacter bryophylli; assembly: GCF_042643485.1. NCBI lineage: Bacteria > Pseudomonadati > Pseudomonadota > Gammaproteobacteria > Pseudomonadales > Pseudomonadaceae > Azotobacter > Azotobacter bryophylli. The sequence goes on along the minus strand of NZ_JBHRSJ010000029.1, from coordinate 108,394 downwards.
TTCCCCTGTGGGCCGCCGGCGTGGTCAACGGCCTGGGGCACGCGATCGGCTACCGCAACTTCGAATGCCGGGACGCCTCGACCAACCTGCTGCCCTGGGGCCTGCTGATCGCCGGGGAGGAGCTGCACAACAACCACCACACCTACCCGAACTCGGCCAAGCTATCGGTGCGCAAGTGGGAGTTCGACCTGGGCTGGGCCTGGATCCGTCTGTTCGGCTGGCTGGGACTGGCCAAGGTCAAGCGCGTCGCGCCGATCGCCCACCGGGTGGCGAGCAAGGGGCATCTGGACATGGACACCGCCATGGCGATCCTCAACAACCGCTTCCAGGTCATGGCCCAGTACCGCAAGCTGGTGATCGCGCCGCTGGTCCAGCAGGAGTTCGTCCGGGCGGACGTCTCGGTGCGTCATCTGTTCCGTCGCGCCAAGGGGCTGCTGGCACGCGAAACCAGCCTGCTGGAGGCATCCCAGCGGGCGCGCATCCAGTCCCTGCTGGAGCAGAGCCAGGCGCTCCGGGTGATCTACGAGCGGCGCCTGGCGCTGCAGCAGATCTGGGCCAGGACCAGCGCCAACGGGCACGACATGCTGGTCGCCATCAAGGACTGGATCCAGGAGGCCGAGTCCAGCGGTATCCAGTCCCTGCACGATTTCGCCGCCCAACTGAGAACCTATTCGCTGCGTCCGGCGCCGCTGCTCGCCTGAGCAGCGCGCCTTCGAACTTTAGGGGCCGCAACCGATCTGATGAGCCGTGCCCGCCCGAGGTGCAGGGGACAGGGCTTCAATCGAAGGAGCGGATGCAGTCATGATCGCTAAGGCTAAGGATGAACATCCCGTCGGCAAGGCCGTAGAGGCCGCCCCGCCAGCCATCCCGTCGTCCCCGGACGACAAACCGTCCATACCCCGCCAGGCACTCGCCGAGCTGGCCCGGCTGCAGGCCCGCGAGCAGCTGTTCGACCTGCTGATGGCCAGTCTCAACGTCGTGCTCTGGGTGTTCGATTGGCGGGCGCAGCGGCTGATCTACGTCAGCCCGGCTTACGAACGGATCTTCGGGCGGCCTGCCTCCGCCGTTCTGGAGAGCTTCGCCGAATGGCAGCAGAGCATCCATCCGGACGACCGCGAACAGGCTCTCGCCGGCCTCGCCGAGGTTCTGGAGAAGGGCGCCATCGAGCAGCGCGAATACCGCATCGTCCGTGGCGACGGCCAACTGCGCTGGTTGAGCGACAAGTGCTTCTGCAACGAGGGGGACGGGCAAGGCCGTTCGATCGTCGTCGGCATCGCCGAGGACATCACCGAGAAGAAGCGCTTCGAGAGCGAGTTGCAGATGCTCGCGACCACCGACGCGCTGACCCAGAGCAGCAACCGCCGGCATTTCTTCGAATGCGCCCAGAGCCAGTTCCAACTGGCCCGCCAGGGCGGCTTCCCGCTGGCCTTCCTGTTGCTGGACGTGGACGACTTCAAGCGCATCAACGACAACCATGGTCATCAGGTCGGCGACCAGGTGCTGTGCCAACTGGCCCGCTGCGGTGCCAGTCTACTGCGGCGCGGCGATCTGTTCGGGCGGATCGGTGGCGAGGAGTTCGCCGCGCTCTTTCCCTACTGCCGCCCGGAGGAGGCGTTGCAGATCGCCGAGCGCCTTCAGCGCTCCATCCGGCGCCTGGTGTTCAATGCCGAAGACCGGCCGTTCCGCATCACCGTCAGCCAGGGGCTGGTCAGCCTCCGTCCCGATGACACCAGCCTGAGCGCCCTGTATGCCCGCGCCGACGAGGCGATGTACCAGGCCAAGCGCCAGGGCAAGGACCGCATCGTGCAGGCCTGACCCCGGTACGGCAGCGCGGGTGCGCCGGCCTCATGGCGAGGCTGCGACTCCGTGCATCGCCTGGCGCGCTGCCCCTTGGAAAATTCCGCCGGGCAATGGCAGGATGCCCTGCCGATCAATCAGACCCTCCACCATCGGGTTACGCTCAGCCCGACCGAGCCTCCGCCATGAGTGAAACCGACGTGTCCATCGACATCCAGCGCCTTCGCCATTCCGCCGACCGGGCCCAGCAGTTGCTGAAGACGCTGGCCAACCGGGATCGCCTGATGTTGCTCTGCCAGCTGTCCCACGGCGAGCGCAACGTCGGCGAACTGGAAGCGCTGTTGGGCATCAGGCAGCCGACCCTGTCCCAGCAGCTCGGGGTATTGCGCCGCGAGGGGCTGGTGGAAACCCGCCGCGACGGCAAGCAGATCCATTACCGGATCAGCAGCTCCCACGCCCTAGCGGTAATCGCCACGCTCTATGAGCTGTTCTGCAGCGAATCCGTCGAGCCCCGGGCAGAGAGAGGGGCCGTCGTCTCCTAGCGACTCAGGCCCCGCACTCCAGCACCTGCTTCCAGGATTCCGGATGCAGATGCGGCGCCGGCTGCTGCTGGGTGATGCAGTGAATGTTGCCGCCGCCGAGGAGAATCTCCCGGCCCGGCAGCATGACCACCTCGCGCTCGGGGAACAGCTGGCGCAGGATTCTTTCCGCCTCGGCATCCCGCGGATCGTCGAAGCGGGGCGCGATGATGCCGCCGTTGACGATCAGGAAGTTCACGTAGGAGCCGGCCAGGCGCTGGGACGGATCGCGCGGCTGGCTGCCGGCGATGGCATCCACGCCGGCGCATTCCTCCTCGCTGGCGTACAGCGGGCCGGGAATCGGCATCTTGTGCACGGTGAGGGCGTTGCCCCGGGCGTCGCGGCTCTGCTCCAGCACCCGGAGGGCCGCCTGGCAGCGCGGATAGTTCGGGTCCTGCGGATCGTCGGTCCAGGCCAGCAGCACCTCGCCGGGGCGGACGAAGCAGCAGAAGTTGTCCACATGGCCGTCGGTCTCGTCGTTGTACAGGCCCTGGGGCAGCCAGATCACCTTGTCGACGGACAGATGTTCGGCGAGCACGACCTCGATCTCGTGCCGCGACAGCTGCGGATTGCGGTTGCGGTTGAGCAGGCATTCCTCGGTGGTCAGCAGGGTGCCTTCGCCGTCCACGTGGATGGCGCCACCTTCCAGCACGAAGCCTTCGGTGCGATAGCGGGCGCAGCGCTCGATGCCGAGGATCTTGCCCGCCACCTGGTCGTCGCGCTTCCACGGCCAGTAGAGGCCACCGTCGAAGCCGCCCCAGGCATTGAAGGTCCAGTCCACCCCGCGCACCTCGCCGCGGCCGTCGACCACGAAGGTCGGACCGCTGTCGCGCACCCAGGCGTCGTCGCTGCCGAGTTCGATCACGCGGATGTTCGGATGGTCGAGGCGGGCGCAGGCGTTCTCGTACTGCCCGGCGCTGACGCCGACGCTGACCGGCTCGAAGCGGGCGATGGCACGGGCTACCGCGGCGAAGGCGGCCTGCGCCGGCTTGCCGCCCAGGCGCCAGTTGTCCGGCCGTTCCGGCCAGAGCATCCAGGTCTGGCTGTGCGGTTCCCACTCGGCGGGCATGCGAAAGCCATCGGCACGGGGAGTCGAGGTGAGGGTGGTCATCGGGCTGTCACCAGGTGGTTGCGAAAGGACGACGAATCGGTCGGCTCGTCTTGAGTATTGCAGGCTTCTGCGGGATTGCCCCGCAGCGGCAGCTTCGCCGCGGGGCGGATCGGCGTCAGGACTCCAGCGCGCCGTCCAGGGTCTTGAGCGGCCCGTAGAGGTTCGGCCGGCGGTCGCGGAACACGCCCCAGGCGCTGCGGATGTGCTCCAGACGGTCGAGGTCGAAGCTGTGCACCAGCACGCCTTCCTCGGTCTCGTTCAGCTCCTCCACCTTGGCGCCGAACGGGTCGGCGATGAACGACGAACCGTAGAAGTCGATGTGGTAGTCCTCCTGCTCCTCGCGGCCGATGCGGTTGCTGGCGATCAGCGGCATCAGGTTGGCGCCGGCATGGCCCTGCTGCACCCGCTGCCAGTGGTCGCGGGAGGTGATGGTCGGGTCGTGCGGCTCGCTGCCGATGGCGGTCGGATAGAACAGCAGTTCGGCGCCCTGCAGCGCCATGCTGCGCGCGCTCTCCGGGAACCACTGGTCCCAGCAGATGGCCACGCCGATTTTGGCGTAGCGGGTCTGCCAGACCTTGAAGCCGGTGTCGCCGGGGTTGAAGTAGTACTTCTCGTGGTAGCCGGGGCCGTCGGGGATGTGGCTCTTGCGGTAGGTGCCGAGCACCCGGCCGTCGGCGTCGATGATGGCGATGCTGTTGAAGCGCGCCCGCCCGGCCAGCTCGAAGAAGCTGATCGGCAGCACCACTTGGAGCTCGGCGGCGATCTTGCGGAAATGGCGGATTGCGGGGTTTTCCTCGACCGTGGTGGCCAGCTGCAGGTATTCCGGGTTCGGTTTCTGGCAGAAGTAGGGGGTTTCGAACAGTTCCTGGATCAGGATGATCTGCGCGCCCCTGGCGGCGGCCTCGCGCACCAGTTTCTCGGCCTTGGCGATGTTGGCGGCGCGATCCCAGGAACAGGCCATCTGGGTGGCGGCGACGGTGACGATGCGAGACATGGCGACCTCGTGACGACGCATGGGCGGAATCCATCAAGCTGGCAGAGGATGCCGCCCGGGTCAAATGCAAGGGGAAAGGGACATTGACCGGATCGCCCAGCGGCTTTCCGGCCGGTCGATCAGACCGTGTGCAGGTACCAGTTGTACTCCAGGTCCGAGATCGAGTGCTCGAACTCCTCCAGCTCGCTTTCCTTGCAGGCGACGAAGATATCGATGTAGTCCGGGCTGATGTATTCGGCCAGGATCTCGCTGTCGTCCAGCTTGCGCAGGGCGTCGCGAAGGTTGTTCGGCAGGCTGGGCTCGACCTTCTCGTAGGAGTTGCCCTCAATCGGCTCGCCCGGCTCGACCCGGTGGCTGAGGCCGTGGTGCACGCCGGCCAGCAGGGCGGCCATCACCAGGTAGGGGTTGGCGTCGGCGCCGGCCACCCGGTGCTCGATGCGTATCGCATCGGCGCTGCCGGTCGGCACGCGCAGGGCCACGGTGCGGTTGTCCAGGCCCCAGCTCGGCGCGTTGGGCACGTAGAACTGGGCGCCGAAGCGGCGGTAGGAGTTGACGTTGGGGCAGAGGAAGGCCATCGACGCCGGCATGGTCTCCAGCACACCGCCGATGGCATGGCGCAGATCGGCGTTCTGCTGGGGATCATCTCCGGCGAAGATGTTGCGGCCCTCGCGGTCGAGGATCGAGATGTGCACGTGCAGCCCGTTGCCGGCCTGGCCGGGGTAGGGCTTGGCCATGAAGGTGGTGTCCATCTCGTGGTCGTAGGCGATGTTCTTGACCAGGCGCTTGAGCAGCACGGCGTAGTCGCAGGCCTTGATCGGGTCGGCGACGTGGTGCAGGTTGACCTCGAATTGCGCCGGGGCGCTCTCCTTGACGATGGCGTCGGCCGGGATGCCCTGTTCCTTGGCGCCCTCGAGGATGTCCTGCAGGCAGTCGACGTATTCGTCGAGGTCGTCGATCAGGTAGACCTGGGTGGAGTGCGGACGCTTGCCGGAAATCGGCGAGCGCGGCGGCTGCGGCCGGCCGTTCACGTTCTCCTGGTCGATCAGGTAGAACTCCAGCTCGAAGGCGGCGCAGACGGTCAGGCCCATGGCGTCGAACCTCTCCACCACCCGGCGCAGCACTTCCCGCGGATCGGCGAAGAAGGGCGTGCCGTCGCGCTCGTGCATGGTCATCAAGAGCTGCGCGGTGGGGCGCTTCTGCCAGGGTTCCTTGCTCAGGGTGTTGGGGATGGGGAAGCAGTTGCGGTCGGCGTCGCCGATGTCCAGGCCCAGGCCGGTGCTTTCCACGGTGGCGCCGTTGATGTCCAGGGCGAACAGCGAGGCGGGGAGGTTGATGCCCTGCTCGTAGACCTTGTGCAGGCTGGTGCGCTCGATGCGCTTGCCTCGCACCACGCCGTTCATGTCGGCGATGAGCAGATCGATGAACAGGATCTCGGGGTGTTCCTTGAGGAACGCGTTCGCCTCGTTGAGCTGAACGGCGCGCGGAAGGACCGACATGATGCAACACCTTACATGTTAAAAATATCAATCATCCGATGACTTGGTGTTGAGTCAACCCCAAAGCCGTGGCGCTGTCAAGGCAGGCCCGTTTTGCCCTTCATTGGGGCTCTCGTGCCTTTTTCTGCGGCGTTTTGGGGCGGTCGGGAACGCTGTTCGCGTGCTCTGGAAGGCCTCCTGCTGGCGCCTGATTTCCGGCGGTTGTCTAAAAAAATGAACAAGACTAAGCTCGGGCCATCTACCTAGTGGATACAAGGAAGACGCCTGCATGTTCCGTCAGCCATTGATCGGCGTGATCGCCTGCACCAAGCAGATCGGCCTGCATTCCTACCATGTCGCCGGTGACAAGTACCTGCGCGCCGTTGCCGAGGGCGCGGGCGGTCTGCCGCTGGTCATCCCCGCCCTGGGCGAACTGATCGACCAGGCGGAGCTCATCCAGCGCCTCGACGGCCTGCTGTTCACCGGCTCGCCGTCGAACGTCGAACCGCACCATTACCAGGGGCCGGCCAGTGCGCCGGGAACCCTGCACGACCCGGCGCGCGACCGCACCACGCTGCCCTTGATCCGCGCCGCGGTGGCCGCCGGCGTGCCGCTGTTCGGCATCTGCCTCGGCTTCCAGGAGATGAACGTGGCCTTCGGCGGCAGCCTGCACCAGAAGGTGCACGAGGCCGGGCCGTTCATGGACCACCGGGAGAGCGAGGAGGACGCCCTGGAGGTTCAGTACGGCCCGCGTCACACCCTGCACGTGCAGCCCGGCGGTCTGCTCGCCAGCCTCGGCCTGCCGCGGGAGATCCAGGTCAACTCGGTGCACGGCCAGGGCGTCGAGCGCCTCGGTCCGGGGTTGCGCATCGAGGGGCTGGCGCCGGACGGGCTGATCGAGGCGCTCTCGGTGATCGATGCGCAGAGCTTCGCCCTCGGCGTGCAATGGCACCCGGAGTGGCAGTTCCAGGCCAATCCCCATTATCTGCGGCTGTTCCAGGCCTTCGGCGACGCCTGCCGGCAGCGGGCGGGCCGGCGCTGACGGCCGAGCGTCGAGGTGAACTGCCCGATCGGCGATCCGAGCGGCATCGCCGCAGCGAGACCGATCTGTCGCTGCCAGCCTCGTCGCTCGGGCGCGCAGAGAGCGAGAACTACAAGCGGGTGATCGGCTCCCGATCCTGAACGCCCGCTGCCGCCGGTTCGGGCGTCCCAGGCGGACGCGGTCCGTCGGAATCCCTTACGGCCCGTCTTTCGGGTTCCCGTTGTCGGAGGTACCAATCCATGAAGAAAGCCAGCAGCAATCCGCAGACCCGGCAGTGGCAGGATCTGGGGCGCGACCACCATTTGCCGCCGTTCACCGATTACAAGCAGCTCAACGAGAAGGGCCCGCGGATCATCACCCGCGCTTCCGGCGTGCACCTGTGGGACAGCGAGGGCAACCGCATCCTCGACGGCATGGCCGGCCTTTGGTGCGTCAACGTCGGCTACGGCCGCGAGGAGCTGGCCGAGGCGGCGGCCCGGCAGATGCGCGAGCTGCCTTACTACAATCTGTTCTTCCAGACCGCCCATCCGCCGGCCCTGGAGCTGGCCAAGGCCATCGCCGAGCTGGCGCCCGAGGGCATGAACCACGTGTTCTTCACCGGCTCCGGCTCGGAGGCCAATGACACCGTGCTGCGCATGGTGCGGCACTACTGGGCGGTCAAGGGCAAGCCGAGCAAGAAGGTGGTGATCGGCCGCTGGAACGCCTACCACGGTTCGACCGTTGCCGGCGCCAGCCTGGGCGGGATGAAGGGGCTGCACGGCCAGGGCGACCTGCCGATCCCCGGCATCGAGCACATCGACCAGCCCTACTGGTTCGGCGAGGGCGGCGACCTGGACCCCGATGAGTTCGGCACCCGGGTCGCCGAACAGCTGGAGAGCAAGATTCTCGATCTCGGCGAGGAGAACGTCGCCGCCTTCATCGCCGAGCCGGTCCAGGGCGCCGGTGGGGTGATAGTCCCGCCGGAGACCTACTGGCCGAAGATCCGCGAGATCCTCGACAAGTACGACATCCTGTTCGCCGCCGATGAGGTCATCTGCGGGTTCGGTCGCACCGGCGAGTGGTTCGGCAGCCAGCATTACGGCCTGAAGCCGGATCTGATGTCGATCGCCAAGGGCCTGACCTCCGGCTACGTGCCCATGGGGGGCGTAGTGGTCCGCGACGAGGTGGTCGAGGTGCTCAACCAGGGCGGCGAGTTCTACCACGGCTTCACCTATTCCGGGCATCCGGTGGCGGCGGCGGTGGCCCTGGAGAACATCCGCATCCTGCGCGAGGAGGGCATCGTCGAGCGCGTTAAGAGCGAAACGGCACCGTATTTGCAGCATCGCTGGCGGCAACTGGCCGAGCATCCGTTGGTGGGGGAAACCCGCGGTGTCGGTATGGTCGCGGCGCTCGAACTGGTCAAGAACAAGCACAGCCGCGAGCGCTTCCCCGCCGAACAGGCGGTCGGCATGCGCTGTCGCGAGTTCTGCTTCGACAACGGACTGGTGATGCGGGCCGTGGGCGACACCATGATCATCGCGCCGCCGCTGGTGATCGATCCGGTGGAGATCGACGAGTTGATCGCCAAGGCGCACAAGTGTCTGGACCTGACCGCGAGTGCCGTGCTCGGCTGAGGAGGCGTCTATCCTGCGCCTTCGCTCGCGCGAGTGCATGGAAATAGACGACCGGCCTTGTCAGACTGCGCAGCAGTGTGCGTCCAGCCCACGAGAAGGGCAGGACGCTCGCCAGTCGGGTAAACAAAAGACACAACAGGAGCTGTACGCATGAAAAGATTTGGCAAGTCCCTTCTCGCGCTGTCCCTAGCCGGACTCCTGGCGGGTGCGGCCCAGGCCGAGGACAAGGTGCTGCATGTCTACAACTGGTCGGACTACATCGCCGAGGACACCCTGGAGAACTTCACCAAGGAAACCGGGATCAAGGTCGTCTACGACGTCTTCGACAGCAATGAGGTGCTGGAAGCCAAACTGCTGGCCGGCAGCTCCGGCTACGACGTGGTGGTACCGTCGAACCCCTTCCTGGCCAAGCAGATCAAGGCCGGCGTGTTCCAGAAGCTGGACAAGAGCAAGCTGACCAACTGGAACAACCTCGACAAGAACCTGCTCAAGGCCCTGGATCCTAGCGATCCGGGCAACCAGTACGCGATCCCCTACATGTGGGGCACCATCGGCATCGGCTACAACGTCGACAAGGTCAAGGCCGTGCTCGGCGACAACGCTCCGGTCGATTCCTGGGACCTGGTGTTCAAGCCGGAGAACATCGAGAAGCTGAAGTCCTGCGGCGTCTCCTTCCTCGACTCGCCGACCGAGATCCTGCCGGCCGCGCTGCATTACCTGGGCTACGCTCCGGACAGCAGCAAGCCCGAAGAGCTGAAGAAGGCCGAGGAGCTGTTCATGAAGATCCGCCCGAGCGTGGCCTACTTCCACTCCTCCAAGTACATCTCCGACCTGGCCAACGGCAACACCTGCGTCGCCATCGGTTATTCCGGCGATATCTACCAGGCCAAAACCCGCGCCGAAGAGGCCAAGAACGGCGTGAAGGTCGGCTACAAGATTCCGAAGGAGGGTGCCGGCAGCTTCTTCGACATGCTGGCCATCCCGGCCGATGCGAAGAACGTGGATAACGCCCATGTCTTCCTCAACTACCTGCTGAAGCCGGAAGTCATGGCTTCGATCACCGACTACGTGCGCTTCCCGAACGGCAACGCCGCCGCCACTCCGCTGGTGGCCGAGGACATCCGCACCGACCCGGGCATCTACCCGAGCCAGGACGTGATGAAGAAGCTCTACACCTTCCCGGATCTGGACCCCAAGGTGCAGCGTGCCATGACCCGCAGCTGGACCAAGATCAAGTCCGGCCATTGATGGCGGAAGCACTCCGGCGACCAGCCGCTGGAGTGCCCCTCCGATAGCGCCCGGAGGGGAATCCGAAGGTTCGAGGCTTCCCTCATTCCCCAAGTTTTCGCCTGCTGCATCCTGCCTGTTGATCTTTCGAGGTTTTTCCCATAAATAGCGGCCTTCGCTCGGCAGATACCGCGCGGACCGGCACTGGAGGAGCCTTCCCATGCGCTCGATCTCGATCCCGACTGCCGCAGTCCGCACGGTCAGGCCAGGGATGCAGCCACATTGCCGGGGGCGCGGCCCTGCGTCCGCTTGTTCCACTTGTCCAGATACGTCGTCTTCCAGGCCGTCAGACGTGCCGGGGAGGATGGGTAGGGCGTCAATATCGGCCAAATTTTCAGTGGGAGTTCGCGCATGGCCATTGTCTCCAGCGCCTACAAGAAGGTTCTGACCGGCGACAGTCAGAGCAGGGAGGTCCTGCTCAAGCTGGAGCGGGTCACCAAGAAATTCGACGAGATGGTGGCGGTGGACGACGTCAACCTGACCATCCAGAAAGGCGAGATCTTCGCCCTGCTCGGCGGCTCCGGCTGTGGCAAATCGACCCTGCTGCGCATGCTGGCCGGTTTCGAGCGGCCGACCGAGGGCCGCATCTATCTGGAAGGCCGCGACATCACCGACCTGCCGCCCTACGAGCGGCCGATCAACATGATGTTCCAATCCTATGCGCTGTTCCCGCACATGACGGTGGAGCAGAACATCGCCTTCGGCCTCAAGCAGGACCGTCTGCCCAAGGACGAGATCGCCGAGCGCGTCGCCGAGATGCTCAAGCTGGTGCAGATGACCCAGTACGCCAAGCGCAAGCCGCACCAGCTGTCCGGCGGCCAGCGCCAGCGCGTGGCCCTGGCCCGCTCGCTGGCCAAGCGACCCAAGCTGCTGCTGCTCGACGAACCCATGGGGGCGCTGGACAAGAAGCTGCGCTCGCAGATGCAGCTGGAGCTGGTGGAAATCATCCAGCGGGTCGGCGTGACCTGCGTGATGGTGACCCACGATCAGGAGGAGGCGATGACCATGGCCGAGCGCATCGCCATCATGCATCAGGGCTGGATCGCCCAGGTCGGCAGCCCGGTGGACATCTACGAGACGCCGAACAGCCGGTTGGTCTGCGAGTTCATCGGCAACGTCAACCTGTTCGAAGGCGAGCTAATCCAGGACGACGCCGACCACGCGATGGCCGCCTGCCCGCAACTGGAGCGGCCGATCTACATCGGTCACGGCATCTCCACCCGCGCCGAGGAGAGACACATCACCTACGCGCTTCGTCCTGAAAAGATGCAGATCAGCGTCGACAGGCCCGAATTGGAGCATCCCGACTACAACTGGGCGACCGGCAAGGTGCACGACATCGCCTACCTGGGCGGTCATTCGCTGTACTACGTCGAGCTGCCGTCGGGCCTGATCGTGCAGGCCTTCATGGCCAACTCGGAGCGCCATGTCAAACGGCCGACCTGGGACGATCAGGTCTACATCTCCTGGTATGACGACAGCGGGGTGGTGCTGCATTCATGAACACGCTGCGCAAACTGCTTCCCGGCGGTCGCCATCTGGTGATCGGCGTGCCCTTCTTCTGGCTGCTGCTGTTCTTCCTGCTGCCGTTCGCCATCGTCCTGAAGATCAGCTTCGCCGAAACCGACGTGGCGATCCCGCCCTACACCGAGCTGTTCCGCTACGCCGACCAGCATCTGGAAGTGCTGCTCAACCTGGGCAACTACCTGTTCCTCGGCGAGGACGAACTGTACCTGTCGGCCTATCTCGGCTCGCTCAGGATCGCCTTCTTCAGCACCCTGCTGTGCCTGCTGATCGGCTATCCCATGGCCTACGCCATCGCCCATGCGCGCAAAGAGATGCAGACCGTCTATCTGTTGCTGATCATGATGCCGACCTGGACCGCGATCCTGATCCGCGTCTACGCCTGGATGGGCATCCTCAGCAACAACGGCCTGCTCAACGGCATGCTGCAGGGCCTCGGCCTGATCGACGAGCCCCTGCACATCCTCAACACCGATATCGCGGTGTACATCGGGGTGGTCTATTCCTACCTGCCGTTCATGATCCTGCCGATCTACGCCAACCTGGTGAAGCACGACCCGAGCCTGCTGGAGGCGGCCGCCGATCTCGGCGCGCACAACGTCACCAGCTTCTGGAAGATCACCGTGCCGCTGTCGAAGAACGGCATCATCGCCGGCTGCATGCTGGTGTTCATCCCGGTGGTCGGCGAATTCGTCATCCCCGAACTGCTCGGCGGTCCGGAAACCCTGATGATCGGCCGGGTGCTCTGGCAGGAATTCTTCAACAACCGCGACTGGCCGGTGGCCGCGGCGTTGGCGGTGGTGATGCTGGCGATCCTGATCCTGCCGATCCTGTTCTTCAACCGTAACCAGGCCAGGGAAATGGAGGGCAAGGCATGAGAAACCCGCGCTTCTCCAAACTGATGCTGTGGGCCGGGCTGCTGTTCATCTACCTGCCGATGGTCATCCTGGTCATCTACTCCTTCAACGACTCGCGCCTGGTGACCGTCTGGGGCGGCTGGTCGGTGAAGTGGTACGCCGGCCTGCTCGACAACCAGAAGCTGATGGGCGCGGTCCTGCGCTCGCTGGAGATCGCCTTCTACACCGCTATCTCCGCGGTGGCGCTGGGCACCCTGGCGGCTTTCGTGCTGACCCGCATCCCGCGCTTTCGCGGTCGTACCCTGTTCGGTGGGATGGTCACCGCGCCGCTGGTGATGCCGGACGTGATCACCGGCCTGTCCCTGCTCCTGCTGTTCGTGGCCATGGCCCAACTGATCGGCTGGCCGGCCGAACGCGGCCTCCTGACCATCTGGATCGCCCACACCACCTTCTGCACCTCCTACGTGGCGGTGGTGGTGTCCTCGCGCCTGCGCGAACTGGACCTGTCCATCGAGGAGGCGGCGATGGACTTGGGCGCTCGGCCGTGGAAGGTGTTCCTGCTGATCACCATGCCGATGATCGCGCCGTCGCTGGTGGCCGGTGCCATGATGGCCTTCGCCTTGTCGCTGGACGACCTGGTGCTGGCCAGCTTCGTGTCCGGCCCAGGCTCGACCACCCTGCCCATCGAGGTGTTCGCCGCCGTGCGCCTGGGGGTGAAGCCGGAAATCAACGCCGTCGCCAGCCTGATCCTGCTGGCGGTCTCTCTGTTCACTTTCCTCGCCTGGTTCTTCATCCGTCGCAGCGAAGAACGCCGGCAGCGGGCCATGCAGCAGGCCCGGGAAGAAGAGCAACACCTGCCCGCCTTGCGCCCGGTCGTCGCCAGCGGCGCCGCCGAGGCCCTGGCTGGCTCGCGCACCTGAGCCTGGCTGGCCCGGCGCGCCGGGCCAGCCCCATCATGTTCCTTCTTGAATTGTCCGTCCGCTACCGGGAGCCGGTGGCAACACTGCCATGGTTGGTCGGGCAGTGGTGGGGCGAGGAAAGGGGGTAGCCGGGGCTGGAGAAGCGGGCCGCGCCGGGCGGCCCGCAGGGAATCACTCGAGGACCAGGATGCCGTCCATCTCGACCTGGGCGCCGCGCGGCAGGGCGGCCACGCCGATGGCGGCGCGGGCCGGATAGGGCTGCTCGAAGTAGCGGCCCATGACTTCGTTGACCTTGGCGAAATGAGCCAGGTCGGTGAGGAAGATGTTCAGCTTGACGATGTCCTTGAGCGAGCCGCCGGCCGCCTCGGCGACCGCCTTGAGGTTCTCGAACACCTGCACGGCCTGGGCTTCGAAGCCTTCCACCAGTTCCATGCTCTTGGGATCCAGGGGGATCTGCCCGGACAGGTAGACGGTGTTGCCGGCCTTGATCGCCTGGGAATAGGTGCCGATGGCGGCGGGGGCCTTGTCGCTGTGGATCGCGGTCTTGCTCATGGGGGCTCCTTGTTGGAACGACGGCTATGGATTGCGGGCGAGCCGAACCGGTCGGTCGATCAGGCTTTGACCCGCGTGATGCGGATGATGCCCTTGAGGGTGCGCAGTTTCTTGATCACCTGGGCCAGATGGATGCGGTCCTTCACGCTGACCACCAGTTGGACGACGCTGGTGCGTCCGTCGCGCTCGTCCATGCTGATCTTCTCGATGTTGCCGTCGGCGGCGTTCACGCTGCCGGCGAGCAGGGCGATCAGGCCGCGCTGGTGCTCCAGTTCGACGCGCAGTTCGACGTTGAACTCCCCGCTGACATCCTTGGCCCAGGAGAGGGGGATGCATTTTTCCGGGTTGTTGCGGAACTCGCTGATGTTCCGGCAGTTCTCCAGGTGCACGACCATGCCCTTGCCCGCCGACAGGTGGCCGACGATGGGGTCGCCGGGGATCGGCGTGCAGCACTTGGCGTAACTCAGCACCAGGCCCTCGGTGCCGCGGATCGCCAGCGGCCCTTCGGCGTGGGGGATCTGTTCGTCGTCGCTGGCCACCAGACGGCGGGCGACCACGTAGGCCATGCGGTTGCCGAGGCCGACGTCCTCCAGGAGATCCTCGAAGACATCCTGGTGGTACTCGTCGAGGATCTGCTGGATGCGCTCGGCCGGGATGTTCTCCAGCTGGGCGTCCAGGCCGGCCAGGGCCTTGCTCAGCAGGCGCTCGCCGAGGCTGATGGATTCCGAGCGGCGCTGCTGCTTGAGGGCGTGGCGGATATGGGTGCGCGCCTTGCCGGTGACGACGAAGGTCAGCCAGGCCGGGTTCGGTCGTGCGCCGGGCGCGGTGACGATCTCCACCGTGGAGCCGCTTTCCAGCGGCTGCGACAGCGGCGCCAGGCGGCGGTTGATACGGCAGGCGATGCAGGCGTTACCGACGTCGGTGTGCACCGCATAGGCGAAGTCGACCGCGGTGGAGCCTTTCGGCATCTCCATGATGCGGCCCTTGGGCGTGAACACGTAGACCTCGTCGGGGAACAGGTCGATCTTCACGCTCTCGATGAATTCCAGCGAGTTGCCGGCGCGCTGCTGCAGCTCCAGCACGCCCTTGACCCATTGCCGGGCACGGGCGTGGCTGGCCTTGGCCGGGTCGTCGCTGGACTTGTACAGCCAGTGGGCGGCGATGCCGTTGTTGGCCAGCTCCTCCATCTCGCGGGTGCGGATCTGGATCTCGATGGGCACGCCATGCATGCCGAACAGCGTGGTGTGCAGCGACTGGTAGCCGTTGGCCTTAGGAATCGCGATGTAGTCCTTGAAACGGCCCGGCAGCGGCTTGTAGAGATTATGCACGGCGCCGAGCACGCGGTAGCAGGTGTCGACCTTGTCGACCACGATGCGGAAGGCATAGACGTCCATGATCTCGTTGAACGCCCGGCGCTTGCCGCGCATCTTGCTGTAGATGCTGTAGAGGTGTTTCTCGCGGCCCTTGACGTCGCCCTCCAGGCCCTCGCGTTCGAGGCAGGCGATCAGCGACTGCTCGATCTTGGCGACGATTTCCTTGCGGTTGCCGCGGGCCCTGCGCACCGCCTGGCGGATGCGCTCCGAGCGCATCGGGTACATGGCCTTGAAGCCGAGGTCCTCGAACTCCACGCGCATGGTGTGCATGCCCAGGCGGTTGGCGATGGGCGCGTAGATCTCCAGGGTTTCCTTGGCGATGCGTCGGCTCTTCTCGTGCGGCATCGCATCGAGCGTGCGCATGTTGTGCAGACGGTCGGCCAGCTTGACCAGGATCACCCGGATGTCTCGGGCCATGGCCATGGCCATCTTCTGGAAGTTCTCGGCCTGGGCCTCGGCCTTGTTCTCGAACTTCATCTGGGTCAGCTTGCTGACCCCGTCGACCAGTTCGGCGACCGTCTCGCCGAACTGCGCCACCAGCGCCTGCTTGGGAATGCCGGTATCCTCGATCACGTCGTGCAGCATGGCGGCCATCAGGCTCTGATGGTCCATGTGCATTTCGGCGAGGATGTTGGCGACGGCCAGCGGGTGGGTGACGTAGGGTTCGCCGCTGCGGCGGCGTTGGCCGTCGTGGGCCTGTTCGGCGTAGTAGTACGCGCGGCGGACCAGATTGACCTGGTCCGGAGCGAGATAGGTCAGCAGGCGGTCGGCGAGGGTCTCTATGCTGGCCAAGGAGATCCCCCCCGGCGACAGGGCGCTTCCTCGACCGTGCGACCTTGACCTTGCATCAATTACAGCGCCTCGTTGGACTCTTCCTCGAAGGCGGCGAACAGAGGCTCTTCGGCAACGATGTCGTCCTGGGCGATGACGTTAGCGTCGACCAGGCCGTCTGCGATCTCGCGCAGGGCGACGACGGTCGGCTTGTCGTTCTCCCAGGCTACCTTCGGCTCCTTGCCGCCGGTTGCCAGCTGGCGGGCGCGCTTGCTGGCGAGCATGACCAGTTCGAAACGGTTATCCACATTTTCCAGACAATCTTCAACGGTAACGCGGGCCATGGTGTTCCTCGTGAACGATAGGAATTACGGTGCCGGGATGGGCGAGCGGACTGGATAGTCTAAAAAAACGCCATCGCTAAGGGAAGCGCGAATTGGCTAGGGGGCCTCGCGCCCCGCGGGCGATCTTCAGGCCAGCAGCTCCCGCAGCAGATGGGTATGGCGGAGCTGCTGGGTCTTCTGCTGCAGCTGGTTGGCCCGGAAGATCGACTTGAGATCTTCCAGAGCGTGGGCGAAGTCGTCGTTGATCACCAGGAAGTCGTACTCCAGGTAGTGGCTCATCTCGTTGACGGCTTCGCGCATGCGCCGCTCGATGATCTCGTCGCTGTCCTGGCCGCGGTTGGTCAGGCGCTGGCGAAGGGCTTCCTGGCTCGGCGGCAGGATGAAGATGGATTGCGCCTGCGGCATCAGCCGGCGGACCTGCTGGGCACCTTGCCAGTCGATCTCCAGGATCAGGTCGAAGCCTTCGGCCAGGGTCTGCTCCATCCAGCGCTGGGAGGTGCCGTAGAGATTGCCGAACACCTCGGCGTGCTCGAGGAATTCGCTACGCTCCAGCATCAGGATGAACTGCTCGCGCTCCACGAAGTGGTAGTTGACCCCCTCGACCTCGCCCGGGCGCATGGGGCGGGTGGTGTGGGACACCGATACCCGCACCTGTGGCATGGCGTCGATCAGGGCCTTGACCAGGCTGGTCTTGCCAGCGCCGGAAGGCGCGGAAATGATGTAGAGGGTGCCGGTGGCGGACATGGGGGCTTTCCTGAAAGCGAGTGCGCGGTGGTGAAGTGGATGGGCGGTTGCTTATTCGATGTTCTGTACCTGTTCGCGCATCTGCTCGATCAGCACCTTGAGGTTGACCGCTGTCTGCGTCGAACGGGGGTCGAAGGCCTTGGAGCCTAGAGTGTTGGCTTCGCGGTTGAGTTCCTGCATCAGGAAGTCCAGGCGGCGGCCGGCGGCGCCGCTGGCATTCAGCACGCGGCGAACCTCGGCGATGTGGGTGCAGAGGCGATCGAGTTCTTCGGCCACGTCGCTCTTCTGTGCCAGCAGCACCAGTTCCTGCTCCAGGCGCTGCGGGTCGAGCTCTGCCTGCAGCTCGCGGAAGCGCTCGAGAATCTTCTGCCGCTGCGCGGCGAGCATCTGCGGCACCAACTGGCGCAGGGCGGCGACTTCCGAGAGCATGGCGTCCAGGCGCTCCTCGAGCAGTCGTGCCAGCTCCGCGCCTTCCCGGGCTCGTCCGGCCTTGAGCTGCGTCAGCGCCTCGTTGAACAGGCCCAGGGCTTCGGCGTTCAGCGCCTGCGGGTCTGCCACATCGGCAACCAGTACGCCGGGCCAGGCGAGCACTTCGAGCGGGTTGATCGGCGCCGGTTGGCGGATCAGCGCCGCGACGCTCTCGGCGACAGCGACCAGCTGGGTGGTGCGCTCGCGGTCGATCTGCAGGGGCTTGCCGGCGTTGGCTTCGTCGAAGCGCAGGGTGCATTCCACCTTGCCGCGCGACAGGTTCTGGCGCAGGGCCTCGCGAACGGCGCTCTCCAGGTCGCGGAAGGATTCCGGCAGACGCAGGTGCGGCTCCAGATAGCGGTGGTTGACCGAGCGCAGCTCCCAGCTCAGGGTGCCGTGGGCCCCCGCCCGCTCGGCGCGGGCAAAGGCGGTCATGCTGTGCACCATGGTGTCTACCTCTCGGAAAGTCTCAACGAAAGGCGCAGGATTGTAGCGCAGTGTGTCGGCGAGGCCCAATCGGCATGTCCGAGCGGCGGCGGGGGCCCTATAATGGCCGGATAATTTTGTTCCCTACAGGTAGATCCCGATGAAGCGTCCCAGTGGCCGTGCCGCCGATCAGTTGCGTCCGATCCGTATTACCCGCAACTACACCAAGCATGCCGAGGGCTCGGTGCTGGTGGAGTTCGGCGACACCAAGGTGATCTGCACGGTCAGCGTCGAGTCCGGCGTGCCGCGCTTCCTCAAGGGGCAGGGCAAGGGCTGGTTGACCGCCGAATACGGCATGCTGCCCAGGGCCACCGGCGAGCGCACCCAGCGCGAGGCCAGCCGCGGCAAGCAGGGCGGACGGACCCTGGAGATCCAGCGCCTGATCGGCCGCTCCCTGCGTGCCGCCCTGGATATGAGCAAGCTCGGCGAGAACACGCTGTACGTCGATTGCGACGTGATCCAGGCGGACGGCGGTACCCGCACGGCATCGATCACCGGCTCCATGGTGGCGCTGGTCGACGCCCTGAGCGTGCTCAAGAAGCGCGGCGGGCTGAAGGGCGACCCGCTGAAGCAGATGGTCGCCGCGGTCTCCGTGGGCATCTACCAAGGCGAGCCGGTGCTGGACCTGGATTATCCGGAGGATTCGGCCGCCGAGACCGACCTTAACGTGGTGATGACCGATGCCGGTGGTTTCATCGAGGTGCAGGGCACTGCCGAAGGCGAGCCGTTCCAGCCGGAAGAGCTGAACGCCATGCTCGCCTTGGCCTCCCGCGGCGTGCGCGAGCTGTTCGAGCTGCAGCGCGCCGTGCTGGCCGACTGACGAACGCGGCGAGGCGGAGGCGGTCATGAATCCACAGGCGCTCGTACCTTTGCCCGGCCCGCAGGCTCAGCGCTGGGCAATGCTCTGCCATTACGCGTCCTTCTGCTGGTTCTTCGCTCCGCTGATCGGCAACGTGCTGGGCCCGCTGATCGTCTGGCAATTGAAGAAGGACATGGACCCCTTCGTCGATCAGCAGGGCAAGGAGGCGTTGAATTTCCAGATCACCTACAGTATCGCCATGATGGTCTGCGGCGTGCTGGCCTGGGTGTTCATCGGCTTTCCGCTGATGGCGCTGGCCAGTCTGGTGGCGCTGGTGCTGGTGGTCATCGCCGGCATCCGGGCCAACGCCGGCGAGGCCTATCGCTATCCCCTGTGCATCCGTCTGGTGAAGTGATCGCTGGGCTATCCAGGCGCGGCTCATGGCCCAAAACGAAAAAAGCCGGCATCGCCGGCTTTTTTCTGCTCGCCCGTTACAGGCTCAGCGTCCAGTCGTAGTCGACGATCAGCGGAGCGTGTTGGGAGAAACGCGGCTGCCGAGGCAACCGCGCATTGCGCACGCAGCGGCGCATGCCCGGGGTGAGCAGCTGGTAATCGAAGCGCCAGCCCAGGTTGAGCATCTCCGCCTGCTCGCTGTCCGGCCACCAGCTGTACAGGTCGCCCTCACGGCTGATCTCGCGCAGGGCGTCCACATAGCCCATATTGCCGGTGATCTCGTCGAGCCAGGCGCGCTCCGGCGGCAGGAAGCCCGGCATCTGCTGGCAGTCGCGCCAGTTCTTCACGTCCAGCTTCTGATGGGCGACGAACAGCGAACCACAGTAGATGTACTCGCGGCGCTTGCGACGCTGCTTGTCCAGATAATGGGCGAAATCGTCCATGAACTTGAACTTCTGGTTCAGATTCTCGTCGCCGCCCTGGCCGGAAGGCAGCAGCAGGGTGGCGATACTGACCTTGTCGAAATCCGCTTGCAGGTAACGCCCATAGCGGTCGGCCGTTTCGAAACCGAGGCCGCTGATGACCGCCTTGGGTTGCAGCCGCGAATAGAGCGCCACGCCACCCTGGCCGGGGACTTCCGCATCGCTGGCATAGAGGAAGTAGCCATCCAGCTGGTAGGTCGGGTCGTCGAGTTCGAAGGCTGAGGCGCGGGTATCCTGCAGGCAGATCACGTCGGCATTCTGAGCTTGGAGCCAGCTGGGCAAACCGCGCTCCGCAGCAGCCTGAATACCATTGACGTTTACGCTGATGATCCGCATACATGGTCCCCAAAAAAAACTGCAGGTATGATACCCGAGGTCATCACATTTAGCTAAAACCTTGCATTCCGGGGCTTTTCATGCAGGCGTACCAGCGCGAATTCATTCAGTTTGCCATCGAGCGCGGAGTGCTGCGCTTCGGTGAGTTCACCCTCAAGTCCGGCCGTACCAGCCCCTATTTCTTCAACGCCGGGCTGTTCAACAGCGGCCTGGCCCTGGCACGACTGGGACGCTTCTACGCTGCGGCGGTGGTCGACAGCGGCATCGACTTCGACGTGCTGTTCGGGCCGGCCTACAAGGGCATTCCGCTGGCCGCGGCGACCGCCGTGGCCCTGGCCGAGCAACATGGCCGCGACCTGCCCTGGTGCTTCAACCGCAAGGAGGCCAAGGATCACGGCGAGGGCGGCACACTGGTCGGCGCGCCGTTGAAGGGAAGGGCGCTGATCGTCGACGACGTGATCACCGCCGGTACCGCGATCCGCGAGGTGATGCAGATCATCCAGACCCAGGGCGCGCAGGCGGCCGGCGTGCTGATCGCGTTGAACCGCCAGGAGCGCGGTCAGGGCGAGCTGTCGGCGATCCAGGAAGTCGAGCGCGACTTCGGCATGCCGGTGGTCAGCATTGTCTCCCTAGCCGACGTGCTGGAATACCTGGCCGACAGCGACGAGCTCAAGCGCCATCTGCCTGCGGTGGAGGCGTATCGCGCCCGCTACGGCATCTGACCGCCGCTCGCAGGCATAAAGAAGGGGAGCCATGGCTCCCCTTTTTCGTGGATCTTTCGCCCAGGCCGATTCAGTCCTGGCGATTGGTGATCAGGGTGCCGACGCCGGTGTCGGTGAAGATTTCCAGCAGTACGGCGTTCGGTACGCGGCCATCGATGATATGGGCGCTGGTCACCCCGCCCTGCACCGCGTCGAGGGCGCAGCGGATCTTCGGCAGCATGCCGCCGTAGATGGTGCCGTCGGCGATCAGTGCGTCGACCTGCTCGGTGGACAGGCCGGTGAGCACCTTGCCTTCCTTGTCCATCAGGCCGGCGATGTTGGTCAGCAGCATCAGCTTCTCGGCCTGGAGCGCTTCGGCCACCTTGCCGGCAACCAGGTCGGCGTTGATGTTGTAGGACTCGCCCTCGGCGCCGACGCCGATCGGTGCGATCACCGGGATGAAGTCGCCCTGCACCAGCATGTTCAGCAGACCGGTGTTGACGCTTTCCACCTCGCCGACCAGGCCGATGTCGATGATTTCCGGCTTGGTCATTTCCGGGGTCTGGCGGGTGACCTTGAGCTTCTTCGCGCGGATCAGCCCCGCGTCCTTGCCGGTCAGTCCGATAGCGCTGCCGCCCTGACGGTTGATCAGGTTGACGATGTCCTTGTTGACCTGGCCGCCGAGGACCATCTCCACCACGTCCATGGTCTGCGCATCGGTGACGCGCATGCCGTCGACGAAGCGGCTCTCGATGTTCAGACGCTTGAGCAGGTCGCCGATCTGCGGGCCGCCGCCGTGCACCACCACCGGGTTGATGCCGACCGCCTTCATCAGCACGATGTCGCGGGCGAAGCCGGTCTTCAGCTCGTCGCTCTCCATGGCGTTGCCGCCGTACTTGATCACCAGGGTCTTGCCGACGAAGCGGCGGATGTAGGGCAGCGCCTCGGAGAGAACCTGGGCGACTTGGGTGGCGGCATCACGGCTGAGGGTCATGCTGAACTCCGCTGAACAAAAACTGGGTGAATGCGTCGACGCCCCGCGGGCGTAGCGATGATCGGGTGCCATCCAGATGGCGAAAGGCCGATCCCCGCGGCGGGCGGGAATCGGCCTCGGCTGGCTGCGTGGGTTAGAACGGCAGCTTCAGATCCGGCGCGACAGTATAAAGCTGTGCACGGAACACTTCCTGGATGCGTTGCAGTTCCTCGGCGCTCTCGGCCTCGAAGCGCAGCACCAGTACGGGGGTGGTGTTGGAGGCGCGTACCAGGCCCCAGCCCTTCGGATAGTCGACGCGCACGCCGTCCAGGGTGCTCACCTCGGCGCCTGCGCCCCATTGGGAGTCGCGCTGCAGGGCCTCGATGATGCTGAACTTGCTCTCTTCGGTGACCTTGATGTTGATCTCCGGGGTGGAGAGGTCGACCGGGAAATCGGCGAACACCTGGTCGGCATTGCGCGAATCCTTGGCGAGGATCTCCAGCAGGCGTGCGGCGCTGTAGATGCCGTCGTCGAAGCCGAACCAGCGCTCCTTGAAGAACACGTGTCCGCTCATCTCGCCGGCGAGCAGGGCGCCGGACTCCTTCATCTTCTTCTTGATCAGCGAGTGGCCGGTCTTCCACATCAGCGGACGGCCGCCGCTGGCCTTGATCAGCGGAGTCAGGCGGCGGGTGCACTTGACGTCGAAGATGATCTCGGCGCCGGGGTTGCGCGAGGCCACGTCCTTGGCGAAGAGCATCAGGAGCTGGTCGGGATAGATGATGGCGCCGCTGTTGGTCACCACGCCGACGCGGTCGCCGTCGCCGTCGAAGGCCAGGCCCAGGTCGGCCTTCTCGCTGGCGACCCGGGCGATCAGGTCCTTCAGGTTCTCCGGCTTGCCCGGGTCCGGATGGTGGTTGGGGAAGTGTCCGTCGACTTCGCAGAACATTGGGATCACTTCACAGCCGATGGCTTCGAGCAGGCGCGGGGCGATCACGCCGGCGACCCCGTTGCCGCAGTCGACCACTACTTTCAGCTTGCGTGCCAGGCGGATGTCGCCGCTGACCTGCTGGAAGTAGCGTTCCAGCACGTCGACCTGCTCGACGCGACCCTCGCCCTCGGGCAGGTCGTTGTTCTCGATGCGCTCGCGCAGAGCCTGGATCTGCTCGTTGGCCAGGGTGTCGCCGGCGATGACGATCTTGAAGCCATTGTAGTCCGGCGGGTTGTGGCTGCCGGTGAGCTGCACGCCGGATTTGCCGTCGAGGATGTTGGCGGCGTAGTAGAGCACCGGGGTCGGTACCATGCCGACGTCGCTGACCTGGCAGCCGCTGTCGCGCAGGCCGAGGATCAACTGCTCGACCAGCGAGGGGCCGGACAGACGACCGTCGCGTCCGACGGAGACGTTCGGCTCGCCCTTGGCGAGGCTTTCCGAGCCGATGGCACGGCCGATCCAGTAGGCGGTTTCCGGGGTCAGGCTGTCGCCGACCACGCCGCGGATGTCGTATGCCCGGAAGATGCTGGCGGGCAGGTGGGGGGCTTTCTGGAAGCTATTCATGCAGGGTAGCGCTCCGATATGTCCAGACCGGCATCGGTCCGGTCTACGTCGAGGATATCCATGTCGAGCAAGTCGTTTGAACTGGAACGGCGGGCGACCGACGTGGGGAGAAGGTCCGGCCTGGCCATCGTCATCCGGCCAGGCCAGCTAGTTTGAGGGGCGAGCCGGCGCAGAGTTCCGCCATCAGTGGCTGCCCGAATGACCGAAACCGCCGGCGCCGCGCTGACTCTCGTCGAAGCTGTCGACCAGCTCGAAATGCGCCTGGACCACCGGCACCAGCACCAGTTGGGCGATGCGCTCGCCGACCGAAATGCGGAACGCGCTCTGGCCGCGATTCCAGCAGGAGACCATGAGTTCGCCCTGGTAGTCCGAGTCGATCAGGCCGACCAGATTGCCGAGGACGATGCCGTGCTTGTGGCCGAGTCCGGAGCGCGGAAGGATCAGCGCGGCCAGCCCGGGATCGGCAATGTGGATCGCCAGTCCGGTGGAGATTAGGGCAGTCTGGCCGGGCTCGAGGGTCAGGTCTTCCTGGAGCATGGCGCGCAGGTCGAGGCCGGCGGAACCGGCGGTGGCGTAGGTGGGCAGCGGGAAGTCGCTGCCCAGGCGGGGGTCGAGGATCTTGGCTTGCAGGCTATGCATGGGAAATCAGGCTTGGTCCATATGGTCGGCGATGAAGGCGATCAGCTGACGGGCGATTTTGCCCTTGCTGGTCTGGGCGAAACGGATCTCCTGCTGGGCGCGGTCGATCACGGTGACCGCATTCTCCTCGCTGTTGAAGCCGATGCCGGGGTTGGCCACGTCGTTGGCGACGATGAGATCGAGGTTCTTCGCCTTGAGCTTGCGCGTGGCGTATTCCAGCAGGTTCTCGGTCTCGGCGGCGAAGCCGACGCTGAACGGGCGGTCCGGACGCTGCGCCAGGGTGGCGAGGATGTCCGGGTTGCGCACCAGTTGCAGGAGCAGTCCGTCGCCGCTGCTCGGGTCCTTCTTGAGCTTCTGCGGGGCGACCACCTCGGGACGGTAATCGGCCACCGCGGCGGCAGCGATGAGGAGGTCGCAGGGCATCGCCGCCTCGCAGGCGGCGAGCATGTCGCGGGCGCTGACCACGTCGATGCGGTCGACCCGATCCGGCGTCGGCAGGTGCACCGGGCCGCTGACCAGGGTGACGCGGGCGCCGGCCTCGGCGGCGGCCTCGGCCAGGGCGAAGCCCATCTTGCCGGAGCTGTGGTTGGTGATGTAACGCACCGGGTCGATGTTTTCCTGGGTCGGGCCGGCAGTGATCAGCACGTGGCGGCCGGTCAGGCGGCCGCCCTGGAAGCAGCCGGCGACCCGCTCGGCGATCTCGCCGGGCTCCAGCATCCGTCCCGGGCCTACATCGCCGCAGGCCTGGCTGCCTTCGGCGGGGCCGAACAGACTCAGGCCGCGCTCGGCCAGCAGGCGGGCGTTGGCCTGGGTTGCCGGGTCGCGCCACATGGCCTGGTTCATCGCCGGCGCCAGGGCCAGCGGGGCGTCGGTGGCGAGCGCCAGGGTAGTCAGGAGATCGTTGGCGATGCCCTGGGCCAGGCGCGCCATCAGGTCGGCGGTGGCCGGGGCGATCAGCACCAGGTCGGCCCAGCGGGCCAGCTCGATATGGCCCATGGCCGCTTCGGCGGCGGGGTCGAGCAGATCGAGATGTACCGGGTGGCCGGACAGGGCCTGCAGGGTCAGGGGCGTGATGAACTCGCGCCCGGCCTGGGTCATCACCACCTGGACTTCCGCACCCTGGTCGCGCAGGCGACGGATCAGCTCCGCGCTCTTGTAGGCGGCAATCCCGCCGCCGACGCCCAGGACGATGCGTTTCCGATACAGCCGCTGCATAGGTCCGCCTTGTTTTTTTATGGTGTGGATCACCGGCCTGATCGTGCTCCTCGTCACGGCCGGTCGAAAGGGATCGGCTAAGATAGCACAGCGCCCGCAGTGGAACAGCGGACGGCTCGACAGGGAGGAGACATGAGCATTCGTGACTGGCCGGCGGCGGAGCGGCCGCGGGAAAAACTGCTAGATCAGGGCGCCGCGGCGCTGACCGATGCCGAGCTGCTGGCGATCTTCCTGCGTACCGGCGTGGTCGGGCAGAGTGCGGTGGACCTGGCCCGCCATCTGCTGAACGACTTCGGCAGCCTGCGCGCGCTGCTGGAGGCCGATCTGCCCTCCTTCAGCCGGCGTCTCGGGCTGGGGCCGGCCAAGTTCGCCCAGTTGCAGGCGGTGCTGGAGATGTCCCGTCGTCACCTGGCCGAGCGCCTGCGCCGCGACTCGGCGCTGGAAAGCCCGCAGGCGGTGCGCGACTATCTGAAGGCGCGCCTGCGTCACGAGCCCCATGAGATCTTTGGCTGCCTGTTCCTCGATTCCAAGCACCGGGTGCTGGCTTTCGAAGCGTTGTTCCAGGGCACTGTCGACGGCGCCAGCGTCTACCCGCGGCAGGTGGTCAAGCGCGCCCTGGCGCACAACGCCGCGGCGCTGATCCTGACCCACAACCATCCCTCCGGCGTCGCCGAGCCGAGTCAGGCCGACCGCAGCCTGACCCAGCGTCTGAAGGAAGCCCTGGCGCTGATCGACGTGCGCGTACTCGATCACTTCATCGTCGGCGACGGCGAGCCGCTGTCCATGGCCGAGCAGGGCTGGATCTGAGCTCAGCGGTCCTCGATCCGCACCTGGCTGAAGTCCTGCCGCCCGAACGGGTTGGCCCGGTAGCCCTCGACGTTGGTGCGGGTCAGGGCCGCGGCGGTCGGATGAGCCAGCGGCAGCCACAGGGCCTGTTCGTGGATCAGCTGTTGCGCCTCCTTATATAGCCGGAGGCGTTCGTCCGGATCGCTACGGCGTCTGCCCTCGGCGATCAGGCGGTCGAGCCGCGGGTCGCAGTAGCGGGCGAAATTCAGCCCGGAACGCAGCGAGGCGCAGGCGAATTGCGGGCTGAGGAAGTTGTCCGGGTCGCCGTTGTCGCCGGCCCAGCCCATGAACAGCAGGTCGTGCTCGCCGGCCTTGGCGCGGCGGATCAGCTCGCCCCATTCGATCACGCGGATCTCGGCCCGGATACCGACCCTGGCCAGGTCAGCCTGCAGCAGTTGCGCGCCGAGGCCGGGGTTGGGGTTGAGCAGGCTGCCTGAGGCGCGGGTCCAGATGGTGGTCTGGAAGCCGTGCGGCAGTCCCGCCCGGTTCAGCAGCTCGCGGGCCAAGGCCGGATCGTGGGGATAGCTGGGCAGACCCTTCGCATAGCCCCAGGCGTTCGGCGGCAGCGGGCCGTCGGCCGGCTGGGCACTATCCTCGAATACCGCCTTCAGGTAGCTGGCCTTGTCGAAGGCGAGATTGATCGCCTGGCGCACCTCGGGCCTGTCCAGCGGCGGATGCTGGCTGTTGAGGGCGACGAAGGCGGTCATGAAGGCTGGCGTGGTCACCGCCTTGAGCGTCGGATCGCTGCGCGCGGCGACCACGTCCTGGGGTTTGGGCGACAGGGCGATCTGGCATTCGCGGCGGCGCAGGCGCTGCAGGCGCACATTGGCATCCGGGGTAATGGCGAAGATCAGGGCATCCAGCGCCGGCCTGCCGGCGAAGTAGTCCGGGTGGGCGGTGTAGCGGACCACTGCATCCTTCTGATAGCGCTTGAGCACGAAGGGGCCGGTGCCTACCGGCTGGCTGTCGAGCCGCTCCGGGGTGCTGGCGGCCTGCAGCTGGGCGGCGTACTCGGCGGAATAGATCGAGGTGAAGCCCATGCTCAGTGTGGCGAGGAAGGTGGCATCCGGCCGCTTCAGGGTGAAGCGCACCTGCCGGGGACCCACGGCCTCGACCTTGGCGACCAGCTCGTCCAGTTGCAGCGACTGGGCATGCGGATAGCCGCTGGGCGAAGTTGCATGCCAGGGATGGGTGGGATCGAGCATGCGCCGGAAGCTGAACAGCACGTCCTCGGCACTGAGCGGGCGGCTGGGTGTGAACCAGGGTGTGCGGTGGAAGGCGACGCCGTCGCGCAGGTGGAAATCGTAGGTGAGACCGTCCGCGGAAATCTGCCAGCTCTGCGCCAAACCGGGTTGCAGCCGGTCGCTCTGGGCATCGAACTCGACCAGACGGTTCATCAGGACGTCGGCGGAGGCGTTGGTGGTGGTCAGGGCGTTGTAGCGGACCACATCGAAGCCCTCCGGGCTGGCCTCGGTGCAGGCGACGAGGGCGGCGGCCTGAGCCAGCAGCGGGGCGAACAGCAACGGTAGAAGGGCAAGGCGCATGCGTGACTCCTGGATGGCGGCGGTCCGGCCTCCGTCCGCAGAAGCTTGCTACCCTAGACGAAGGCGCCCGGGTCGACAACGCGCCGCGCCGACCAACGGTTGTCCTGCGAGCGGGCCTTGGCCGGCATGCAGCGGGCCGAGTGGCAGAGTCCGGCGCGCATGCTGCAATTCTTGCCTCGCAGGGGGGGTTCTGATATAAAGCAGCGCTCTTTTCTAGGGGCCCGCTTCCCGCGTCTGCGGCGAAGGTCGGTAAGACCCCGAAGAAACGGCGCAATAGCGCCAAATGACTGAAAGATAAGCGGCCAACCCATGCCGGGTTGGGCATGTGGTTTAGAGGGCTGAGGCATGTCGAGAGTCTGTCAAGTGACCGGTAAGGGTCCGGTGACCGGGAACAACATTTCCCACGCACACAACAAAACCCGTCGTCGTTTCCTGCCGAACCTGCAGTACCATCGTTTCTGGGTCGAGTCCGAGAAGCGTTTCGTGCGTCTGCGCGTTTCCGCCAAGGGCATGCGTGTCATCGACAAGCGTGGCATCGACGTAGTGCTGGCCGAGCTGCGTGCTCGCGGCGAGAAGGTTTAAGGAGTAAATCATGCGTGAACTGATCCGTTTGGTGTCCAGCGCCGGTACTGGCCACTTCTACACCACCGACAAGAACAAGCGCACCACTCCCGACAAGATCGAGATCAAGAAGTACGATCCGGTTGTGCGCAAGCACGTGATCTACAAGGAAGCCAAGATCAAGTAATTGGTCCGGCCCTTGTCGAAAGAAACCCGCCAGCCCGGCGGGTTTTTTTATGTCCGGCGCAAGAGCGGCCGTTTTCCTCCGTGTTGAAAGCCCCCGTCCCCTGGTTTAGGGTGGCCGGACCGCTTGACTGATCAGAGGATGACCGCATGAGCACTCCAACCCGCGCCGACTGGGAACAGCGAGCCAGGAGCCTGGCCGTCGAAGGGCGCGCCTTCATCGATGGCAAGTACTGGGCGGCCGTCTCCGGAGCCACCTTCGACTGCCTGAGCCCGATCGACGGGCGTCTGCTCGGGAAAGTGGCCAGCTGCGATGCGGCCGACGCCGATCTGGCGGTGGCAGTGGCGCGGCAGACCTTCGAGTCGGGCGTCTGGTCGCGGCTGGCGCCGGTCAAGCGCAAGGCGGTGCTGATCCGCTTCGCCGAGCTGCTGGAGGCGCACCGCGAGGAGCTGGCCCTGCTGGAAACCCTGGATATGGGCAAGCCGATCAGCGACGCACTGCGGATCGACATCCCGGCCGCCGCGCGGGCGATCCGCTGGAACGGCGAGGCGATCGACAAGATCTACGACGAGGTGGCGGCGACCGCCCACGACGAGCTGGGTCTGGTCACCCGCGAACCGGTCGGCGTGGTGGCGGCCATCGTGCCGTGGAACTTCCCGCTGCTGATGGCCTGCTGGAAGCTGGGGCCGGCCCTGGCCAGCGGCAACTCGGTGATCCTCAAGCCCTCGGAGAAGTCACCGCTGACCGCCATCCGCGTCGCCGCCCTGGCACTGGAGGCGGGGGTCCCCGCCGGCGTGCTCAACGTGCTACCGGGCTACGGCCACACGGTCGGCAAGGCACTGGCGCTGCACATGGACGTCGACTGCCTGGTGTTCACCGGTTCCACCCGCACCGCCAAGCAACTGATGGTCTACGCTGGCGAGTCGAACATGAAGCGGGTCTGGCTGGAGGCCGGCGGCAAGAGCCCGAACATCGTCTTCGCCGACGCGCCGGACCTCGCCGCCGCCGCCGAGGCCGCGGCCGGCGCTATCGCCTTCAACCAGGGCGAGGTCTGCACCGCCGGCTCGCGCCTCCTGGTCGAGCGCTCGATCAAGGACGAATTCCTGCCGCTGGTGCTGGAGGCCCTCAAGCGCTGGAAACCGGGGCATCCGCTGGACCCGGAAACCAACGTCGGCGCCTTGGTCGACAGCCAGCAGCTCAACACCGTGCTCGGCTACATCGAGGCCGGCCGGGCCGAAGGCGCCAGGCTGCTGACCGGCGGCAAGCGCATCCTCGAGGAGACCGGCGGCACCTACGTCGAGCCGACCCTGTTCGACGGGGTGGGCAACGCCATGAAGATCGCCCGCGAGGAGATCTTCGGCCCGGTGCTCTCGGTGATAGCCTTCGACACGGTGGAGGAGGCCATCCGCATCGCCAACGACACGACCTACGGTCTGGCCGCGGCGCTCTGGACCCGCGACCTGTCCAAGGCTCACAGGACCGCCCGTGCCCTGCGCGCCGGCAGCGTCTGGGTCAACCAGTACGACGGCGGCGACATGACCGCGCCTTTCGGCGGCTTCAAGCAGTCCGGCAACGGCCGCGACAAGTCGCTGCACGCCTTCGACAAGTACACCGAGCTGAAAGCCACCTGGATCAAGCTGTAGGGGGAAGCGGGGCGGTCGGTCCCGTCTCCTTCGTCGGAGTACTTGCCTTCCGGCCGCCGGGCAATCCGCCGCCCGTCTGGTCGTGGCGGCTCGGCAGGATGAGGCGGTAGCGGCATCGGAGCCTCACTCGGGAATCGGCAGCTTGAGGCTCTCCTTCACCTCTTCCATGACGATGTAGCTCTTCGACTCGCGCACGTGGGGCAGTTTGAGCAGGATGTCGCCGAGCAGCTTGCGGTAGGAGGCCATCTCCGAGATGCGCGCCTTGACCAGGTAGTCGAAGTCGCCGGAAACCAGATGGCATTCCAGCACCTGGGGCAGCTTGAGCACGGCGCGGCGGAACTCCTCGAAGATATCCCCGGACTTGTAGGCCAGGCTGATCTCGACGAACACCAGCAGCTTGGCCTCGAGGTGCTGGGGGTTCAGTCGTGCCGAATAGCCCATGATGATGCCCTCGCGCTCCAGGCGGCGGACCCGCTCGGTGCAGGGCGTGGTGGACAGGCCGATGCGCTCGCCCAGTTCGGTGAAGGAGATGCGTCCGTCCTCCTGCAGGATGCGCAGGATGCTGCGGTCGATCCGGTCCAGCTCGCGCCGGCTCTGGTGCTGGGTTCGCATGGTGGATACTCCTCCGTGAAAGCCTTTGGGGCCAGAAATTCTCGCCAAATATAGCCTGTTAAATAGTGAAATCCGCTGGTTTCCAATTCATATACTGCGGTCATACGGCATTTTTCCGTCTTTCCTCAGGGAGGAACCATCATGCGTGTTCTGGTGCTCGGCAGTGGGGTGATCGGTACGACCAGTGCCTACTATCTGGCTCGTGCCGGCTTCGAGGTGGTCGTGGTCGACCGCGCGGACGGCCCGGCCAGGGAGACCAGCTTCGCCAACGCCGGCCAGATCTCGCCCGGTTACGCCTCGCCCTGGGCGGCGCCCGGTGTGCCGCTGAAGGCGCTCAAGTGGCTGCTGCAGCGGCATGCGCCGCTGGCCATCAGACCCACCGCCGATACCCGCCAGTACCTGTGGCTGGCGCAAATGCTCGCCAACTGCACCGCCGCCCGCTATGCGCTGAACAAGGAACGCATGGTGCGTCTGTCCGAATACAGTCGCGACTGCCTCGACGAGCTGCGCGCCGAGACCGATCTTGATTACGAGGGGCGCCAACTGGGCACCACCCAGTTGTTCCGCACCCAGGCGCAACTGGATGCCGCCGCCAAGGACATCGCCGTCCTCGAGCGCTCGGGGGTGCCCTATGAACTGCTCGACCGCGCCGGTATCGTCCGCGTCGAGCCGGCCCTGGCCGGCACCGTCGACAAGCTGGTCGGCGCTCTGCGCCTGCCCAACGACGAGACCGGCGACTGCCATCTGTTCACCAACCGGCTGGCGGAATTGGCCCAGGGGCTCGGCGTCGAGTTTCGCTTCGGCCGGACCATCGAGCGGCTGGATGCGGTCGGCGAACGCATCAACGGCGTGTGGATCGACGGCCGGCTGGAGACCGCCGACCACTACGTGCTGGCCCTCGGCAGCTACTCGCCGCAATTGCTGCGGCCGCTGGGCATCAAGGCGCCGATCTACCCGCTGAAGGGCTACTCCCTGACCATTCCCATCAGCGATCCGGCGATGGCGCCGACTTCCACCATCCTCGACGAGACCTACAAGGTCGCCATCACCCGTTTCGACCAGCGCATCCGCGTCGGCGGCATGGCCGAGATCTCCGGTTTCGACCTGTCGCTCAAGCCGCGCCGGCGCGAGACCCTGGAGCTGGTGGTGAACGATCTCTACCCGCACGGCGGACGGCTGCAGGAGGCGGAATTCTGGACCGGCCTGCGCCCGGCGACGCCGGACGGCACTCCGATCGTCGGGCCGACCCGCTACCGCAACCTGTTCCTCAACACCGGACACGGCACCCTGGGCTGGACCATGGCCTGCGGTTCCGGTCGCCTGCTGGCCGACCTGATGGCGAAAAAGCGCCCGCAGATCAGCCCGGCCGGTCTGGATATCTCCCGTTACGGCAAGTCCCGCTCCGACTCCGGGCCGATCCAGCCGGCGCCGGCCCACTGAGGCCGGGATGAGGCGCAGGCAGCACGCTCCCGGGCGGTCGTCTGCGTGCGCCGCGCCACCTCCCGCCGATCGGCCGCCCCTGTCGGCCACCCGGGCGCGGTACACTGTGGCCCGATCATGGCCTGCTGGGGCCGACCTGGCGGGCGAAAGCCGCGGGACGCTCCCTGAGCCATGCCTTTCCCGCCACGGCAATTCCCAGGAGAACCCCTCGCATGTCCATCCGGCGTCTGCACAGCGCAACCCGCTACAGTGAAATCGTCATCCACAACGGCACCGTCCACCTGGCCGGGCAACTGGCGGATGACTACAGTGGGGATATCGAGGAGCAGACCCGACAGACCCTGGCCAACGTCGAGCGCCTGCTGGCCGAGGCCGGCAGCGACAAGTCGCGGCTGCTCTCGGTGACCATCTACCTGAAGGACATGGCTGCCGACTACGCCGGCATGAACGTGGTCTGGGACGCCTGGCTGCCCGCCGGCTGCGCCCCGGCCCGGGCCTGCGTCGAAGCCCGGCTGTATTCGTCGCAGGCGCTGGTGGAGATGTCGGTCATCGCCGCCCAGGCCTGAGGCGGCTCCGGGAGGCGAGTCCGCTTCGCCTCCCGCATGGGCAGAATTTTCGGCAGAGCGTTGTAAATAATGAACGCTGTTGCCATCATACGCCGAACCACAGCCCGCACAGTCACCCGAGAGGACTCCCGCCTTGGACGTCGGCGTTCGCCTGCAATCCATCCGCAAGCTCAAAGGCCTTTCCCAGCGCGAACTCGCCAAGCGCGCGGGCGTTACCAACAGCACCATCTCGATGATCGAGAAGAACAGCGTCAGCCCCTCGATCAGTTCCCTGAAGAAGGTCCTCGGCGGCATCCCCATGTCGCTGATGGAGTTCTTCTCCCTCGATCTGGAGCCGGAGAACGCCGCCCAGGTGGTCTACCGGGCCGACGAGCTGAGCGATCTCTCCAGCGGACCGGTGGTCATGAAGCTGATCGGCAAGGCGCATCCGGGGCGCAACCTGACCTTCCTGTCCGAGACCTATCCGCCCGGCGCCGACACCGGCGAGGAAATGCTCGTCCACGAGGGCGAGGAGGCCGGCATCCTCATCGAGGGGCGTCTGGAGCTCAGCATCGGCAGCCAGACCTACATTCTGGAAAGCGGCGACAGCTATTACTTCGAAAGCAGCAAACCGCACCGTTTCCGCAACCCGTTCGATCTGCAGGCCCGCCTGATCAGCGCCACCACCCCGGCGAACATGTGAGCGGGAGTTTTGCAAGGCCGGGCGCGCAGCTCCGGGCCGGGCATTCTTGCAAGTTATTTCAGACTGCCAGCCTAGGGGGTATACTGCCGCCGCTCGCGAATACCATGCCAGCGGGCGTACTAGCCACGATGAGGGGGTAAGGGTGAACCTGATCAACAAGCTGTTTGCGGCACCAGTCGCTATGTTGGCTCTGTGGGCGGTAAGCGCCCAGGCCGCGACCAACGAAGAAATCGCGGAACGCCTGAAGCCGGTCGGCGAAGTCTGTATCGCCGGTCAGGAGTGCAAGGGCGTCGGTGCCGTCTCCGCGGCTGCCGCCGGCGGCGCTGCGCGTGGCGGCGATGAAATCGTTGCCAAGTACTGCGGCGCCTGCCACGGCACCGGCCTGCTGAATGCGCCGAAAGTCGGCGACAGCGCCGCTTGGAAGGCCCGCGCCAGCGAGCGCGGCGGTCTGGACGCGCTGCTGAAGAGCGCCGTCAATGGCCGCAACGCCATGCCGCCAAAAGGCACCTGCGCCGACTGCTCGGAAGACGAGCTGAAAGGCGCCATCAAGAAGATGTCCGGTCTCTGATCGAGACTGTGATCAGCGAAGCCGCCCACGGGCGGCTTCGTCGTTTCTGGCGCCATTGCCGAGGCGGATTTACAGAAAACTCACCTGACCGTCCCGCAGCGCCTGGATGCGCGCCAGGGATTCGACCCGATAGCCGCGTTTCTCCAGCTCCTGCCGTCCGGGCTGGAAGGACTTCTCGATGACGATGCCGATACCGACGATCTCCGCGCCGGCCTGGCGGATGATGGAGGCCAGCCCCAGGGCAGCCTGGCCGTTGGCCAGGAAGTCGTCGATGACCAGCACCCGGTCGCCGGCGGCGAGATGGCTGCCGGAAATGGCGACGGTGCTCTCCACCTGCTTGGTGAAGGAATAGACCGAAGCGCTCAGCAGGTTGTCGGTCAGGGTCAGCGAGCGGTGCTTGCGGGCGAAGATCACCGGCACGCCCAGTTCCAGGGCGGTCATCAGCGCCGGGGCGATGCCGGAGGCCTCGATGGTGACGATCTTGTCGATGCGCTGATCGCGGAAGCGGCGGGCGAATTCCCGGCCGATCTGCTGCATCAGCACGGGATCGATCTGGTGATTGAGGAAGGCGTCCACCTTCAGGACCTGGTCCGAGAGCACGACGCCTTGCTCGCGGATCTTCTGCTTCAGTTGCTCCATGACGCTGACCTCGGACGGGCGAAGCCTGGCATTCTGCCGCAGCGTGCCGCCGTGTTCAAAACGCCCGCTCACTGCCCGGCCGCGCGTTTGGCGAAGGAAATGGCGTAGGACGGCGAACGGAAGTGCAGGACCGGATCGTCGCTCGGGGCGATGCCGTCGGCCATCACCAGCGGGTCGTAGTTGATCTTCTCGCAGGTGGCGTCTTTCTGCGGCGTCGCCGAGTCGATGGTCAGGGTGCCGACCTTCACCTGCTGCCGGTCTTCCGGCCAGGTCCGGCTCGGATCGTTCTGCGGGTCTTCGGGCCGGCCGATGGTCAGCACCATGTCCCAGCGCAGCGGTCCCTGCCGGGTGCGCTCGATCAGACGCCGTTCGAGGAAGTCCGCCGGCAGGGTCTTCAGCTCCTCGTCGGAGAGCGGATGCTCCCCGTCCTGTGGCACGAAGCGCCAGCGCACCGGTGTGGTCCGGCCATCCCGATCGACGAACCTGAAGGTGTGCAGGCCGAAATAGCTGCTGTTGGCGAAGCTCGCCGGCGGATTGTGCTCCTCGAGGAATTTCGCCTGGGCCAGGCTGTCCGGGTGGCTGGCGCGGAAGGCCTTGAGCTTCTCGGGATCGGGCTTGCCGGTGGCCGGGTCGGGCTGCATGGCGAGCAGCTGGTCGAGGAAGGTCTTCGGCTGCGCGGCGCCGAACACCGGGGTGTTGATCATGGTCATGTGCTGCAGCGCCCCGCCGTCCAGGCGGAACTCCAGGGCCATGCCGCGCGGGGTCCTGGCCGTGTCCGGCGCCCTGGGATTGCCGCCGGCCAGCGAGAAGCGGGCGACCACCGGCACCGGTTGCCCGGAGAACAGCGCCGAGCGGCTATAGGCGGTCGCGGCGGGAAGGCCGACGAAGCGGCCGGCGGCACAGGTGCCCTTGATGTGGTTGCGGCGCTCGCCCGGGGTGACGCCGAAGGCCTTCTCCATCGCGGACACCACCTGCTGCGCGGTCACCTCCTGCTCGGCCGCGGCGCCCGGCGTGGCGCCGAGCCCGATGCCTGCCGCCAACAGCCCGGCGGCCAGTAATCCGTCTGCGTCCATCTTCGCCTCCCTTCGCGCGCTTCCCGGCCGATCCGGCTTCTCAGAGCAGCATAGTCGGGAACCGGGGGCTCTGCGCATCCGCGGCCGGCCCGGCGGCTCGAGGATGCGGTTCAGCGCTTGAGCATCGCCCGGATATCCGCCAGCGCGCTCTTGCCGCGGGCCGTCTTCACCTCCGCCGGAGCGTCCTCCTGGCCTTCCCAGACCAGGTCTTCCGGGGGCAGTTCGTCGAGGAAGCGGCTCGGCGAGCAGTCGATCACCTCGCCGTACTGCTTGCGCTTGGCGGCGAAGGTCAGCACCAGGTTCTCCCGCGCGCGGGTGATGCCGACGTAGGCCAGGCGGCGTTCCTCCTCGATGGTGTCGGCCTCGATGCTGGAGCGGTGGGGGAGGATTTCCTCCTCCACGCCGATGATGAACACGTGGGGGAATTCCAGGCCCTTGGAGGCGTGCAGGGTGAGCATCTGCACGCCCTCGGCACCTTCCTCCTCTTCCTGCTGACGCTCGAGCATGTCGCGCAGGACCAGCTTGCCGATGGCCTCCTCGATGGTCATCTCGCCATCTTCGTCTTTCTCGAGGGTGTTCTTCAGGGCGTCGATGAGGAACCAGACGTTGCCCATGCGCGCGTCGGCGACCTTGTCGCTGGAGGCGTTCTGCTTGAGCCAGTTCTCGTAGTCGATGTCCATCACCATGCTGCGCAGGGCGGCGATCGGATCGTTCTGCGCGCACTGCTGGCGCACGCCGTCCATCCAGCGGGTGAAGCGCGCCAGACGTTCGGTGAAGCGGCTGTCCAGATGCTCGCCGAGGCCGAGTTCGCCGGCCGCTTGGTACATGGAGGTCTTCCGTTCGCTGGCGTAGTTGCCGAGCTTCTCCAGGGTCGCCGAGCCGATCTCCCGGCGCGGCACGTTGATCACGCGGAGGAAGGCGTTGTCGTCGTCCGGGTTGACCAGCAGGCGGAAGTAGCTCATCAGGTCCTTCACCTCCTGACGGGCGAAGAAGCTGGTGCCGCCGGAGAGGCGATAGGGGATCTGGTGGTGCTGCAGTTTCAGCTCCATCAGCTTGGCCTGGTAGTTGCCGCGGTAGAGGATGGCGAAGTCGCTGTAGGGGCGGCCGGTCTTCAGGTGCAGGGTGAGGATCTCCATGGCCACCCGCTCGGCCTCGGCGTCCTCGTTGCGGCAGCGGATCACGCGGATCTCGTCGCCATGGCCCATCTCGCTCCACAGCTGCTTCTCGAAGGCGTGGGGGTTGTTGGCGATCAGCACGTTGGCGCACTTGAGGATGCGGCTGGTGGAGCGGTAGTTCTGCTCGAGCATCACCACCTTCAGCGAGGGGTAATCCTCCTTCAGCAGCATCAGGTTCTCCGGCCGCGCGCCGCGCCAGGCGTAGATCGACTGGTCGTCGTCGCCGACCACGGTGAACTGGTTGCGCGTGCCGACCAGGAGCTTGACCAGCAGGTACTGGCTGGCGTTGGTGTCCTGATACTCGTCGACCAGCAGGTAGCGGATGCGGTTCTGCCACTTCTGCAGCACGTCCGGGTGTTCCTGGAACAGCTTCACCGGTAGCAGGATCAGGTCGTCGAAGTCCACCGCGTTATAGGCCTTGAGGGTGCGCTGGTAGTGCAGGTAGACGATGGCGGCGGTCTGCTCCTTGGGCGTGCGGGCCTTCTCCAGGGCTTCCTCGGGCAGGATCAGGTCGTTCTTCCAGGCGCCGATGTAGTTCTTGATCTCGTCGACGCCGTCGTCGCCCGAGTACTCCTTCTGCATGATGTCGGTGAGCAGCGCCTTGATGTCGCCCTCGTCGAAGATCGAGAAGCCGGGCTTGTAGCCGAGCCGCGCATGCTCCTTGCGGATGATGTTGAGGCCCAGGTTGTGGAAGGTGGAAACCGTCAGCCCCTTGCCCTCGGCGCCGCGCAGCAGGTGGCCGACGCGCTCCTTCATCTCGCGCGCGGCCTTGTTGGTGAAGGTCATGGCGACGATGTGCTGGGCACGAATGCCGCACTGCTGGATCAGGTAGGCGATCTTGCGGGTGATCACGCTGGTCTTGCCGGAGCCGGCGCCGGCGAGCACCAGCAGCGGGCCGCCGAC
The DNA here is from genome assembly GCF_042643485.1 of Azotobacter bryophylli. Lineage (NCBI taxonomy): Bacteria > Pseudomonadati > Pseudomonadota > Gammaproteobacteria > Pseudomonadales > Pseudomonadaceae > Azotobacter > Azotobacter bryophylli. The sequence continues at coordinate 70,872 of NZ_JBHRSJ010000029.1, read as the reverse complement.
GTAGTTCACGGCTTCCTGTTGCCGGGGATTGAGTCGGGACATGGGCGATTCGCTGGGAAGGGGAAAGCCCGGCATTTTATCAGGCGTTTGGCTGTCTGCCTTGACCGCTGATGCGATGCTTCCCGCTCAGCCCGTGCTGGCGCGGTATTGCAGGGCCTCGGCCAGGTGCCCGCGACCGATGCCATCGGCCGCCTCGAGATCGGCCAGGGTGCGGGCCACCTTGAGGATGCGATGGGCGGCACGCAGCGACAGGCCGAGGCGCTCGCAGGCACGTTCCAGCCACTGGCGGTCTTCGTCGGTCAGTGCGCAATGCTGGTGCAGGCCGGGCAGGTCGAGGAAGGCATTGGCACAACCCTGGCGCCTGATCTGCCGGTCGCGCGCCACGGCCACCTCGGCGGCGGCCGTGGCGGTGTCCGGGCCGTCCAATCGTGGTGCGCCGAGGGCGGTGGGCTCGCGGCCGACGCTCAGGTGCAGGTCGATGCGATCCAGCAGCGGGCCGGACAGTTTCGCCCGGTAGCGCTGGATCTGCTCGGGCGTGCAGCGGCAGCGCCCGCTGGGGTCGCCCAGGTAACCGCAGGGACAGGGGTTCATCGCCGCCACCAGCTGGAAGCGCGCCGGAAAGCGCACCTTGTCGCTGGCCCGGGCGATGACGATCTCGCCGCTTTCCAGGGGCTCGCGCAGGACCTCCAGAACCTTGCGGTCGAATTCCGGCAACTCGTCGAGGAAGAGCACACCCTGGTGGGCCAGGGTGATCTCGCCGGGCCGCGGCCGGCTGCCGCCGCCGACCAGGGCCGGCCCCGAAGCGCTGTGGTGCGGCTGGCGGAACGGGCGCTGGGGCCAGGCTGTGAGCGGCGCGTGGCTGGCCACCGAGTGGATCGCCGCCACTTCCAGGGCTTCGCGTTCGTCCAGCGGCGGCAGCAGGCCGGGCAGACGGCTGGCCAGCAATGTCTTGCCGGTGCCGGGAGGGCCGCTGAACAGAAGATTGTGGCAGCCAGCCGCGGCCACCAGCAGGGCGCGCTTGGCCGCGGCCTGGCCCTGCACTTCGGCGAGGTCGGGGTAGGGGAGCGCCTGGCGCAGCAGGCCCTGGGCCTGGTAGGGCGAAAGCGGGCTCTGGCCGTTGAGGTGGGCGGCCAGCTCCAGCAGGTGGTCTACGGCCAGCACGGTCAGTCCGGAGGCCAGGCTGGCCTCCTCGGCATTGGCCCGCGGTACCACCAGGGTGCGTCCGGCCTCGCGGGCGGCCAGTGCCGCCGGGAGGACGCCCTGCACCGGGCGCAGGTTGCCGGAGAGGGCCAGCTCGCCCAGACATTCCAGGGCGCCCAGGCTTTCGGCCGGCAACTGGCCGCTGGCGGCGAGGATGCCGAGGGCGATGGCCAGATCGAAGCGCCCGCCGTCCTTAGGTAGGTCGGCGGGGGCGAGGTTGAGGGTGATGCGCCGGGCCGGGAAGTCGAAGCCGGAGGTGAGGATGGCGCTGCGCACCCGGTCCTTGCTCTCCTTCACCGCGGTTTCCGGCAGTCCGACCAGGGTCAGCGCCGGCAAGCCGTTGGCCAGGTGTGCCTCCACCGTGACGGCGGGCGCCTCGACGCCTACCTGGGCGCGGCTGTGGACGATGGCCAGGGACATGGATCTCTCCTTGATCGCATGCCGTCCGCGGGGTTATTCGCTGGGCGGCGTTTGGGGCTCGGGGGACAGACGGGCTTCCAGTTCGGCCACCTTGGCCTCGAGGGCTTCCAGGCGAGCGCGAGTGCGGGCTAGGACGACCATCTGGCTGTCGAACTCTTCCCGGCTGACCAGATCGAGCCGGCTGAAGGCGCTCTGCAGCAGGGCTTTGAACTGCGCTTCGAATTCGCGGGGGGGCAGCGGCGTTTCGCCGTTGAACAGGCGCGAGGCGTGAGAGGTGAGCGTATCGAACAGGGCTTTGGGCGGCAGCATGGTGCGATTCCGGAAACAATCGGCGGGCAGTTTAGCACGCATGGTCCCCCTTGCCGCTGTCGAACGGGTGCACAGTTTTTGAACAGAAGCCGATCGGTTGCTGCACTCAAATGGCGCGTCGTGCTGGCATTGTGCTTGGGAGGTGGCGGGCGTGGGCCGGCAGCGAACCTGTCCTCGAATGGGCAAATAACAATATGAAATATATGGGATATCGGGAAGTCGAGGCTTTTTGCTGGCAGTTCTCTGCGGATTCATGGCTGTCGCTGGGCGAAAACCGGGTTGGAGTAGCGGATAAGGCAGTTTTGGCAAGATTCCTGCTTGGGCGAGGATGAGGTTGCTCCTTCTTGTCGCCCGCTGCCTAGGCGAGGCATGGGAGCTTTGCCGTATAGCCGGGTGCTGTCGAAAAGGCTGGCCTTGAGCCGTCGGCGCGTTTCAAAAGCCAGACACTGCGCTTAGACTTGCAGCCGGGGTATTACCTGGGGCAAGTCCACCTTACACGGAGAGAGTTTTCATGAAGCTAGTCACTGCCATCATCAAGCCGTTCAAGCTGGACGACGTACGTGAGTCTCTGTCGGAGATCGGGGTGCAAGGCATTACCGTCACCGAAGTCAAGGGTTTCGGCCGGCAAAAGGGCCATACCGAACTGTACCGCGGCGCCGAATACGTCGTGGATTTCCTGCCCAAGGTGAAGATCGAGGTGGCCATCGCCGATGACCAGCTGGATCGCGTCATCGAGGCCATCAGCAAGGCTGCCAACACCGGCAAGATCGGCGACGGCAAGATCTTCGTCGTCAACCTGGAACAGGCCATCCGCATCCGTACCGGCGAAACCGGCACAGACGCGATCTAAGCCCCCGATCCCCTCGCCCCAGGAGATTCCCCTTTATGACTCTGCGGAAAAGCGCAGGGCTAGCAGCCCTCACATCCCTGTTCTTGCCTACCCTGGCCAGCGCCCAGGAAGCGACGCTGAACTCCGGCGATACCGCTTGGATGCTCACCTCGACGGCGCTGGTCCTCTTCATGACCGTTCCCGGCCTGGCCTTGTTCTACGGCGGCATGGTGCGCTCGAAAAACGTTCTCTCGGTGATGATGCAATGCTTCGCCATCACCGGTCTGATCAGCCTGCTCTGGGTCATCTTCGGCTACAGCCTGGCGTTCGACACCACCGGCATGGAGGCTGGGGTGGTGAACTTCAATTCCTTCATCGGCGGTCTGTCCAAGGCCTTCCTCAAGGGACTGACCACCGACAGCCTGGTCGGTGCCTTCCCGGAAAGCGTCTTCATCACTTTCCAGATGACCTTCGCCATCATCACGCCGGCGCTGATCGTCGGCGCCTTCGCCGAGCGCATGAAGTTCTCGGCCCTGTTGGTCTTCATGGCGGTCTGGTTCGTCCTGGTCTACGCGCCGATCGCCCACATGGTCTGGGCCGGTGTCGGCGGTCTGATGTGGGACTGGGGCGTGCTGGACTTCGCCGGTGGCACCGTGGTCCACATCAACGCGGGCGTCGCGGGTCTGGTCGCCTGCCTGGTGCTGGGCAAGCGCAAGGGCTATCCGAGCGTGGCCATGGCTCCGCATAACCTCGGCTACACCCTGGTCGGTGCCGCCATGCTGTGGATCGGCTGGTTCGGCTTCAACGCCGGTTCGGCGGTCGCCGCCAACGGCACGGCGGGCATGGCCATGCTGGTCACCCAGATCGCTACCGCTGCCGCAGCCATGGGCTGGATGTTCGCCGAGTGGGTCACTCACGGCAAGCCGAGCGCGCTGGGTATCGCTTCGGGCGTGGTCGCCGGCCTGGTCGCAATCACTCCGGCGGCCGGCACCGCCGGCCCGATGGGCGCCATCGTGATCGGCCTGGTTTCCGGCGTGGTCTGCTTCTTCTGCGCCACCAGCCTGAAGCGCTCGCTCGGCTACGACGACTCCCTGGACGCCTTCGGCGTGCACGGCGTCGGTGGTATCGTCGGCGCCCTGCTGACCGGCGTGTTCGCCGCACCGGCCATGGGTGGCTTCGGTCAGGTGGAAGACATCGCCGCCCAGGTCTGGGTCCAGTTCAAGGGTGTGATCTTCACCGTCGGCTACACCGCCATCGCCACCTTCGTGATCCTCAAGGTCATCGACCTGGTGATGGGCCTGCGCGTCGGCGAAGAGGAAGAAACCGTCGGTCTCGACCTCTCGCTGCACAACGAGCGGGGCTACAGCCTCTGAGTGAGCCGGGTATGCGCTGAAGGGACTCCCGGCGCATCCCGACATTACCGCCGTGGGCTACCGGTTTCGCGGCCGCAGGCAAAATCCGCAAAGGGCGCTCACGGCGCCCTTTGCTTTTTCTGGCGCCGCGCTAGAATTCCCCGCGCAACCATCAAGGCCCCGTATCCGGCGCAGCTCGATCGTCCGCGAATGGGGGGCACGAGGCGCAGCCGGTCTCTGCCGAACGCTGCCCTGAACCCATGCCAGAGCTTGCCCTATCGTCTAGTGGGGTAGTTTCTCGGGTTGGTGATAATCATGTGGAAACAGACGACCATTACCTTGCGTCCGCGCCCGCGCGGCTTCCATCTGGTGACCGAGGAGCTGCTCGCAGCCCTGCCGGAACTGTCGACTTGTCGCGTGGGTCTGTTACACCTCTGGCTGCAGCACACGTCTGCTTCGTTGACGGTCAACGAAAATGCCGACGGGGCGGTGCGTCGGGACTTCGAGCGCTTCTTCAACCGCCTGGTCCCCCAGGGCGAGAAGGGCTACGAGCACGACTACGAGGGGCCCGACGATCTGCCCGCGCACTTCAAGGCCAGCCTGCTGGGTTGCCAGCTGAGTCTGCCGGTGCGAGACGGGACCCTGGCCCTGGGCGTCTGGCAAGGGATCTACCTCGGCGAGCACCGCGAACATGGCGGTGCCCGTCGCGTACTGGCCACCCTGCATGGCCAGGCGATCTGATTTATCTGGCGGCGGTCGACCCGAGTGCGACCGCTGTCGTGGCTACAACCAACCTGCTGTGTGCAAGTCGTGAGGGTCGAACATGAGCGATGAAGAACTGGAACAAGAAGAACTGGAAGCAGGCGACGAGGACGAGGGCGAGGAGCTCGAGGCCGCCGATGAAGGCGATGCCGATGAAGACGACGGCAGCGATCGGGCGGTAGCTTCGGGCAAGAAGTCCAAGGCCGTCGTCAGCGAGGAGGAAATGCCGAGCATCGAGGCCAAGCAGCGGGAGCGCGAAGCCCTGGAGCGCGCCATGGCGGAGTTTCTCGCCCGTGGCGGCAAGGTGCAGGAAGTCGAGCCCAACGTGGTCGCCGACCCGCCGAAGAAGCCGGATAGCAAGTACGGTAGCCGCCCCATCTGATTCCTGATCGATGGCGGTGCAAGAAGGCGACCCTGGAGCGATCCCGGGTCGCCTTTTTCATGCCTTCAGCCCAGGCACAGCGGATAGCTCAACAGTAGGAAGTGCGACAGGTTGACCGCTGCGTGCAGCAGGACGGTCGCGCCCAGACGGCCGGACAGCTGCATCACCCAGCCATAACCCAGACCCGCCGCGCCGGCGACCAGAGCGAATGCCGGGCCGAACGGAGCGTGCGCCAGGCCGAACAGGGCGGCGCCCAGGGCGATTCCTCCGGGCACGCCGCAGCGGTTCACCAGGATGCCCTGGAGCAGACCGCGGAACAGCAGCTCCTCGGCGAGCACCGTGCCGGCGAGATTGACCGCCAGCCAGGGGAGCAACTCCGGCGGCCATTTCGGCTGCCAGGCCACCAGTCCCAAGGCGAAAGCCAGAGCCGGCACGGCCGCCAGCGTCGCCAGCGCACAGCCCCAGGCCCGCAGCGGTCGCGCGGGCGCTCTGCGCCGCGCCGTCCACCACCAGGCCAGCAGCATCGCGCCGAGCAGCAGCTTGTCCCAGTGCAGGCGCACGGCATAGGGCGCCGCGTCGGGACTGATCCGGCGTGGCGCGGCCAGCGTCAGCGGCGTGAAGCCGGGTAGCAGATGGGCGGCCAGGGACAGACCGGCGAGCAGCACGCCGGCCAGCCACAGGCCTTCCGGCAGACGCCGGCGGAAGGGGAGGACCCAGCCGACGAACAGGATGCCGGCCAGCAGACCGGGGGCCTGGATGCCGCCGGAGAGGGCCCCGGCGAAGAGGACGAGTGTTGGCAGGAGCATCCGGTAGTGGTGGTAGTGGCGGTCGGACCTGCCGGTACCCGCCGGGTGCCCCGGAGCATCGAGGTCCATCGCCTGCGCTTCAGTCCCGCCAGCCGGCGAGCAGAGCTGGCAGTTCGGCCAGACTGCGGATTTCGGCATCGGGACGGCCCTCGTGGCTCCAGGGCTTGCCGCCGGGGTTGAACCAGACCGCGCGCAGGCCGGCACGCTGGGCGCCCTGGATGTCGTCGCCGGGGTGGTCGCCGATGTGCACCGCCTGTTCGGCCGGCACCCCGCCGAGCCTGAGCGCCTCGCGGAAGGGGTGCGGGTCCGGCTTGCCGATGCCCAGTTCCTCGGCGCAGAGGGCGAAGCGGAAGTAGTCGGCCAGGCCCAGACGGCGCACGTCGGCGTTGCCGTTGGTCAGCACGCCGAGGAGGTAGCGGTTGGCGAGGACCTCGAGGGTCGGCTGCACCTCGGGAAAGATCTGTACCTCATGGCGCGCGGCGAGGAAGGTCTGGAACGCCTGTTCGGCCATTTCCCGCGCTTCGGGCTCGGCGTAGCCGGCCTCCTGCAGGGCTGTGAACAGGACGCGGCGGCGCAGTTCGCTGATGCGGTGCTTCAGCGCCGGCTCCCCGTCCAGCAGCCGGCTGCGGATCGTCCACAGATGTTCGACCGGAACGCCGCCTAGGAGCGGGGCGTTGCGCGCCAGCCAGTCGCGCAGGGCCGCCTCCGCGCTCTCGAGGGTCGGCGCGACGTCCCAGAGGGTGTCGTCCAGGTCGAAGGTGATCAGTCGAATGCTCATGCGTCACTGCTCTTGTTGCGGCGCGCTCGCGGGTGGGCTTGGTCGTAGACGGCCGCCAGATGCTGGAAGTCCAGGTGGGTGTAGATCTGCGTGGTGGCGATGTCGGCATGGCCGAGTAGCTCCTGCACCGCCCGCAGATCCTGGGAGGACTCGAGGACGTGGCTGGCGAAGCTATGGCGCAGCATGTGCGGGTGCAGGTGCTGGCCGAGCTCCCGCACGCCGGCCTCACGCACTCGCAGCTGCACCGCGCGCGGTCCGATGCGGCGACCCTGGCGGCTGACGAACAGCGCGCCGTCGGCCGGCCGCGTCAGCGCGCGCAGCGGCAACCAGGCGGCCAGGGCCTCGCGGGCCTTACGGCCCACCGGCAGTTCGCGCACCTTGTTGCCCTTGCCGTGCACCCGCACCAGTCCTGCGGGCAGGTCGAGCCGGTCGAGATCCAGCCCGACCAGCTCGGCGAGGCGCAGTCCGGAGGAATAGATGAGTTCGAGGATGGCGTGGTCGCGGCGGGCGATGAAGTCGTCCTCGACCGCCCCGTCCAGCAACTGCTGGGTGCGGTCGGCGTCGAGGGCGCGCGGCAGCCGGCGCTCGCCCTTGGGCGGACTCAGGCCGGCGGCCGGATCGTGCCGGCAGCGCCCTTCGCGCAGCAGGTAGCGGTAGAGACCGCGAACCGCCGAGAGCAGGCGGGCGAGGCTGCGGCCGGACTGGCCCTGCTGGTGCAGGCGGGCGACCAGCCGGCGCAGGCGCGCAGTGTCCAGCGCCGCCCAGGCGGCGAGCTGCTCCTGCTCGCACCAGGCGAGCACCTTGGACAGGTCGCGCCGGTAGCCGTCGAGGGTGTGCGCCGACATCTGGCGTTCACTGCGCAGGTGTTCGAGGAAGGCTTCGAGGTCGGCTTGCATGGGGATCACTCCTAGGGCCGGGTCGCAGCAGGCCCGCATACCCGATATGCCTGCGCGGCGGAGCCGGGCGCCCGGATCGGACGGCTGGTCGTCCCGCTTCCGAGCGGGCGCAATCGCTATCTCACCGTTCGCAGCGGGGGTGTCAGGCGCGGCAGCAGGCGGGCGAGGACATCGGCGATATGGCCGAGGAACAGGGTGCCGAGGCTGCTCTTGTAGTGCTGCGGGTCGGGGCTGCCGATCGCCAGCACGCCGTGCAGGCCCTGATGGTCGAGGGCCGCCACCGCGGCCGAGCCGATCAGCTGCTGCTGTTCCTCGCCGAACAGGAAGGCCAGCTCGTGGCTGCGCAGGACGCCGCAGAGGGTCTTGTTGCGCGCCAGCAGCCCGCCGATGGCCTGATGAGCCTCGCTGACTCTGACCCAGCGGCCGACCGGGCTGGCGTGCTCGCCGAACAGGGTCAGGCTGACGAAGGGAACCTTGAACTCATGGCGCAGGCTGTCCTCGACCAGGCCGACCACTTCCTCGACGCTCTGCGCGTCGAGCAGGTCGAGCACCAGGCGGCGGGTCTTGTCGAACAGGCGATCGTTGTCGCGGGCCACGTCCATCAGCTGCGACAGGCGTGTGCGCAGATCGAGGTTGCGCTCGCGCAGCAGCCTGATCTGCCGCTCCACCAGCGAAACCGCCGCTCCCGTCTCGTGCGGGACGTGGAGCTCGCCGAGCAGTTCGTCGCGGCCGACAAAGAATTCCGGGTTCGCTTCCAGATAGGCGGCCACCGCCTCGGCATCGATACGCGCTGGCGCAGAGGTCTTGTCGGTCATGGCGGATACCCGTTCATAGGCGAATCTGTCCTTCGAATACGCGCACGGCAGGCCCGGTCATCATAACCGGCTGGCCGGGACCTGCCCAGGAAATGGACAGGCGGCCGCCCGGCAGTTCGAGTTGTACCGGCGAATCCATCCAGCCCTGGCGGATGGCGGCCACCGCGGCGGCGCAGGCGCCGGTGCCGCAGGCCTGGGTCTCGCCGGCGCCACGCTCCCAGACCCGCAACCGGGCGCGCTGGCGGTCGATGACCTGGAGGAAGCCGACGTTGACCCGTTGCGGGAAGCGCGGATGGTGCTCCAGCTTGGGCCCCAGCTCGTGCACCGGCGCGCTGTCCAGGTCGTCGACCCGCAGCACCGCATGGGGGTTGCCCATGGAGACCGCGGCCAGCTCGACCTGGCGACCGTCGACCGAGACCGGGTAGCTCAGCGACGCCGCTTCGGCCTGGAAGGGGATGTCCTTCGGCTCCAGCCGCGGCGGGCCCATGTCGACGCAGATCTGGCCGTCCGGGCGGACGTCCAGTTCGATGATGCCGCTCTTGGTTTCCACCCGGATGAGCTTCTTGGTGGTCAGCCGCTTGTCCAGCACGAAACGGGCGAAGCAGCGCGCACCGTTGCCGCACTGCTCCACCTCCGAGCCGTCGGCATTGAAGATGCGGTAGCGGAAGTCCACGTCCGGGTTGCTCGGCGGTTCGACGATCAGCAACTGATCGAAGCCGACCCCGGTATGCCGGTCGCCCCACTGGCGGGCGTGCTTGGGCTGGATGTGCGCGTGCTGGGTGACCAGGTCGAGGACCATGAAGTCGTTGCCGAGGCCGTGCATCTTGGTAAAGCGCAGCAGCATGGGCTCACTCCGGCAGCAGGCTTTCGCCGGCATAGAGTTCTTCGAGGGTCTCCCGGCGGCGCACCAGATGAGCCTGCTCGCCGTCCACCAGCACCTCGGCGGCGCGGCCGCGGGTGTTGTAGTTGGAACTCATGACGAAGCCGTAGGCACCGGCCGAGCGCACCGCCAGCAGGTCGCCCTCGACCAGGGCCAGTTCGCGGTCCTTGGCGAGGAAGTCGCCGGTCTCGCAGATCGGTCCGACCACGTCGTAGCTGCAGACTTCGCCGCCGTGCGGAGTCACCGGCACTATGTCCATCCAGGCCTGGTACAGGGCCGGGCGGATCAGGTCGTTCATCGCCGCATCGACGATGGCGAAGTCCTTGTGCTCGGTGTGCTTGAGGTACTCCACGCGGGTCAGCAGCACGCCGGCGTTGGCCACCAGGGAGCGCCCCGGTTCGAACAGCA
>NZ_JBHRSJ010000029.1:0-60955 GCF_042643485.1 Azotobacter bryophylli | reverse complement strand
GCTGGCGCACCGCGGCGATGTATTCGCCGGGCGCCGGCGGCTGCTCGGCGCGGTAGCGCACGCCGAGACCGCCGCCGAGATCCAGGTGGCGGATGGCGATGCCGCGGGCGGCCAGGCGATCGACCAGCAGCAGCAGGCGGTCGAGGGCGTCGAGGAAGGGCGACAGGGTGGTCAGCTGCGAGCCGATGTGGCAGTCGATGCCGATTACGTCCAGGTTCGGCAGCGCGGCGGCCTGGGCATAGACCTCTTCGGCCTGCTCGATGTCGATGCCGAACTTGTTCTCCTTGAGCCCGGTGGAGATGTAGGGGTGGGTGCCGGCGTCCACGTCGGGGTTGACCCGCAGCGAGACCGGGGCCTTGACGCCCATCCCGGCGGACACGTCCTGCAGGCGCTCCAGCTCGGCCTCGGACTCGACGTTGAAGCAGTGCACGCCCACTTCCAGGGCGCGGCGCATGTCCTCGCGGCTCTTGCCGACGCCGGAGAACACCACCTTGTGCGGATCGCCGCCGGCGGCCAGCACGCGCTCCAGCTCGCCGCGGGAGACGATGTCGAAGCCGGCGCCGAGGCGTGCCAGCAGGTTCAGTACGCCGAGGTTGGAGTTGGCCTTGACCGCAAAGCAGACCAGGTGCGGCGCGCCGGCCAGGGCGTCGTCATAGGCGCGGTACTGCGCCTCGATGTGGGCGCGGGAGTAGACGTAGGTGGGGGTGCCGAAGCGTGCGGCGATGGCGGACAACGCCACGCCTTCCGCGAACAGCGTGCCGTCGCGGTAGTTGAAGGGTTCCATGGGGCCTCCTGGGAGAGCCCGCTCAGCCGCGATTGGCGGCCGTGCGGGTTCTTAGAATTCGAAACGGTCTTTGCTGTGGCCGGCGCTCTTGTCGTCCGGATGGTAGAGCGGGCCTTTCTGCCCACAGCCGGTGAGCGCGGCGCTCAGCACGGCCAGTGCAAGGAAGGGAAGCAGCAGGCGCTTCATGACGAAATCCTTGTAAAAGCAACGATTGCGCCGGAGTATACCGGCCCCCCGACGCCTTGCCTATGCGCCCGGAGCTCCCGTCCGGCGGGCTTCCCGGCCCGGCGAATCGGCTATCGTTGCCTTTCCATGAGCCTTTTTTGTTCGAATTCACGAGGACCCAGCATGAGCCTTAGCGAAGCCCGCTTCCACGACCTGATCGATGGGGTTCAGGAAGAAGTCGAGGATGTCTTCGACGACAGCGATCTGGACGTCGATCTGGAGAGTTCCGCGGGGGTGCTGACCATCCGCTTCGAGAACGGCAGCCAGGTCATCCTCAGTCGTCAGGAACCCCTGCGTCAGCTGTGGGTGGCGGCGCGCTCCGGCGGCTTCCACTTCGACTACGACGAGGCCAGCGGCCGCTGGATCTGCGATACCAGCGGCGAGCGGCTCGGCGAGCTGCTCGGCCGGGTCACCCTGGAGCAGGTCGGCGAGGAGCTGGCGTTCGAGGACCTCTGAAGAGCGCGTCCGTGCCGCCGGCCCAGATGCGGGTCAGCCGCGCGGAGCGGCGAGGATGGTCAGTAGGTTCTGCGCCTGCTCGGCGGCATCCAGGCCCAGGCTGGTCAGGTAGCCGCCGTCCGGCTCGGTGAGCAGGCCCTTGTCGTACAGGCGCCGGGTGGCGGCGACTGCTTCGGGCGCCGCATCGTGATGGACCTTGAGGCCTTCCAGGGTATTGCCCAGGTTGTAGCGGGCGAGAATTTCCATTTCCGCGACCACTTCGGGGGTGTAGGACATGAGGACTGCTCCTGAGGCTATCGGCGTGTCGCCGGCTATAGGGTTTCCTGCAGTGTAGCCGTCTCGCTAGGCGGCCGCCTCCGGCAGTTCCGGCAGGGCGCGCAGGGCCTGTTCGTACCAGTCCCGATCGAACGGGCGGTCTTCGCGCAGCATGGCGTCGATCTCCCGGGCCAGCACCAGGGCCATCAGGTGCAGGATCTCCTCGCGCTCGTAGCCGACCAGGATCAGCTTGTTCAGCGTGGCCCGGGCTGCCGGCGGATCGCTGGCTTCGAGCTGGTTTTCGATGGCCTGGAGCAGGGTTTCCTCGGTGAAAGCCTCTTCTTCGTCGTTTCCGTTCTGCTGGTCTTGCGTGTTCATCGGTTCCTCTGCAGCCGGCAATCGCCCGCTGTCCAATTGGCAGAGCCGACACTCACCGTCGTCGGCGTGGTTGGTTTCAATGTAGCGTACCCGCCGGCTGGCCGAGCGGCGGTCGGCGGAAAACTGGAAGCGCGGGGCGTGCGGCGCATCGTTCCCGTCGCGGGTGCGGTTGTCGTTCATGGCTGCCGACTCTCCTGGCCGGTCGATTCTGCTATCGACCCGCGCCATGATACTGTCGGCCGCCGGCCGCTGGGTACAACTGGCCGGTACCGGTTCTGGAACAGGGATCCCGCATGATCAACTACTACCTAATCGAGGATGGGCGTCTGCGTCAGCAACAGGCGCAGGATCTGGTCGAGATTCCGCCCGGGGTCATCTGGATCGACCTGCTGCACCCGACTCGCGAGGAAGAGCGGTTCGTCGAGCAGAAGCTCGAGATGGAGATCCCGACCCGCGAGGAGATGGTGGAGATCGAAGAGTCCTCGCGCTTCTACGAGAGCGGCGGCTCGCTGTTCATGACCGCCAGCCTGGTGAGCGGCATCAGCCAGCAGAGCCCGAGCATCGCCGAGGTCACCTTCGTGCTCAGCAAACGCTGGCTGGTCACGGTTCGCTACGCCGAGCTGTCGGCGTTCCGCACCTTCACCGGCAAGAGCGTGCGCCAGCCGGAGCTGCATCGCTCCAGCGACATGATCTTCGCCTCGCTGATCGAGGGGGTCGTCGATCGTATCGCCGACGTGCTGGAAATGCTGCAGCAACAGCAGAACAGCCTGTCCACGGCGATCTTCAGCGAAAAGCCGGAGGACAAGACCGACCTGCAGAAGGTGGTCAAGCACCTCGGCCGACACAACGCCCTGCAAGCCAAGCTGAACGAGAGCCTGCTGAGCATCAGCCGGCAGATCAGCTTCGTCCGCCAGGCCGGCGAGGGCTGGCTGGGCGAGCCGGCCCGGGGCTGGCTGAAGACGTCCGAGCGCGACGTTCGCTCGCTCGGCGAATATCAGGCGAAGATGTCCGACGAGAGCAGCTTCCTGCTCGAGGCCACCCTCGGCCTGATCAACATCGAGCAGAACAGCATCATCAAGGTGTTCTCCATCGCCGCCGTGCTGTTCCTGCCGCCGACCCTGGTCGGCACCGTCTACGGCATGAACTTCCGCCACATGCCGGAGCTGGAGTGGTACTACGGCTATCCGCTGGCGCTGGGGCTGATGGTCGGTTCCGCGGCGCTGTCGCACGCCTGGTTCAAGTTCAAGGGCTGGCTCTGAACCAAGCGCCGGCCCGCCGCGGTCGGGCCTCTTGAGAGGGGCATGGGCCGCCCGTGGGACGGGCGGCCCCAGGGCTCAGCGGCCGGCCAGCAGCTGGCGGCCGCGGGCCACGGCGGCGCGCACTTGGTTCGGAGCGGTGCCGCCGATGTGGTCGCGGGCGTTGACCGAACCTTCCAGGGTCAGCACGGCGAACACGTCCTCGCCGATCTCGCCGCTGAACTGGCGCAGCTCGTCGAGGCTCATCTCGGCCAGGTCCTTGCCGGTTTGCACACCGTATTTCACCGCATGGCCGACGATCTCGTGACAGTCGCGGAAGGGCAGGCCCTTGCGCACCAGGTAGTCGGCCAGGTCGGTGGCGGTGGAGAAGCCGCGCAGCGCCGCCTCGCGCATGATCTCTCGCTTGGGCTTGATCGCCGGAACCATGTCGGCGAAGGCGCGCAGGGAGTCGCGCAGGGTGTCTGCGGCGTCGAACAGCGGTTCCTTGTCCTCCTGGTTGTCCTTGTTGTAGGCCAGCGGCTGGCCCTTCATCAGGGTCAAGAGGCCGGCCAGGTGGCCGAACACCCGGCCGGACTTGCCGCGCACCAGTTCCGGCACGTCCGGGTTCTTCTTCTGCGGCATGATCGAGGAGCCGGTGCAGAAGCGGTCGGGCAGGTCGATGAACTGGAACTGGGCGCTGGTCCAGAGCACCAGCTCTTCGGAGAAGCGCGACAGGTGCATCATGGCCAGCGAGGCCGCGGCGCAGAATTCGATGGCGAAGTCGCGGTCGGACACGCCGTCCAGGGAGTTGCCGGAGATCGCCTCGAAGCCCAGCAGCTGGCAGGTGATTTCGCGCTGGATCGGGTAGGTGGTGCCGGCTAGGGCGGCGGAGCCCAGCGGCATGCGGTTGACCCGCTTGCGGCAGTCGACGAGGCGCTCGTGGTCGCGCGAAAGCATCTCGAACCAGGCCAGCAGGTGGTGGCCGAAGGTCACCGGCTGGGCGGTCTGTAGGTGGGTGAAGCCGGGCATGACGGTATCGGCTTCGCGCTCGGCCAGATCCAGCAGGCCCTGCTGCAGGCGGGTGATCTCGCCGAGGATGGTGTCGATCTCGTCGCGCAGCCACAGGCGGATGTCGGTGGCCACCTGGTCGTTGCGGCTGCGTCCGGTGTGCAGCTTCTTGCCGGTGACGCCGATGCGGTCGGTCAGGCGCGCCTCGATGTTCATGTGCACGTCTTCCAGGTCGACGCGCCAGTCGAAGGTACCAGCCTCGATTTCGGCCTGGATCTGCTTCAGGCCGTCGATGATCGCGTCGCGCTCGGCGGCGGTCAGCACGCCGGCCTTTTCCAGCATGGTGGCGTGGGCGATGGAGCCCATGATGTCGTGACGGTAGAGGCGCTTGTCGAACTCGACGGAGGCGGTGAAGCGGGCGACGAAGGCGTCGACGGGCTCGCTGAAGCGGCCGCCCCAGGATTGGTTGGTTTTCTCGACGGACATGGAGTGCTCTCGGCTGATGCGCAAAGACCGGCGGCCGCGATGCGGCCGGCATGGCGTAAAAAAGTGCGCGGAATAATAGCAGGCTCTGCGGGGCAACCGCCGCAGGCCCGTGCCGAGCGGCCGCGGAGCCGGGCATTTCGGTGCGCCGTTTCACCGCTTCGACGGCTCCGGCTTGCCGCGGGCGAGGGCCTCTGCGAATACTGCCGGGATGAAAACCCACTGGCTGCATGGTTCGCCCCGGGCGGCGCCCGACGACGACTTCTTCATTCCCGAACTGTGCGAGGCGGACGCCCTGCTCGGTCTGGTGCTGCTCGCCGAGCTGCTGGTGCTCGTGCTGGTCCTGGCCGAGCCGATGCCGGCCGGCTTCGACTGGGTGCGCCTGGCCCTGACCTCGCTGTTCGTACAATGGATCGTGCTGCTCTCGGCGGCCGTGTTGTGCCGTCTGCGCCCCTGGCTGGCGCGGCTGCGGGCGGGGCTGGCCGGCGGCCTGTCCTGCGCCCTGGTGGTCGGCCTGACCCTGGGCTGCAACGTCCTGGCCGACCGCCTTGATCTCGGTGCCGCGTCAGCGGGGGAGAGCGCGCCGGTGCTCTACCTGCGCCACGGCCTGATCGCGCTGATCATGTCGGGCCTGCTGCTGCGCCATTCCTATCTGCACAGCCAGCGGCGCCGGAAGGAGCGGGCCGAGCTGCAGGCACGGATCGAGTCGCTGCAGGCGCGGATCCGCCCGCATTTCCTGTTCAACAGCCTGAACAGCATCGCCAGCCTGGTGGCCAGCGCGCCGTACCAGGCCGAGCAGGCGGTGCTGGATCTCTCCGACCTGTTCCGCGCCAGCCTGGCCCAGCCGGGTACCCTGGTGCCCTGGCACGAGGAGCTGGCGCTCGCCCGGCGCTACCTCGCCATCGAGCAATATCGCCTCGGCGAGCGCCTGCGCCTGGAGTGGCAGGTGGAGAGCGTTCCGCGCGATCTGCCGATTCCCCAGTTGACCCTCCAGCCGCTGCTGGAGAACGCGCTGATCCATGGCATCCAGCCACGTATCGAGGGCGGCCTGGTCCGGGTCGAGGCAGGCTACCGGGAAGGTGTTTTTCATTTGGCCGTGAGCAATCCCTGCGGGAAGGGAGAGGGCACCTCCGCGGGCGGCACACGGCAGGCTCTGCGCAACATCGACGCCCGTCTCGCGGCACTTTTCGGACCCGCCGCCAGTCTCACCGTGGAACGCCGTGACGGCCGTCATATCACCTGTCTACGCTATCCTTGTGCAGGACTGAAGCAGGAAGCAGAAGCACCATGAATGTCTTGATCGTCGACGATGAACCGCTGGCACGGGAGCGCCTCAGCCGTCTTGTGAGCGAGCTGGAGGGGTACCGCGTGCTTGAGCCTTCCGCCGGCAACGGCGAGGAGGCGCTGGCCCTGATCGACAGCCTGAAGCCGGATATCGTCCTGCTGGATATCCGCATGCCGGGGCTGGACGGTCTGCAGGTGGCCGCCAGGCTCTGCGAAAAGGAGGCGCCGCCGGCGGTGATCTTCTGTACCGCCCATGACGAGTTCGCCCTGGAGGCCTTCCGCACCAGCGCCGTGGGCTATCTGGTCAAGCCGGTCCGCCTGGAGGATCTGAAGGAGGCGCTAAAGAAGGCCCAGCGACCCACACGGGTGCAGCTGGCTGCCCTGACCCGTCCGGTCGCGGCCACTGGCGCAGCCCCGCGCAGCCATATCGGCGCACGCACGCGCAAGGGCATCGAGCTGGTTCCCCTGGACCAGGTGATCTTCTTCATCGCCGACCACAAGTACGTGACCCTGCGCCATGAGGGCGGCGAAGTGCTGCTGGACGAGCCGCTGAAGGCCCTGGAGGACGAGTTCGGCGAGCGTTTCGTACGCATTCATCGCAACGCCCTGGTCGCCCGGGATCGCATCGAGCGCCTGCAGCGCACTCCGCTCGGGCATTTCCAGCTCTATCTGCGCGGCCTCGGCAACGACGCCCTGACCGTGAGCCGGCGGCATGTCGCCGGCGTGCGCAAGCTGATGCACAACCTGTAACGACGGGGCAGGGCGCCCCGCTCCGATCCGTCTGATCCGGTCCTTGGCCCCGCCGGCAGGCTCGCGGCCTGCGAGCCTGTTATCATCTGGGCATTTCTTGCTGTGGAATCGCCCATGTCCCGTGAAATCCGTATCGCCACCCGCAAAAGCGCCCTGGCCCTGTGGCAGGCCGAATACGTCAAGGCGCGCCTGGAACAGGCGCATCCGGGCCTGAAGGTGAGCTTGGTGCCGATGGTCAGCCGCGGCGACAAGCTGCTCGATGCGCCGTTGGCGAAGATCGGCGGCAAGGGTTTGTTCGTCAAGGAGCTGGAAACCGCGTTGCTGGAGAACGAAGCGGACATCGCCGTGCACTCCATGAAGGACGTGCCGATGGAGTTTCCCGAGGGCCTCGGCCTCTACTGCATCTGCGAGCGCGAAGACCCACGCGACGCCTTCGTCTCCAACACCTACGAGAGCCTCGACGCGCTGCCCGCCGGCAGCGTGGTCGGCACCTCCAGTCTGCGCCGCCAGGCTCAGTTGCTGGCACGCCGGCCGGACCTGAAGATCCAGTTCCTGCGCGGCAACGTCAACACCCGTCTGGCCAAGCTGGATGCCGGCGAGTACGACGCGATCATCCTCGCCGCCGCCGGGCTGATCCGCCTCGGCTTCGAGCAGCGGATCCGCACCTTCATCAGCGCCGAGGACAGCCTGCCGGCCGGCGGCCAGGGTGCCGTCGGCATCGAGTGCCGCAGCGCCGATGCCGAGGTGCACGCCCTGCTGGCCCCGCTGCATCACATCGACACCGCCGACCGGGTCAACGCCGAGCGCGCGCTGAACAAGCATCTCAACGGCGGCTGCCAGGTGCCCATCGCCTGCTACGCGCTGCTGGAGGACGACGAGCTGTGGCTGCGCGGCCTGGTCGGCCAGCCCGACGGCGGCGAGCTGCTGCGCGCCGAGGCCCGCGCCCCGCGCGCCCAGGCCGAGGCGCTCGGCGTGCAGGTGGCCGAGGCGCTGCTGGCCCAGGGTGCCGACCGCATCCTGCGTGCGGTCTATGGAGAGGAAGGCCATCCGTGAGCGGCTGGCGTCTCTTGATCACCCGGCCGGCCGATGAATGCCAGACACTGGCCGGGCAGCTGGCCGAGCGAGGTATCCACAGCAGCAGTCTGCCGCTGCTGGACATCGAGCCGCTGGCGGAAACCCCGGAGCAGCGCTCGACCTTCCTCGACCTGGACCGCTACAGCGCGGTGATCGTGGTCAGCAAGCCGGCCGCCCGGCTGGGCCTCGACCGGCTCGACCGCTACTGGCCGCAGCCGCCGGCGAACCAGCACTGGTTCTGCGTCGGCGCGGCCACCGGCGAGATCCTCGAGGATTACGGTCTGACGGTGAACTGGCCGGCTGCCGGGGACGACAGCGAGGCCCTTCTGCAGCAGCCCGAATTGACCGCCGCGCTGGCGGTGCCGCAGCCGCGGGTATTGATCCTGCGCGGGGAGGGCGGCCGGGAATTGCTCGCCGAACACTTGCGCGGTCAGGGGGTGAGCGTCGACTATCTGGAGCTTTACCGTCGGTGCCTGCCGGATTATCCGCCGGGCGCCCTGGCCGAGCGGGTCCGAGCGGAACGCCTGAACGGCCTGCAGGTCAGCAGTGGTCAGGGCTTCGAGCATCTGCTTCAGCTGGCCGCGGGCGACTGGTCGGCACTCTGCCGGTTGCCCCTGTTCGTGCCCAGCCCGCGGGTCGCCGAAATGGCCCGCGTCGCCGGTGCGCAGGATGTAACGGATTGCCGTGGCGCCAGTGCCGCGGCCTTGTTGGCGGCGCTCGAGAGCCGAACAGCGCCGACCGCCTGATGCATAGGAAGGATTTGTGAGCGAAGCAGCCTCCCCGAACAAAGACCCGCAGCCCGCCCCCGGGCCGTCCCATTCTCCTGCCGCGGCCCCGTCGAAAGTTTCCGACAGCCGCGGCGGTGCTCCCTTCACGCTGGTCGCCCTGGCCCTGCTGGTCGGGGCCGGCGGTTTGGCCGCCGGCGGCTGGAGCTTCTGGCGGCTGCAGGGTCTGCAGGGCAGCCTGCAAAGCCAGAGCAGCCGGTTCGAGAGCGGTATCCGCAGCCAGCTGGACTCTCTGGTCCAGAGCGATCAGCGCTTGCGCGCGAGCCTGGATCAGCTGCCCGGCAGCGCCGAGCTGGACGAGCAGCGGCGTATCCTGGGCGTGCTCCAGGGCGACCAGCAGCGCATGAGCCAGCGCCTGGATACCGTGCTCGGCGGCAGTCGCAAGGAGTGGCGTCTGGCCGAGGCCGAGCACCTGCTGCGTCTGGCCAGCCTGCGCTTGTCCGCCCTGCAGGACGTCAACAGCGCCCGGGCGCTGGTCGAGGGCGCCGACGAGATCCTCCGCGAGCAGGACGATCCGGCTTCCTTCGCCGCCCGCCAGCAGCTGGCGAAGGCGGTCGAGGCCCTGCGCAGCGTGCAGCAGCCCGATCGCACCGGGCTGTTCCTCAAGCTCGGCGCCCTGCGCGAGCAGGTGGCCCAGCTGCAGCCTCTGGCGCCGATCTTCCAGCAGGAGCAGGCTCCCGCCGTCGCCGGTCGCTGGCAGCAGTGGTGGGAGAAGATCTCCCGCTTCGTGCGCATCGACCTGCACGCCGATCAGGACATCCGCCCGCTGTTGTCCGGGCAGAACCTGTCCCAGGTGCGCCTGACCCTGGACCTGGCCCTGGAGCAGGCCCAGTGGGCGGCACTGCATGCCCAGCCAGAGGTCTACCGGCAGGCGCTGAAGGAAGCGCAGGACGTCCTCGCCGGACAGTTCAATACCGACCATCCGCAGAGCGCGGCCCTGCTCAAGCGTCTGGCCGAGCTGGCCGAGCAGCCGGTCGCGGTACAGGCCCCGGATCTGGCTCCGGCCCTGGCGACCCTGCAGACCTACCTGCAGCGGCGGCAGGCGCTGGAGCAGCCGCAGGCGGACGGAAGCGCCGCCGGTGAAGGGCAGGAGGCCCGTCCATGAGCCGTCTCTATCTCCTCCTGCTGGCGGCCATCGCCGGCGCGGCCGTGCTCGGCATGGCCATCGCCGAGCATCCCGGCTACGTCCTCTTCGCCTACAAGGGGTTCCGCTTCGAATCCAGCCTGTGGGCCTTCCTCGGTCTGCTGTTGCTGGTCGGCGGACTGGGCTGG
The DNA here is from genome assembly GCF_042643485.1 of Azotobacter bryophylli. NCBI lineage: Bacteria > Pseudomonadati > Pseudomonadota > Gammaproteobacteria > Pseudomonadales > Pseudomonadaceae > Azotobacter > Azotobacter bryophylli. The sequence continues at coordinate 50,966 of NZ_JBHRSJ010000029.1, read as the reverse complement.
GTGCTGCGTCTGCTGCTGGGCCTGATCGTCACTTCGGGCGGGGTGGTCAATCCCTGGTCGCGGCGCAACCACAACCGGCGCATCCGCCTGGCGGCGCGCCGTGGCCAGCGCGATCTGGCGGAGGGGCGCTGGAGCGATGCCCTGCGCCATCTGCGTCGGGCCGCGTCCGGCGACCAACAGCCGCTGGTGCATTATCTGGGCGCGGCACGGGCCGCCAATGAACTGGGCGATTTCACCGAGAGCGACCGGTTGCTGCACGAGGCACGGGAACGCGAACCGCAGGCGGACATGGCCATCGGCCTGACCCAGGCGAGTCTGCTGATCGCCCGTTCCCAGTACGCCGAAGCCCTGGCCTGCGTGCAGCAGCTGCATGTCGAGCATCCCCGGCATCCCTACGTCCTGCAGCTCCTACAGCGGCTCTACGTGCAGTTGCAGGACTGGTCGGCGCTGTGCCAGCTGCTGCCGCAACTGCGCAAGTACAAGGCGCTTCCGGAAGCCAGGCTGATCGAGCTGGAGCGCCTGGCCTGGACCGCGGCTCTTGAACAGGCCGGCCAGGACGGACTGAAGGAGGGACCGTCGGCCCGGGACGCCCTGGCCCAGTGCTGGCGGCAGTTGCCCAAGGGGCTGCGCGAGGATGCCGGCTTGGTGCAGGCCTACGCCTCGCGGCTGCGCGACCTGGGGGCGTCCGAGGAGGCCGAGTCCGTGCTGCGCACCGCGCTCGGACAGCACTACGAGGAACGCCTGGCCTATCTCTACGGCCAGGTTCGCGGCAACGACCCAGCCCGCCAGCTGCAGCTGGCCGAGGGCTGGCTGAATGGACATCCCAAGGACCCTCTGCTGCTGCTGACCCTAGGGCGCCTGTGTCTGTTCAACAAGCTGTGGGGCAAGGCGCGCGAATACTTCGAGGCCAGCCTGAAGCTTGCCCGCAGCCCGGAGACCTGCAGCGAACTGGCGCGCCTGCTGGCCCAGCTGGGAGAGACCGAGCAGAGCAACCGGCTGTTCCAGGAAGGCATGCAGTTGCACGGAGCCCGCTCGCCGGCCCTGCCGCAGCCTGCACACTAGCCGACTGTCGAGCGCCGCTCCGCCGCCGCGTCGCTCGGTACGCGGCGCGGCCTTGCGGCGCAGTGCCTTGAAAGGCCGATGTGCTTTCCTCTACCGTAGCGGCTTTGCCCTGTTCTCGGAGCCGCCATGAACCTGGCCAGTCCACGTTCCCTGTTCTTCCTCGCCTTCCTCGGCTGCCTCGCGCTGATGGGAGGGGCGCTCTACCTGGAGCACTCGGTCGGCCTGGAGCCTTGTCCGCTGTGCATTGTCCAGCGGATCTTCGTCATCCTCTTCGGTCTCGTCAGCCTGATCGCCGCACTGCATGGCCCGGCCGCGCCGGGGCGGCGGATCTACGCCGGGCTCGCCCTGCTGCTGGCCGGCGCCGGGGCGGCCACTTCCGGGCGGCAGATCTGGCTGCAGGGCATCCCGCCGGAGCAGCTGCCGTCCTGCCTGCCGAGCCTGGAGTACATGATGGAGGCCCTGCCATTCCAGGAGATCGTCCGTCAGGTCCTGCACGGCACCGCCGACTGCGCCGAGGTCAACTGGACCCTCTTCGGTATGAGCGTTCCCGAGTGGAGCCTGCTGGCCTTCGTCGGCATGATCCTGCTGTCCCTGTACCAGCTGTTTCGTCGCGCCTGAGCGTTTTTCCCTCCCCGCCGATCAAACGTTCGTATGAACATTCGTCGGCGCATGCCTTGAAGGCTCGGCGAGGCGGGCATACTCTGGCCCGCACGCGTCGCCCCCTCCCGCTTGGCAGACGACGCGACTTCCCGAGCCGATGCCCGACAATCGATGCTTCGGGGGCCAATAAAACAAAGTAGGGAAACCCTCATCATGCTTGAACGATGCCGAAACGCCCAGGAGCGCTGGGGTGGGGTACACCTCCTGATCGATCGCTGGCTCAGGGAACGCTGCGAGCTGCTCCAGACCTTCGATTCCCTCCGACAGCGGGCTCCCACGGCGGATGCCGCAGGCGTCCAGGACTTCTGCCAACTGCTGGTCGATTACGTCTCTGCCGGTCACTTCGAGATCTATGAGCAGCTGATGAACGAGGCCAAGGCCTTCGGCAATCAGCGCGGACTCGAACTGGCCCGGCAGATCTACCCGCGACTCGAATCCCTCACCGAAGCGGCTCTGGCCTTCAACGACTGCTGCGACGATGGCGACTGCCTGGACGGCTGTCTGAGTCGGGAGCTCGAAGAGCTCGGCGGCTTGCTGGGCGAACGCTTCGAGCTGGAAGACTGCCTGATCGAGGTACTGCATACCGCCCACAAGGAAAGCCTGGCCAGCGTCTGAGGCCGACGGTCGCGGGGTTCGCGGCAGACCAGTTCTGCCGGACGAGCCCCGGGCCGGCTCTCGATGTCGGTGCCGTGGCATCGCAGCGCCGGCGGTCCGGTGGCGGCTGCGCGATCCGGGGATTACCATGGGCAGAACATCGCCTGTCAGGAGCACCGTCATGCCGGACCAGAAGCAGCCTCCCGTCACCACTCCCTTGCATCTTCTTCGTGACCTTTCCGAAAGCCTGATTGCCCATCTGGAAAAGGCCTGCGCCGAGGCGCTGACCGACGCCGAGAAGCTGCTGGCCAAGCTGGAGAAGCAGCGCGTCAAGGTGCAGGACAAGCTGCACAAGAATCGCGACAAGCTGCAGGAGGCCGCGCAGGCCGGCAAGGCCAAGGCGCAGGCCAAGGCCCGGCAGGCGGCGGAAGAACTCGAGGAGGCCCTGGATACCCTGAAGGCCCGCCAGGGCGAGACCCGCGATTTCATCGCCCGGCTCAAGCGCGACAGCGCGGAAGCCCTGAAGCTCGCCCAGGGCATCGGCAAGGTGAGGGAGGCCGCCGCCAAGGCCCTGGGAGCGAGGGACTCCGCTGCCGCACCCGATGCCGAGCTGGTTGAGACCAGCAAGACCACCGCCAAGCCGGCCGCGCCTCAGAGCAGGCCCAAGGCGACCCGCCGGGTCAAGCCGGCTGCCAAGGCCGAGACTGCTCCCTCTGAACCCGAGAACAGCGCAACGACGAAGGAGACCGCGAAGCGTGCGCCCAAGGCGGCTGCCGCCAGCAAGCCGGCCGCGCGGAAAGCGCCGAGCCGGGCCCGCACTGCCAAGCCGACCGACAAGGCGCCCACCGCGAGCGAACCGCTCAGCGCTTCCTAATCAGGCAGGTGGCACGCGGCGCGCAGGGTTTCCAGCGCGTCGCGGCAATGGGCGGCATTGCCCGCCAGACGCTCCAGCCAGCTAGTCCCTTCGTCGGCGCCGGCTTCCGGCCAGTCCCGGCAGGCCGTTTCCAGGCGGGTGAGCAGTTCCCGTTCGGCGTCCAGTTCGAGCTGCTGCAGCCGGCCTCGCAACGCGGCGAGCCGGACGTCTTCTCGTGCGGCCTCTCGCCAGTCCTGGCGCAGCCGACGCAACGGGGCGGCCACCGTCTCCTGCCAGGGCCGGGCCAGGTCGCGCAGAAGGGCGCAGCGCTCCCCGTCGGGGGCGATCCGGCGCCACTCCAGCCAAGTGGCGCAGAGCAGCAGGCAGACATCGCCGCCTTCGGCCTGCAGCTGCAGGCAGGCTGGCTCGACACCCGGACGCCGGTACAGGCGCAAGGCGAAGTTCCACAGGTCGACGGGCATGCAGCTTCCCTCCGCGGCTCCAGGCGAAGCTGATAAACTCCGCGGCCATCATGATCAGAATCCAGCATCTTACCCTGCAACGCGGTCCGCAGCGCCTGCTCGAGGACGCCGAGCTGACCCTGCATCCCGGCCAGAAGGTCGGCCTCATCGGCGCCAACGGCGCCGGCAAATCCACCCTGTTCGCCCTGCTGCGCGGCGAGTTGACGCCGGATGCCGGCGACTGCCAACTGCCGCCCGACTGGCGCATCGCCCACATGCGTCAGGAGGTCGATACCCTCGACCGCCTGGCGGTGGACTACGTGCTCGACGGTGACCACGACCTGCGGCGCATCCAGCGCGAGCTGGCGGCGGCGGAGGCGACCCACGACGGTGCGGCCATCGCCCGCCTGCATACCGAGCTGGACAATGCCGACGGCTACAGCGCCGACGCCCGGGCGCGCAAGCTGCTGGCCGGTCTCGGTTTCACCGGCGAGCAGATGGAGCGCCGGGTCGGCGACTTCTCCGGCGGCTGGCGGATGCGCCTGAATCTGGCCCAGGCCCTGATGTGCCCGTCCGACCTGCTGTTGCTGGACGAGCCGACCAACCACCTGGATCTCGACGCGATCCTCTGGCTCGAAGGCTGGCTCAAGAGCTATCCGGGAACCCTGCTGCTGATTTCCCACGACCGCGACTTCCTCGATGCGGTGGTCGACCACGTGGTGCATCTGGAGCAGCGCAAGCTCACCCTCTACCGCGGCGGCTATTCGGCCTTCGAGCGCACCCGCGCCGAGCGTCTGGCGCAGCAGCAGCAGGCCTACGAGAAGCAGCAGGCCCAGCGCGCGCACATGGAGGACTTCATCCGCCGGTTCAAGGCCAAGGCGACCAAGGCGCGCCAGGCGCAGAGCCGGATCAAGGCCCTGGAGCGCCTGGAGGAGCTGGCGCCGGCGCACATCGACTCGCCGTTCGATTTCCGCTTTCGCGAGGCGGACAAGGTTTCCAGCCCGCTGCTCGATCTCGCAGAAGGCCGCCTGGGCTACGGCGACAAGACGGTGCTGGAGAAGGTCAAGCTGCAGCTCGCCCCCGGCGCGCGGATCGGCCTGCTCGGCCCCAACGGCGCCGGCAAGTCGACCCTGATCAAGACCCTGGCCGGCGAGATCGAGCCGCTCGGCGGCCGGCTGGCCCGTGGCGAAAACCTGGTGGTCGGCTACTTCGCCCAGCATCAGTTGGACGCCCTCGACGCCAAGGCCAGCCCGCTGCTGCACCTGCAGCGCATCGCCCCGGGCGAGCGCGAGCAGACCCTGCGTGACTTCCTCGGCGGTTTCGATTTCCGTGGCGAGCGCTGCGACGAGCCGGTGGTCAACTTCTCCGGCGGCGAGAAGGCGCGCCTGGCCTTGGCGCTGATCGCCTGGGGCAAGCCCAACCTGTTGCTGCTGGACGAGCCGACCAACCACCTCGATCTGGAGATGCGCCTGGCTCTGACCCTGGCCCTGCAGGATTTCGAGGGCGCGGTGCTGGTGGTGTCCCACGACCGCCACCTGCTCAAGAGCACCACCGACGATTTTCTGCTGGTCGCCGACGGCCGCGTGCAGGGCTTCGACGGCGATCTCGACGACTATGCCCGCTGGCTGATCGACTATCGCGCCCGTCAGGCGCCGGTCGTCGCCAGCTCCGCGCCGGTCGCCGACAAGCGCGCCCAGCGCCAGGCCGCTGCCGCCCTGCGCCAGCAGTTGGCGCCGCACAAGCGTCAGGCGGAGAAGTTGGAGAAGGAGCTGGGTACCCTGCAGGAGAAGCTCGCGGAGCTGGAGACCCGGCTCGCCGATCCCGCCCTGTACGAGGCCGCCCGCAAGGACGAGCTGCGCGAGCTGCTGGCCGAGCAGGCCAGGCTCAAGTCCCGCGAGGGCGAGCTGGAAGAGGCCTGGCTGGAAGCGCTCGAAACCCTGGAGGCGCTGCAGAGCGAACTGGAGGCCGGTGCGTGAAGGCGCCGTTGCTGCTCCTCGCGGAGCAGGGCGGCGATCAGTTGCCGCTCGGCTCCCAAGCCCGGGATCGGGCTGATCCACTGAAGGAAACCGGCGAGGCCGGCGAACCTCATTGCCTGAGCGTGCCCAGCGCATGTCCTTCCAGAAAATGGTCCGGCGCTGGCACAGTACCGAAGTCGATTTTTTAAACCCCACTCAAGAAGAGAAATAGTTCGTTATGGAATGGCTTAGCACCCCGGAAACCTGGGTCGCGTTTCTGACGTTGACCGTGCTCGAGATCGTCCTCGGCATCGACAACATCATCTTCATCTCGATCCTGGTCGGCCGTCTGCCCAGGGAGCAGCAACCCAGGGCACGCATTCTGGGGCTGGCGCTGGCCATGGGCACGCGGATCCTGCTGCTGCTGTCGATCACCTGGGTGATGCGCTTGACCACCGTCCTGTTCACGGTATTCGACCATGGCGTGTCGGGGCGTGACCTGATCCTGTTCTTCGGCGGCCTGTTCCTGCTGTTCAAGAGCACCCTGGAGATCTGGCACAGCCTGGAAGGCGAGGCGGAGGACGAGCACGAGGGCGGCAAGGCCAAGGCCGGCATGGTCGGAGTGGTCCTGCAGATCGCCGTGATCGACATCATCTTCTCCCTCGACTCGGTGATCACCGCGGTGGGCTTGGTGCAGAACGTGCCGGTGATGATTGCCGCCATCATCGTCGCCGTGCTGGTCATGATGGCGGCCTCCGGCACCATCAGCGACTTCATCGAGAAACACCCGTCGCTGAAGATGCTGGCGCTGTCCTTCCTGATCGTGGTCGGTACCCTGCTGGTCGCCGAGTCCTTCGGCGTGCACGTGCCCAAGGGCTACGTCTACTTCGCCATGGCCTTCTCTCTGGCGGTGGAGGCGCTCAACATCCGCATGCGCACGGCCATGAAGCGCAAGCTCAACGAGCCGGTGAAGCTGCACAAGGACATGCCGAACTGACGCCGTCCGGCGCCGGCCCCCGCGGTCGGCGCCGCTCCCTCTCTCCTTTCCCCATCCCGTCCGAGGCTTGCCCATGGAGCTGGATGTCTGGCTCGCCTATTTCGCCGCCTGCTGGGTGATCAGCCTGACCCCAGGGGCCGGCGCCATCGCCTCCATGACCAGCGGTCTGAGCTACGGTTTCCGGCACGGCTACTGGAACGCCCTCGGTCTGCAGTTGGCCCTGGCCCTGCAGATCGGCATCGTCGCCGCTGGAGTTGGGGCATTGCTAGCGACTTCGGAGCTGGCCTTCGGCCTGATCAAATGGTTCGGCGTGGCCTATCTGGCTTACCTCGGCTGGCGCCAATGGCGGGCGCCGGTCGGCCATCTGGCCGCGGAACGGGCCGCCCGTCCCCCGGGGCGGCCGCTGGCCCTGGTGCTGCGCGGCTTTCTGGTCAATGCCAGCAATCCCAAGGCGATCGTCTTTATTCTCGCGGTGCTGCCGCAATTCCTCGATCCGGGACGACGGCTCCTCCCTCAATACCTGCTGATGGCGGCGACCATGATCGGCGTCGACTTGGTCGTCATGGCCGGCTACACCGGGTTGGCGGCCAGGGTCCTGCACCTGCTGCGCCAGCCCCACCAGCAGCGTTTGCTGAACCGCGGTTTCGCCGGCATGTTCGTCGGTGCAGCCGGCCTGCTGACGCTGGTGAACCGCTCTCCGACCTAGCATTCGGGCAGTCTATGCGACAAATTGTCGCATGTTTGTCGGTGATCGACTCTTGTGATGACCGGCCACTAGGTCGACAATCAATGCCATTAATTCTCATTGGGATTCGATAATGATTACCCGCGCTCGACTCACAAGCTGGCTGTTCCTGCCATTGCTGGTTATATGGGGGCTGGTGGCCCATGCCGAGCCCGATGGCACGGCTCGCGCCCTTCACCTGCTGGGCTATCTCGGGGCCGACTATCCGGCGACCGTGGCCAACGGGCAGGTGGTCGACAGCAGCGAGTATGCGGAGCAGGTGGAGTTCCAGGGTGTCCTGCGCGACCTCGTCGCCGCCTTCCCCGAGCGGCAGGGCAAGGCCGAGCTGATGCGCGGAGTCGAGGAGCTGGGCAAGGCGATCGAAGAGCGCCGTGACGGCGCCGAGGTGACCTCGCAGGCGCGCCGGCTGGCCAATGCCCTGGTGCAGACCTATCAGGTCAGCCTGACGCCGAGACTGTCTCCGGAGCCGGCCCGCGGCGCACCGCTGTACGCCCAGCACTGCGCGGCCTGCCACGGTCAGACGGGGGCCGGGGACGGCCCGGCCGGGGTCAATCTCGATCCGCCGCCGTCGAACATGCGGGACAAGGCACGGATGGACCTGCTGAGCCTCTATGGTCTGTTCAACACCATCAGCCTCGGCATCGAAGGCACCGGCATGCAGGGCTACGCAGCGCAGCTCGACGAGCGTCAGCGCTGGGACCTGGCCAGCTATGTCGCCAGCCTCAGCGCCGAGCCGACTGCTACCGGGCCCTCTTTCACCCTGGAGCAACTGGCCAAGCTGACTCCGCAGCAGGTGGCGGCCGAGCAGGGCGCCGAAGCGGCGGCGGCTTTCCGCGCCCAGCGGGCCAAGCCGACCGTCAAGCAGCACAGCTCCCAGCAACTGATCGACAAGTCCCTGGCCACCCTGGAGCGCAGCTTCGCCGCTTACCGCGAAGGCGAGCGCGATCAGGCCTACGCGTTCTCGGTGGCCGCCTACCTGGAAGGTTTCGAGCTGGTCGAGAGCGCCCTGAACAACATCGATCCGGAGCAGCGCAAGGCCACCGAGCGGGTACTCATGGCCTACCGCCAGGGCTTGCAGGACGGGCTGCCGGCCGAACAGCTGGAGCAGCGTCTGGATGCGGCCAAGGCCGAGCTGGACAAGAGTGCCGCATTGCTGGCAGGCGACGGCCTGTCGGCTTCGCTGAGCTTCTTCTCCAGTCTGCTGATCCTGCTCCGCGAGGGCGTGGAGGCGATCCTGGTGCTGGCGGCGATCCTCGCCTATCTGCACAAGACCGGCCAGCAGCAGGCGCTGCGCAGCGTGCACACCGGCTGCGGTCTTGCCGTGCTGGCTGGTGCCGGCACCTGGGCGCTGGCCGCCTACGCGATCGACATCAGCGGTGCCCAGCGCGAGCTGCTGGAAGGCTTCAGCGCACTGTTCGCCAGCCTGGTGCTGCTGTGGGTCGGCGTGTGGATGCACGACCGCCGCCATGCCGCCGCTTGGCAGGACTACATCAAGAGCGGTCTGTCCAGTGGCGGCGGGCGCCTGGGCTTCGCGCTGCTGGCCTTCGTTGCCATCTACCGCGAGCTGTTCGAGGTCATCCTGTTCTTCGAAACCCTCTGGCTGCAGGCCGGACCGACCGGCCACAACATGGTCCTGGCCGGTGCGGCGGCGGCGGTGCTGCTGCTCTTCGGGCTCGGCTGGGTGATCCTGCGCAGCTCGCGCCGGTTGCCGTTGTCGACCTTCTTCAGCATCAACGCGGCGCTGCTGTGCATCCTCGCCGTGGTGTTCGCCGGCCATGGCGTCGCCGCCCTGCAGGAAGCGGGCGTACTGGATCTGCATCCGGTAGCCTTCTTCGATTTCGACTGGCTGGGCATCCATGCCGACGCCTACAGCCTGGGTGCGCAGGTGCTGGCCCTCGGCGTGGTCGCCGCGCTGTACGGGCGCAGCTGGCTGCGTGCCCGGTCGGGCGGACAGCTCGGCTGAATCCCCCCCCCGGCTGACCTGAACGAAACGGCCCCCGGCGATCGTGCCGGGGGCTCCGTTCCCGACGAGAGAGCAAGTTGCCCCATGCGAGTCTGGATCGACGCCGATGCCTGTCCCAAGGCCGCCAAGGACCAGGTGGTCAAGTTCGCCCTCAAGCGCCGATTCCAGGTAGTCCTGGTGGCGGGACAGGCGCAGGTCAAGCCGGCGTTCGCCTGCGTACGGCTGGTCGTGGTGCCGAGCGGGCCGGACGCGGCGGACGATTATCTGGTCGAGCACGCGGCGCCGGGCGAACTGGTCATCTGCAGCGACATCCCGCTGGCCGACCGACTGATCAAGAAGGGCGTGGCCGTCCTGGACCCGCGCGGTCGGGAGTTCGACGAGCGCAACATGGGCGAACGCCTGGCGGTGCGCAACCTGCTCAGCGATCTGCGCGATCAGGGGCAGATGGGCGGCGGGCAGGCGCCGTACGGCGAGCGCGAGCGACAGGCCTTCGCCAATGCCCTCGACCGCATCCTGACGCGGCTCAGGCTTTCCCCGGCGCAGGGGCCTGCGCTTTCGTGACTTCCCCCGATGGCCGGTGATACGGCACGGCCGAGTCTGGCCATGGCCCGTCTGCGCTTGCTAATTCATTCCTCGCCAGGACTGGCAATCAGCTATGCCTCCGGTGCGGGCAGCCCGGAGGCGGAGCGCCCCGCTCAGGCCAGGTCGAGGACGCGATCGACCAGCTTGTTGATGCCCGTGGCGGTCTCGCTGATCGACTGGGCCAGCATGTAGGCCGGGGTGGTGACCAGCTTGCGCGACACGTCGACGACGATGTCGCTGACCTCGCATTCCTCGTGCTGCGCCCCCATGCCGGTGACGGCCTGGGCGGTCTCCGGATCGTGGCCGATGGTGCAGAGAACGCCGGGGCCGTAGATCTTGGCCGCCATCACCGGGGAGATGCAGATCAGGCCCACCGGCTTGCCGGCCTGGGCGAAGGCCTGGGCGAAGGCCAGCACATCGGGTTGCACCGTGCAGTTGGCGCCGCTCACGGCGAAGTCGCAGAGGTTCTTCGCCGCGCCGAAGCCGCCGGGGATGATCAGCGCGTCGAACTCCTCGGGCCTGCCTTCGCGGATGTCCTTGATCTTGCCGCGGGCCAGACGGGCGGCCTCCACCAGCACGTTGCGGCTCTCCGCCATCTCGTCGCCGGTGTAGTGATCGATCACGTGCAGCTGCGGAATGTTCGGCGCGAAGCACTGCACCTGGGCACCTCGCTGGTCGAGGCGCAGCAGGGTGATCACGCTCTCGTAGATTTCGGATCCGTCGTAGACGCCGCAGCCGGCGAGGATGACGGCAACTTTTTTGTTCATGGACATGCTCCTTGTTCGGACCGGGCGCGCCGCGTGGGCATGCGCCCCGGTGGTTGGGAAGGCTGCGTTTCGAAGGACTGCGGCGGATCGATACCGCTCGTCGGTCGCTCGGAGGCGCAGGATCGGGACAATGGGAGCAATCCTAGCTTTTTGCGGCCTGCGAGGGGACGACTGCGAGTCGCTCCCGGGCGTCTATTTCGACCGGGCTGCCGAGGGACAGTGCCGCATTCGGGGAAAATCGCCGGCGAAGGACTGGCCCTCGAGGCGCGGGCTGGTGACAATGGCCATTGGTATTGCCATGAACCTTAGGGTCGACTTTTACCTGTAATATCTTGGTCATTCGGACAGCTTATAACTGTCATACTGCGCCCGCTGATGCGGGACCTGGAGTCCGCCGTGAGCTTTACCCCCGCCAATCGCCTGTTCCCCGCCACCCGCCTGCGCCGCAACCGCCGCGACGACTTTTCCCGCCGCCTGGTGCGCGAGAGCGTACTGACTCCCAGCGATCTGATCCTGCCGGTATTCGTCCTCGACGGCGAGAACCGTCGCGAGGCCGTGCCGTCGATGCCGGGCGTCGAGCGGCTGTCGATCGATCTGCTGCTCGAGGAGGCGGCAGAACTGGTGGCCCTGGGGATTCCGGCGCTGGCGCTGTTCCCGGTCACGCCCCTGGAGAAGAAATCGCTGGATGCCGCCGAGGCCTGGAACCCGGAGGGCATCGCCCAGCGCGCCACCCGCGCCCTGCGCGAGCGCTTTCCCGAACTCGGCATCATCACCGACGTGGCCCTTGACCCGTTCACCACCCACGGCCAGGACGGCATTCTCGACGAGCACGGTTACGTGCAGAACGACGTCACCGTCGATGCCCTGGTGAAGCAGGCGCTTTCCCATGCCGAGGCCGGAGCCCAGGTGGTCGCGCCGTCGGACATGATGGACGGTCGCATCCAGGCGATCCGCGAGGCGCTGGAGCTGGCCGATCATCCGAACGTGCGGATCATGGCCTACTCGGCCAAGTACGCCAGCGCCTACTACGGCCCGTTCCGCGACGCGGTCGGCTCCGCCGCCAACCTCGGCAAGAGCAACAAGAACACCTATCAGATGGACCCGGCCAACGGTAACGAGGCCCTGCACGAGGTCGCGGCCGATCTGGCCGAAGGCGCCGACATGGTGATGGTCAAGCCCGGTCAGCCCTATCTGGACGTGCTCTGGCGGGTGAAGGAGGCCTTCAAGGTGCCGACCTTCGCCTATCAGGTCAGCGGCGAGTACGCCATGCACATGGCGGCGATCCAGAACGGCTGGCTGAGCGAGGCGGTGATCCTGGAGTCGCTGGTCGGCTTCAAGCGCGCCGGGGCCGACGGCATCCTCACCTATTTCGCCAAGCGCGCGGCACAACTACTAAAACAAGGGCAATAGCCCGCTGCGGGGATGAAGAGATGAACACCGAAGGACTCAACGACAAAGCCGTGCTCGAATCCGTGCCCGTACCGGAAGCGAGCGTCGAGGTGCCTGCGCCGTCCGTTCCGTCGCCCGCTCCGGCTGCGGCGGAGGCGCCGGCGGCCGCGCCGGTGCCGAGCCTGGATGACACCGGCCTGTACATCCACCGCGAGCTGTCCCAGCTGCAGTTCAATGCCCGCGTGCTGGCCCAGGCGCTGGACGAGTCCTATCCGCTGCTCGAGCGGCTGAAGTTCCTGCTAATCTTCTCCAGCAATCTCGACGAGTTCTTCGAGATCCGCGTCGCCGGCCTGAAGAAGCAGGTGGCTTTCGCCCGCGAGCTGACCGGCGCCGACGGCCTGCAGCCGCACCAGGCGCTGACGCGGATCAGCGAGCAGGTGCACGAGCTGGTGGCGCGGCAGTACGCGATCCTCAATGACGTGCTGCTGCCGATGCTCGAGCAGCACGAGATCCGCTTCATCCGCCGCCGTTACTGGACGACGAAGATCAAGACCTGGGTGCGGCGCTATTTCCGCGAGGAGATCGCGCCGATCATGACCCCGATCGGCCTGGACCCGACCCACCCGTTCCCGCTGTTGGTGAACAAGAGTCTGAACTTCATCGTCGAGCTGGAGGGCGTCGATGCCTTCGGGCGTGACTCCGGTCTGGCCATCCTGCCCGCACCGCGCCAGATGCCGCGGGTGATCCGGGTGCCGGAAGAGGTCGGCGGCCCCGGCGACAACTTCGTGTTCCTCTCCTCGATGATCCATGCCCATGCCGACGACCTGTTCCAGGGCATGAAGGTCAAGGGCTGCTACCAGTTCCGCCTGACCCGCAACGCCGACCTGTCGGTGGACGCCGAGGACGTCGAGGACCTCGCCCGCGCGCTGCGCGGCGAACTGTTCTCCCGGCGTTTCGGCGACGCGGTGCGCCTGGAGGTGGTGGACAGCTGCCCGCAGCACCTCACCGACTACCTGCTCAAGCAGTTTGGCCTGTCCGAGTCGGAGATGTACCGGGTGAACGGTCCGGTCAACCTGACCCGGCTGTTCGCCATCACCGGCCTGGACAGCCATCCCGAGCTGCAGAATAAGCCCTTCACCCCGGTCATCCCCAAGGCGCTGCAGAACAGCGAGAACATGTTCAACGTGATCGGCAAGCAGGACGTGCTGCTGCTGCATCCCTTCGAATCCTTCACCCCGGTGGTCGACCTGCTCCGCCATGCGGCCAAGGACCCTTACGTCCTGGCCATCAAGCAGACCCTGTACCGCTCCGGGGCCAATTCGGAGATCGTCGACGCCCTGGTGGAGGCGGCGCGCAACGGCAAGGAGGTCACCGCGGTGATCGAGCTGCGCGCGCGCTTCGACGAGGAATCCAACCTCGCCCTGGCCAGTCGTCTGCAGCAGGCGGGGGCCGTGGTCATCTACGGCGTGGTCGGCTTCAAGACCCACGCCAAGATGATGCTGATCCTACGGCGCGAGAACGGCGAGCTGCGCCGCTACGCGCACCTGGGGACCGGCAACTACCATACCGGCAACGCCCGCCTGTACACCGACTACAGCCTGCTGACCGCCGATCTGGCGCTGTGCGAAGACGTCTCCAAGCTGTTCAACCAACTGATCGGCATGGGCAAGACCCTGCGCATGAAAAAGCTCCTGCATGCGCCCTTCACCCTGAAGAAGACCCTGCTCGATCTGATCGCCCGCGAGACCCAGCATGCCCACGAGGGCAAGCCGGCGCAGATCATCGTCAAGATCAACGCGCTCACCGATGCGAAGATGATCCGCGCGCTGTACCGGGCCAGTCAGGCCGGGGTGAAGATCGACCTCATCGTGCGCGGCATGTGCTGCCTGCGCCCGGGTATTCCCGGCGTTTCGCACAACATCCAGGTGCGCTCGATCATCGGCCGTTTTCTCGAACACACCCGGGTGTTCTACTTCCTCAATGGCGGCGACGAGCAGGTCTACCTGTCCAGTGCCGACTGGATGGAGCGCAACCTCGATCACCGGGTTGAGACCTGCTTCCCGGTGGAGGGCAAGAAACTGCTCACTCGGGTGAAAAAGGAGCTCGAGGCCTATCTGACCGACAACACCCATGCCTGGGTGCTGCACAGCGACGGCAGTTATCAGCGCCTGCAGCCGACCGGCAACCAGAACCCGCGCAGCGTCCAGGCCATGCTGCTGGAGAGGCTGGGCAGCCCGATGCTCAATACCCGCTGAGCGCAGGGGCCGTGCCGGCGAAGAGGGAAGAGGGGGCTGACGCCCCCTTTTTCATGGGAGTGGCTCAGCGAGCGGAAATGCGGTAGCCGACTCGCGCCAGCCACTCGGCCTCCTGCTCGAAGTCAGCCTGGGTCAGCGGGTTGGCACTAAGCCAGCCCTCGGGGAAGATCAGCTCTAGGCTGCGCTCTTCGGCCTTGAACTGCACCTTGGGCATCTCCTGGGTACCGCGGATGTGGTGGAAGAGGATGGCGACGCGCAGCAGGATGCACAGCCGCACCAGCTTGTCGCCGTCGTCTGCGCTGAACTCGCTGAACTTTTCCTTGGGAATGTTGCGGCGATGGCTGCGCACCAGCAGCGCCAGCACCTGTTGATCCTGGCGGGAGAAGCCGGCCAGATCGGAGTGCTCGATCAGGTAGGCGCCATGCTTGTGGTAGTGGTAGTGGGCGATGTCCAGGCCGATCTCGTGGACACGGGACGCCCAGCTCAGCAGTTCGCGGTAAGACTCGTCCTGCAGCCCCCAGGGCTCGGCCACCTGGTCGAGCGCCGAGAGCGCCTTGGCCTCGACCCGTGCCGCCTGCTCCAGGTCCACGTGGTAGCGCTCCATCAGCGAGCTGAGCGTGCGTTCGCGCACGTCTTCGTGATGGTAGCGGCCGAGCATGTCGTAGAGCACGCCTTCGCGCAGGGCACCTTCGGAATAGATCATCCTCCGAAGCTGCAGAGCATCGAATATCGCTTCGATGATCGCCAGGCCGGCGGGGAAGATCGCCCGGCGATCCGGCTTGATGCCGTCCAGGTCCAGCTTGTCGACCTCGCTCTGCTTGAGGACCTTGCGTTTCAGCCAGACCAGGCCGTCCGCGGTGATTTCGCCGTTGTTGCTGTAGCCACCGTTCTGTATGACCTGGCCGACCGTGCGGATGGTACCCGAAGAGCCCACGGCCTCCTGCCAGCCGAGGCGCTGCAGCCCCTTCTCGATGTTCATCAGTTCCAGACGGGCGGCGGTGTAGGCCTGAGCATAGCGAGCGGGGGTGATCTTGCCGTCCGGGAAGAAACGGCCGGTGAAGCTCACGCTGCCCATCTGCAGGCTTTCGCGCAGCTGCGGCTCGAAGCTTTCGCCGATGATGAACTCCGTGCTGCCGCCGCCGATGTCGACCACCAGGCGCTTGCCCTCCGCAGCAGGGAGGCTGTGGGAGACGCCGAGATAGATCAGGCGTGCTTCCTCGCGACCGGAGATCACCTCGACGGGATGACCCAGAATTTCCTGTGCGCGGCGAATGAACTCGGCGCGATTGTGTGCCTCGCGCAGTGCGTTGGTGCCGACGATGCGCACCGCGCCCTGCGGCAGCCCGCTGATCAGCTGGGCGAAGCGGCGCAGGCAGTCGAGGCCGCGTTGTATGGACTCTTCGCTGAGATGGCGTTGCGCATTGAGTCCTGCGGCCAGCTGAACTTTCTCGCCGAGACGATCGAGCAGGCGGATCTCACTCTGCTCGGGTTTGGCCAGAACCATGTGGAAGCTGTTGGAGCCCAGATCGATGGCTGCAATCAGTGAAAAGTTCTCGGCTGGGATTCTCGGCATGACGGGCGTCTCAAGGGGCGAACCGGAGCATCCTGCCATGGGGATACGGCTACGCCAATTTCGTATGGTTGAAAATGAATGACATGGCGGGACCATTATAGGGCGTTCGGATTGTGGGGATTAAAGCGGAACGAACCGAACGGGCGGCGTTTTCTCCCGCTCGGCCTGCCGCAGTATCGACCGCTGGCGGGATGCTCTGGTTCGCAGAAAGGACTTGCGGGCGCTCGCCTTCCCAGTTCCGCGCGAGGCGGGCTATGATGTCGGCTGATCTGCTTACCGATCCCCGGAGATTTTCCATGAGCGACCTCATTACCAACGTCAGCGACGATAGCTTCGAGCAGGATGTGCTCCGTGCCGAGGGGCCCGTGCTGGTCGATTACTGGGCCGAGTGGTGCGGCCCGTGCAAGATGATTGCGCCGGTGCTCAATGAGATTGCCAAGGACTATCAGGGCAAGCTCAAAGTCTGCAAGTTGAATATCGACGAGAACCAGGGCACTCCGTCCAAGTACGGTGTCCGCGGGATTCCGACGCTGATGCTGTTCAAGAACGGCAACGTCGAGGCGACCAAGGTCGGCGCGCTGTCCAAATCGCAATTGGCTGCTTTCCTCGACAGCAATATCTGAGGCGCTGCTCCGGGCCGATGAAAGCCCCGTGCCCGGGGCCGATGAGCGGAGACAGGCCTTGCGGCCTGTTTCTCTTCATCTGCCCGTTGAGCGCCGCGTTTCGGGCTTCTTGCGGTTTTTGAAGCAGGAGACTGGACGCCACTTCTCGCCGGTGTTACATTCGACGCTCGCAACCTGTATTACCCGTTGCCCTCCGCCAGCCGTCGCCGACGCACTCCTTTCGAATAAGTACAGCGATCCGTTCGCCCTTTCCGTGACGCGGCTTCCCAAGCTCAACGCTTCCGCTTCCAACCTACGCCCTCTATGAACCTGACCGAACTCAAGCAAAAGCCGATTACCGAACTGTTGGAAATGGCCGAACAGATGGGCCTGGAAAACATGGCCCGTTCGCGCAAGCAGGATGTGATCTTCTCCCTGCTGAAGAAGCACGCGAAAAGTGGCGAGGAAATCTCCGGTGACGGCGTGCTGGAGATTCTCCAGGACGGCTTCGGTTTCCTGCGTTCGGCGGACTCCTCCTATCTTGCCGGTCCGGACGACATCTATGTCTCTCCGAGCCAGATCCGCCGTTTCAACCTGCGCACCGGCGACACCATCGTCGGCAAGATCCGGCCGCCGAAGGAGGGCGAGCGTTATTTCGCCTTGCTCAAGGTCGATTCGATCAACTTTGATCGTCCGGAAAATGCCAAGAACAAGATTCTGTTCGAGAACCTCACCCCGCTGTTCCCCAACCAGCGTCTGACCATGGAGGCCGGCAACGGCTCCACCGAAGACCTGACCGGCCGGGTGATCGATCTCTGCGCCCCGATCGGCAAGGGCCAGCGCGGCCTGATCGTCGCTCCGCCGAAGGCGGGCAAAACCATCATGCTGCAGAACATCGCCAGCAATATCACGCGCAACAATCCCGAGTGCCACCTGATCGTCCTGCTGATCGACGAGCGCCCGGAAGAAGTGACCGAGATGCAGCGTACCGTGCGCGGCGAAGTGGTCGCCTCCACCTTCGACGAGCCGCCGACCCGCCACGTGCAGGTCGCCGAGATGGTGATCGAGAAGGCCAAGCGCCTGGTCGAGCACAAGAAGGACGTGGTCATCCTGCTCGATTCCATCACCCGTCTGGCGCGGGCCTACAACACCGTGATCCCCAGCTCCGGCAAGGTGCTGACCGGCGGTGTCGACGCCCATGCCCTGGAGAAGCCCAAGCGCTTCTTCGGTGCTGCGCGCAACATCGAGGAAGGCGGTAGCCTGACCATCCTCGCCACCGCGCTGGTGGAGACCGGGTCGAAGATGGACGAGGTGATCTACGAGGAATTCAAGGGAACCGGCAACATGGAGCTGCAGCTCGATCGCAAGATCTCCGAGAAGCGCGTGTTCCCGGCCATCAACATCAACAAGTCGGGCACCCGTCGCGAAGAGCTGTTGACCGGCGATGAGGAGCTGCAGCGCATGTGGATCCTGCGCAAGATCCTCCACCCGATGGACGAGATCGCCGCCATCGAATTCCTGCTGGATCGTCTGAAAGATACCAAGACCAACGAGGAATTCTTCCAGTCGATGAAGCGCAAGTAAGCTTCTCCTCGGACAGAGACAACGGCCGGTGCTTCCGGCCGTTGTCGTTTCTGTTTCACTGTTCCGAAGCGCCTCCGATCGGCGCTAGACTTGCCCCTTCGATTTTTCCGAGGCACCAGCATGCAGTATCGCGACCTGCGCGATTTCATTCGCGGCTTGGAAGCGCGCGGCGAACTCAAGCGCATCCAGACGCCGGTTTCCCCCGTGCTCGAAATGACCGAAGTCTGCGACCGTACCCTGCGCAGGCAGGGGCCGGCGCTGCTATTCGAGAAACCCAGCGGATTCTCCATGCCGGTGCTCGGCAACCTGTTCGGCACGCCCAAGCGCGTGGCACTGGGCATGGGGGCCGAGGAGGTCGGCGAGCTGCGCGAGGTCGGCAAGCTGCTGGCCTTCCTCAAGGAGCCGGAGCCGCCGAAGGGGCTGAAGGATGCCTGGTCCAAGCTGCCGATCTTCAAGAAAGTTCTGGTCATGGCGCCAAAGGTGCTCAAGGACGCTCCCTGCCACGAAGAGATCCTCGAAGGCGACGACGTTGACCTCGGTCGGCTGCCGGTGCAGACCTGCTGGCCCGGCGATGCCGGTCCCTTGATCACCTGGGGCTTGACCATCACCCGCGGGCCGAACAAGGAACGGCAGAATCTGGGCATCTACCGTCAGCAGGTGATCGGTCGCAACAAAGTCATCATGCGCTGGCTCAGCCATCGCGGCGGCGCCCTGGATTTTCGCGAGTGGTGCGAGAAGCATCCGGGGAAACCGTACCCGGTAGCGGTGGCGCTCGGTGCGGATCCGGCGACCATTCTCGGTGCGGTCACTCCGGTGCCGGATAGCCTTTCCGAATATGCCTTCGCCGGCCTGCTGCGCGGCCACAAGACCGAGTTGGTGAAGTGTCTCGGCAGTGATCTGCAGGTGCCGGCCAGCGCCGAGATCGTGCTGGAGGGACACATCTATCCCGGCGAGATGGCCGACGAAGGGCCCTACGGCGACCATACCGGCTACTACAACGAGGTCGACCGTTTCCCGGTGTTCACCGTGGAGCGGATCACCAAGCGCCGCGACGCCATCTACCACAGCACCTATACCGGTCGTCCGCCGGATGAGCCGGCGATCCTTGGCGTGGCGCTGAACGAGGTGTTCGTGCCGATCCTGCAGAAGCAGTTCCCCGAGATCGTCGATTTCTACCTGCCGCCGGAGGGCTGCTCCTACCGCATGGCGGTGGTGACCATGAAGAAGCAGTATCCGGGGCACGCCAAGCGGGTGATGCTCGGTGTCTGGTCGTTCCTGCGCCAGTTCATGTACACCAAGTTCGTCATCGTCACCGACGACGATATCGATGCCCGCGACTGGAACGACGTGATCTGGGCGATCACCACGCGCATGGATCCCAAGCGCGATACGGTGATGATCGACAACACGCCGATCGATTACCTGGACTTCGCCTCGCCTATCTCGGGCCTCGGCAGCAAGATGGGCCTGGATGCCACCCACAAGTGGCCCGGCGAGACCAATCGCGAATGGGGACGTGCCATCCGCCAGGACCCGGCGGTGAAGCAGCGTGTCGACGAGCTCTGGGCTCAACTGGGGATCGACTGATCCGGCGTTTTGTAAGCACGAGGCCGTCTGCGCTATGGTGCAAGCTTGAGGGCCTCGTCCGCAGGTCGTCCCGATAATCTTGATAACGAGTTGAGCCGATGAAAGTCACCCTGCAGCCCTCCGGCGCCCGACTGGATGTACGCGCGGGCGAGCGCATTCTCGATGCCGCCCGCCGGCAGGGCTACGAATGTCCGCATAGCTGCCGCAACGGTAATTGCCATGTTTGCGCCGCGTTGCTGGTGGAGGGGCGGGTGCGCCAGGCTGGCGAGGAGCGTGACCATGGCGAACTCTTCACCTGCCTGGCCGAGCCGCTGGAAGATTGCGTGTTGCACTGGGATGGCGTGATGGCCCGCGGAGAGCTACCGGTCCGCGAGTTGAGCTGCCAACTGGTCGAATGCCTTGATGTGGGCGGCGACGTCTTCCGCTTGCGCCTGCGTGCGCCGGCCGGCAAATCGCCGCGCTACTACGCCGGTCAGTACCTGTTGCTGGCCCGCGAGAACGGCGAATACTCCGCTTTCTCGCTGGCTTCGGCGCCGGCCATGGGGCGCGAACTGGAGCTGCACATCCTGGCGCGCGAGGCTCCGGTCCGGGAGCTGCTGGCGTTCATCCGGCGCCAGGGTATGGCGCGGGTGAAGCTCCCCTTCGGCGATACCCACCTGGCCGAACTGCCCGAAGGCCCGCTGGTGCTGATCGCCGCCGGCACCGGCATGGCGCAGATGCAGAGCCTGATCGAGCATTGCCGGGCCGAGGGCTTCCCCCATCCGGTGCATCTCTACTGGGGCGCCCGGCAGCCGGAGGATTTCTACGCGCTGGCCCATTGGCAGGAGTGGCAGAGCCTGCCGAATCTGCATCTGCACAGGGTGGTCAGCGATCTGTGCAGCTGGGAAGGGCGCTGCGGCATGCTGTACCAGGCGGTGCTGGAGGATTTCACCGATCTCAAGCACCTGCATGTCTATGCCAGCGGCTCGCCGGTCATGGTCTATGCCACCCTGGACGCTCTTGTCGAGGCTGGCATGAACCCCCATCAGATGCGTGCCGATGTCTTCGCCTACGCGCCGCGGGGCTGAATGCCTCAGCGTAGAGCGAGCACGGCGGCCCACTCCTCCTCGGCGACCGGCATTACCGAAAGCCGGTTGCCTTTCTTGAGTAGCGCCAGATCGGCCAGTTCCGGCCTGCCGCGCAGGTTCGTCAGGTCGAGGATGTCGGCGAAGGCCTCGACGAACCGCACATCCACCGCGCTCCAGGGGTTCTTCTCCATGCTGGCCTTGGGATCGAGATAGGGGCTCCGCTGATCGAGTGCGCTCGGGTCCGGATAGGCTTCGCCAACGATCCGGCCAATGCCGGCGATGCCCGGGCGCGGGCAGCTGGAGTGGTAGAAGAAGAACAGATCGCCGTCACGCATTTCGCGCAGGAAGTTGCGCGCCTGGTAATTGCGCACCCCGTCCCAACGCGTCTGGCCGAGTTTCTGTAGGGTGCTGATCGCCAATTCTTCGGGCTCGGATTTCATCAGCCAAAACGGCATGGAGATTGCCTCAAGGTTCCGGCTCGAATCGCCCTAAAGTCTTGGGCGAAACCAGCCGACGATCGGTTGTATGGAGCATTTGCGCGGCGTCTCGGGTTAGCGGAGAATGCCGCCGCTTTCGGGAAGCCAGCACTTTTTTGTGGTCACCGTCAAACCGCTGTTCATCGTAAGGAATGTTGCCTTAAAGGGGGAGGCAGTCGATGAAACGCAAGCCAGATCTACTGTGGGTTCTAGTCATTCTGTTCGGATTGGGGGTGGTCACGACCGGTTACGCGGAGAGCCACTGGGAACAAAACCAGTTGCCGGTCAACGCCAGCGTGCTGCAGTAGCTTCCTACCTTTTCGACTGGCACCGCAGGGAGTGCGGTGCTGTTGTTCTCCGATCTTCCTCGCCGTACCAGGCTCTGTCCGTCACCGTTGCCTGCAAAGGCACATCCCAGCTGGCCAGTTCCAGCCGGTCCACCTTCTGACATTCGTGGGCAAGCCCCAAGAGCGTCGGCTTCTGACAATTTTTGCGTCGGGCGCGATAGGCCAGGCTGCGGTCGTAGAACCCCCCGCCCATGCCCAGACGTCCCCCGTGCGGGTCGAAACCCACCAGCGGCATCAGCAGCAGGCTCAAGGCCCAGACCTTGCGCTGGCGGGCGTGGTTCGGGCGCGGTTCGCGGATGCGGAACCGGTTCAGCGTCAGCCTCTCCCCCGGCCGTATGCGCTGAAACACCATGCGGGTCGCCGGCCAGGCATTGAGGACCGGCAGATAGGTCGTCTTGCCGCGCCGCTGCGCTTCTCGAAGCAGCAGCTGCGGATCGATTTCGCCGTCGTTGGGCAGATACAGGGCGATATGCCGGCTGCGGCGGAACAGTGGATGCTGCGCCAGCTGGCGATAGAGTCTGCGCGCCGCTTGGCGTTGCTGGGAGATACTGAGCGCGCGGCGTCGCTGGCGCAGCAGGCGGCGTAACTGGGCACGGGAAAGGCCGGCGGATTCGATCATGCCGATGATGGGTCGAGTCGGGAGGGATAACTTGCGCAGAGCCTACCGCAATCGGATGGGGTAAGCGAGGCGAGAGACGAGGGCTCCCCGAAGTGCCGCTGTCGGCTTGACCCTTGAACCCGAAAGTTCAAGGTGGCGACTGCCGGCGATCTTAAGGCTTTCCGTCAGGCGGACATGCACACGGATCGCACGTGCAGCCTCCGAGGTTTTGCGTATCGGGAGAGGGACGTGGCCAACTGGCGCACACACCAGGGAGTTGAGGCCAGTATACCCTAATCCCGAGCGGATTCAGCCGTGCAGCTCATCCGGATTGTTGGACAGGGCCCGGTCGACCCGGTCCAGCAGGGTGCGCACCTGTTCGCGGGTGGCGCCGGCCTGCTGGTCCTGGCGTTGCTGCTTGTGCAGCAGGTCGTGGGTGATGTTGAGGGCAGCCATCACGGCGACTCGCTCGGCGCCGATGACCTTGCCGCCGGAGCGGATCTCGCGCATCTTGCCATCGAGGTAGCGGGCGGCGCTTTCCAGGTTGGCGCGTTGTTCCGGCGGACAGGAAATGCAGTAATCCTTGTCGAGAATATGGACGACGACGGTATTGGGCTGACTCATGAATCCTGCTCCAGTGCTTTCAGGCGTAAGATCATAGATTCGACCTTGTGCCTGGCGATTTCGTTCTTTTCGATCAGATGAGCGCGCTCCTCGCGCCAAGCCTTCTCGTTTGCCAGCAGGAACCTGTTGTGAGCCTTGATCTGTTCGATGCGCTCGATCAGCAGCTCCACCTTGGCGGCAAGGGCTTGAAGGTTGGCATCTTCCATGGAATCCCCTACGTGGACTGCGAGTGAAACGGGATGTCAGGCCGTTGGCGGAAGGTCGAGCTGTCAGGGGCAAACGCCGCTTTTTCGGCTGGATTCGCCTTGTTCGCCGGATCGTCGGCGGCCTGTCAGGATAGCCCGGCGGCTGCGCTCGGATTGGTCCTGGCGCACCCGCCGATGCTAGGATACGGATGCTTTATTCTAGCCATTCACCCCCTTCGGCGCCTATAGCCCCCTGCCGGCTTTTGCGTGCGGCGCCGAGGTACCAGGAAGCGAGTCCATCATGTCCATCGACAAATCCCCCTATGCGGCCTTCGCCGCCCTGCTGGCCAGCACCGGCCAGGCGGCATCCCCGGCGGAACTGCATGGTCTGCTGCTCGGTCGCAGTTGTGCGGGGGCCGGCTTCGAGATCGAGCCCTGGCTGAGCGACGCCACCGATCTGGTCGGCAGCCAGATGCCGGACAACGTGCGCCAAGCGCTTGTCGGTCTGCAGGAGATGGTCAAGGGCGAACTGGCCGGCGGCGAGATGAGCCTGGTATTGCTGCTGCCGTCCGACGAGGCGCCGCTGGCCGAGCGCGCCGTCGCCCTGGGGCAGTGGTGCCAGGGCTTCCTCACCGGTTTCGGCTTCACCGCCGGCGATCGCGCGCTGAGCGCCGAGGCCATGGAGGTGCTGCAGGACATCGCCGCCATCGCCCAGGTTCAGGACTCCCTGGAAGAGACCGAGGATGGCGAGAGCGACTACATGGAGGTCATGGAATACCTGCGCGTCGCACCGCTCCTGCTCTTCGCCGAATGCGCCAAGCCGGTCGAGGCACCGGCCAAACCCTCTTTGCACTGAGCCGCCCGGCGCAGTCGCCTTCACTGTCTACGAGGAGCGTGCATGATCCGCATCCCGAAATCGGAATACGCCCGTCGGCGCAAGGAGCTGATGGCGCAGATGGAGCCCAACAGCATCGCCATCCTGCCGGCCGCGCCGGTGCATATCCGCAATCGCGACGTCGAGCATGTGTACCGCCAGGACAGCGACTTCCAGTACCTGTCGGGATTCCCCGAGCCGGAGGCGGTGATCGCCCTGATTCCCGGGCGGGCCCATGGCGAGTACGTGCTGTTCTGCCGCGAGCGCGACCCCGAGCGGGAGCTGTGGGACGGCCTGCGCGCCGGGCAGGAAGGCGCGGTGCGCGACTACGGCGCGGATGACGCCTTCCCCATCGCCGACATCGACGACATCCTGCCGGGCCTGGTCGAGGGCCGCAGCCGCGTCTACTACGCCATCGGCAGCAACGAGGCCTTCGACCACCAGCTGATGGAGTGGATCAAGACCATCCGTTCCAAGGCCCGTCAGGGCGCCCAGCCGCCGAGCGAGTTCGTCGCTCTCGATCACCTGCTGCACGACATGCGCCTCTACAAGAGCGCCCACGAAGTGAAGGTGATGCGCGAAGCCGCGGCGATTTCCGCCCGTGCCCACGTGCGCGCCATGCAGGCGTGCCGACCGGGGCTCAGCGAGTATCACCTGGAGGCCGAGCTGGACTACGAGTTCCGCAAGGGCGGGGCGAAGATGCCGGCCTACGGCTCGATCGTCGCCGCCGGGCGCAACGCCTGCATCCTCCACTACCGGGAGAACGAGTCCCCGCTCAAGGACGGCGACCTGGTGCTGATCGACGCCGGCTGCGAAATCGACTGCTATGCCAGCGACATTACCCGCACCTTCCCGGTCGGCGGCAAGTTCTCGCCGGAGCAGAAGGCCATCTACGAACTGGTGCTGGCGGCCAATCTGGAAGCCTTCAAGCACATCGCTCCCGGCAAGCACTGGAGCGAGGCCCATGAGGCTACCGTGCGGGTCATCACCGCGGGCCTGGTGAAGCTGGGGCTGCTGGAGGGCGAGGTCGACGCGCTGATCGCCGCGGACGCCTACAAGCCCTTCTACATGCACCGTGCCGGTCACTGGCTGGGCATGGACGTGCACGATGTCGGCGACTACAAGATCGGCGGGGAGTGGCGGGTGCTCGAGCCGGGCATGGCCATGACCGTCGAGCCCGGTATCTACATCGCCCCCGACAACCTCAAGGTCGAGGCGAGGTGGCGCGGCATCGGCGTGCGTATCGAGGACGACGTGGTGGTCACCCGGGACGGCTGCGAGATCCTCACCGGCGGCGTGCCGAAGAGCGTCGAGGAGATCGAGGCGCTGATGGCCGCCGCACGCGAGCAGGTGGCCTGAGCATGGGACGGGTGGATCTGGCGATCATCGGTGGCGGCCTGGTCGGCGCCAGCCTGGCCCTGGCATTGCAGGAGGGCGCCAAGCGGCGAGGCTGGAAGATCGTCCTGATCGAGCCGTTCGCCCCCGGCGACAACTACCAGCCCAGCTACGACGCGCGCTCCTCGGCGCTCTCCTACGGCACCCGGCAGATCTACGAGCGCCTCGGCCTGTGGAGCGAGATCGCCCGTCGCGCCGAACCCATCCTGCAGATCCAGGTCTCCGACCGCGGCCACTTCGGCGCGGCGCGCCTGCGCGCGGCGGAGGAGGGCGTGCCGGCGCTCGGCTACGTGGCGGAGAACGCCTGGCTCGGCCGCTGCCTGTGGCGGGCGCTGGATGCCGAAGTGGTCACCTGGCACTGCCCGGCCGAAGTGGTCGGCCTGGAGCCCCTGGTCGACGGCTACCGCCTGCAGCTCGACGACGAACGCAGCCTCGACTGCTCGCTGGCGGTGCTCGCCGACGGGGGCCGCTCCGGCCTGCGCGGACAGCTCGGCATCGGCGTTCGCCAGCAGCCCTACGGGCAGAGCGCGGTGATCGCCAACGTCACGCCGAGCGAGCCCCATTGCGGCCGGGCCTTCGAGCGCTTCACCGAACACGGCCCGCTGGCCCTGCTGCCGCTGCCGGAAAACCGCTGCGCCCTGGTCTGGACCCGTCCTGGCGAGGACGCCGGACGCCTCTTGGCGCTGGACGACCGGCAGTTCCTCGCCGAGCTGCAGCAGAACTTCGGCTATCGGCTGGGAACCTTCCGCCAGGTCGGCACCCGGAACTTCTATCCGCTCAGCCTGATCGAGGCCGAGGAGCAGGTGCGACCGCATCTGGCGCTGCTCGGCAACGTCGCCCACAGCCTGCACCCGATCGCCGGGCAGGGCTACAACCTGTCCCTGCGCGACACCCTGAGCCTGGCCGAGACGCTGCTGGAGAGCCCGGCGGCGCCCGGCGACTTCGCCACCCTGCTGCGTTACCGGGAGCGCCAGCGCCTCGACCAGCAACTGACCGTGGGCTTCTCCGACCGGGTCACCCGGCTGTTCTCCACGGGCGCGCCGCTGCTCGCCGGCGGGCGCAGTCTCGGTCTGCTCGGCTTCGATCTGCTGCCGCCGGCCAAGCGCTGGTTCGCCCGCCAGGCCATGGGCCTCGGAATCCGGGCGGATGGTTGAGGCGGAACTCTTCGACGGCGGGCGCGACGCCCATGATTACTGTGATGAGGAAAGGATGGACGCGGATCTGATCATCGTCGGTGCCGGAATGGTCGGCAGCACCCTGGCCCTGGCCCTGCAGGGGCAAGGGCTGGACGTTCTCCTGCTGGACGGCGGATCGCTGGAGGTCGCGCCCTGGGCGCCGGAGGCTCCCTTCGAGCCGCGGGTCAGCGCGCTGTCCTGCGCCAGCCAGCGCATTCTCGAGCGCCTCGGCGCCTGGGACGGCATCGCCGCGCGGCGCATCGCCCCCTATGGCGAGATGCGGGTGTGGGACGGCTCCGGCACCGGGCAGATCCACTTCGGCGCGGCCAGCGTGCATGCCGAGGTGCTCGGCCACATCGTCGAGAATCGCGTGGTGCAGGATGCCCTGCTCGAGCGGCTGCGCGCCAGCGACGTCGGCCTGCTGCCGGGCGCGCGGCTGGATCATCTGCGCCGCTCCGGCGACGGCTGGCTGCTGACCCTCGGTGACGGCCGCGAGCTGCGCACGCCGCTGCTCATCGCCGCCGACGGCGCCAACTCGGCGGTGCGACGCCTGGCCGGCTGTGCCACCCGCGAGTGGGACTACCTGCACCATGCCATCGTCACCAGCGTGCGCTGCGCCGAGGAGCACCGGCGCACCGCCTGGCAGCGCTTCACCGACGACGGCCCGCTGGCCTTCCTGCCGCTGGAGCGGGACGGCGACCGGCACTGGTGCTCGATCGTCTGGTCGACCACTCCGGAACAGGCCAAGCGCCTGATGGCCTTGGACCACGAGGCGTTCGCCGAGGCCCTGGGAGATGCCTTCGAGCGGCGTCTCGGCGAGGTGCTGGAGGTCGATCCGCGGCTGTGCATTCCGCTGCGTCAGCGCCATGCCCGGCGCTACGCCGAGCCCGGACTGGCGCTGATCGGCGACGCGGCGCACAGCATCCACCCGCTGGCGGGGCAGGGGGTCAACCTGGGCTTCCTCGACGCCGCGGTGCTGGCCGAAACCCTGTTGCACGCCCGCACCCGCGGCGAGCGTCTGGCCGATCAGCGCGTGCTGAGCCGGTTCGAGCGCCGGCGGATGCCCTACAACCTGGCCATGATGGGGGCGATGGAGGGCTTCGAGCGGCTGTTCCAGGCCGACCCGCTGCCGCTGCGCTGGCTGCGCAACGCCGGCATGAAGCTGGTCGAGCGGCTGCCCGAGGCCAAGGCCCTGTTCGTCCGTCAGGCCCTGGGCCTGAGCGGCGACCTGCCCCTGCTGGCCCGGGGGTAGCCAGGCCGGCCGCGCCGTTCCTGGCCTGCGGGCCGGGGCGGTGCCGGCCGGCGGGTTCCCTCGTCGTCTCGCCGATGACCGGCGGATGCCTTGGAGCTACAATGCGCGCCATTCGATACGGTCTCACGGACAGGGCCTTACCGGATCATGGCCCGCTCAGAGACTTTTCGCTCAGCGCCCCGCCCGCATCTCGCCAGGCACGGAAGGAGAATCCCCATGGGACAGCGCACCCCCCTCTATGACCTGCACCTAGCCCTGGGTGCCAAGATGGTCGACTTCAGCGGCTGGGACATGCCGTTGCACTATGGCTCGCAAGTCGAGGAGCACCACCAGGTCCGCCGCGACTGCGGCGTCTTCGACGTCTCCCACATGGCCCTCGTGGATGTCCGCGGCGAGCAGGGGACCGCCTGGCTGCAGCGCCTGCTGGCCAACGACGTCGGCCGCCTGCAGGCCACCGGCAGGGCGCTCTACAGCGCCATGCTCAACGAGCGCGGCGGGGTGGTGGACGACCTCATCGTCTACCGCACCGACTTCGGCTACCGGCTGGTGATCAACGCCGGCACCCGCGCCAAGGACCTGGCCTGGATGCGCACGCAGGCGGACGGCTTCGCCGTCGAGCTGAGCGAGCGCAACGACCTGGCCATGCTCGCCATCCAGGGCCCGCAGGCGCGCACGCGCACCGCCGAGCTGGTCTCCGCGCCGCGCGCCGCGCTGATCGACCAGCTGAAGCCCTTCGAAGGCCTGCCCGAGGGCGACTGGTTCATCGCCCGTACCGGCTACACCGGCGAGGACGGACTGGAGATCATGTTGCCGGCGGCGCAGGCCCAGGATCTCTTCAACGAACTGGTGGGCGCCGGCATCGCTCCGATCGGCCTCGGCGCGCGCGATACCCTGCGCCTGGAGGCCGGGCTCAACCTCTACGGCCAGGACATGGACGAGAACGTCTCGCCGCTGGCCGCGAACATGGCCTGGACCATCGCCTGGGAGCCCGCCGGCCGCGACTTCGTCGGCCGACGGGCCCTGGAGGCCCAGCGCGCCGCCGGCGACCAGCCCAAGCTGGTGGGGCTGGTGCTGGAGGAGCGCGGCGTGCTGCGCGCCCACCAGACGGTCCGGGTCGAGGGCCTCGGCAATGGCGAAATCACCAGCGGCAGCTATTCGCCGACCCTGGGCAAGTCCATCGCCCTGGCCCGGGTGCCGGCGGCGACCGGGGTGCGGGCCGAGGTGGAGATCCGCGGCAAGTGGTACCCGGTGCGCGTGGTGCAGGCTAAATTCGTTCGTAACGGCAAGGCCTTGATCTAAATTAGGCGGACGCTATTCGCCATCACTCGAGGAAATGACATGAGCAATATCCCCGCCGACCTGCGTTATGCGAGCAGTCACGAATGGGCCCGTCAGGAAAACGATGGCACCGTGACCGTGGGCATTTCCAACCATGCCCAGGACGCGCTGGGCGATGTGGTCTTCGTCGAATTGCCGGAAGTCGGCAAGCAGCTGACCGCCGGTCAGGAAGCCGGCGTGGTTGAGTCGGTGAAGGCCGCTTCGGACATCTACGCGCCGGTCTCCGGCGAGGTCGTGGCGATCAACGAGGCCCTGACCGACAGCCCCGAGCTGGTGAACAGCGATCCCTACGGCAGCTGGTTCTTCAAGCTCAAGCCGAGCGATGCCGGTGAGCTGGACAAGCTGCTCGACGCCGCCGCCTACCAGACCGCCTGTGAAGCCGAGGCCTGATCGCCCCGGAGGTTGCCCGGCCCTGCCGCGCAGCCTGCGCAGGTTCCGTCCTGACGCCCGGATGAGGGTGCCGGGGCGCAACGCGTTCGGAAAACTTCTCTAAATCCTGCAAAGCCTCGCTCGTCGAGGCTTTCGCTTTTCTACGGGAGTGCGTCCATGTCCCTGACCCCCAGCCTCGCCCAGCTCCAGTCCACCGACGCCTTTCTCGAGCGGCATATCGGCCCCGACGCCGCCGAGCAGCAGGCCATGCTCGCCAGCCTCGGACTTGCCAGCCGCGCCGAGCTGATTGAGCAGACGGTGCCGCCGGCGATCCGCCTCGGGCGGCCGCTGGATCTACCGCCGGCGCTGGACGAGCAGGCCGCGCTGGCCAAGCTCCGGGAGCATGCCGCGCGCAACGAGCTGTGGACCAGCCTGATCGGCATGGGCTACTACGGCACCGTCACGCCGCCGGTGATCCAGCGCAACGTGCTGGAAAACCCCGGCTGGTACACCGCCTACACGCCCTATCAGCCGGAGATCGCCCAGGGCCGGCTGGAGGCGCTGCTCAACTTCCAGCAGTTGACCATCGACCTCACCGGCCTCGATCTGGCCAGCGCCTCCCTGCTCGACGGCGCCACCGCCGCCGCGGAGGCCATGGCGATGGCCCGCCGGGTGGCCAAGAGCAGGAGCAACCGCTTCTTCGTCGACGAGAACTGCCATCCGCAGACCATTTCCGTGGTGCAGACCCGCGCCGAGACCTTCGGCTTCGAACTGGTGGTGGACACCCTGGACAAGCTCGGCGATCAGGAAGTGTTCGGCGCCATCCTGCAGTACCCGGACACCCACGGCGAAATTCCCGACCTCAAGCCCCTGATCGAGCATCTGCACGCCCGGCAGGCGCTGGCCTGCGTCGCCGCCGACCTGCTCGGCCTGCTGCTGCTGACCCCGCCCGGCGAGCTGGGCGCGGACATCGTGTTCGGCTCGGCGCAGCGCTTCGGCGTGCCGATGGGCTACGGCGGCCCGCACGCGGCCTATTTCGCCACCCGCGACGACTACAAGCGGGCCATGCCCGGGCGGATCATCGGGGTGTCGAAGGATGCCCGCGGCAACCCCGCCCTGCGCATGGCCCTGCAGACCCGCGAGCAGCACATACGCCGGGAGAAGGCCAATTCCAACATCTGCACCTCCCAGGTGCTGCTGGCCAACATGGCCGGCTTCTACGCCGTCTACCACGGGCCCGAAGGCTTGCGGCGCATCGCCCAGCGCGTCTACCGGCTGACCGCGATTCTCGCCGCCGGTCTGGAGCGCAAGGGCGTGCAGCGCATCAACCGGCACTTCTTCGACACCCTGACCCTGGACGTCGGCGGTGCCCAGACGGCGATCATCGAGAGCGCCCGCGACGCGCGGATCAACCTGCGCATCCTCGGCCGCCACCGGCTCGGCGTCAGCCTGGACGAGACCTGCACGGAGGAGACGGTGGCGCGGCTGCTGGACGTCTTCCTCGGCGCCGACCACGGCCTGGAAATCGCCGAACTGGATGCCGGGGAACTGCCCTGCGGCATTCCCGCCGAGCTGCAGCGCACCTCGGCCTACCTGCAGCATCCGGTGTTCAACGCCCATCACAGCGAAACCGAGATGCTGCGCTACCTCAAGCGCCTGGAGAACAAGGACCTGGCGCTGGACCAGGCGATGATCCCGCTCGGCTCCTGCACCATGAAGCTCAACGCCACCAGCGAGATGATGCCGATCACCTGGCCGGAGTTCGCCGCCCTGCACCCCTTCGCCCCACGCGAGCAGGCGGCCGGCTACCGGGCGATGATCGCCGAGCTGGAGAGCTGGCTGTGCGCCATAACCGGTTTCGACGCCCTCTCCATGCAGCCCAATTCCGGCGCTCAGGGCGAGTACGCGGGACTCCTGGCGATTCGCAAGTACCACCAGAGCCGCAGCGACGCCCGGCGCGACATCTGCCTGATCCCGTCCTCGGCCCACGGCACCAACCCGGCTTCGGCGCAAATGGCCGGCATGCGGGTGCGCATCGTCGACTGCGACAAGGCCGGCAATGTCGATCTGGACGACCTCAGGCGCCAGGCGGCCGAAGCCGGCGACGAGCTGTCCTGCCTGATGATCACCTATCCCTCGACCCACGGCGTCTACGAGGAGGGCGTCCGCGAGATCTGCGAGGTGATCCACGACCACGGCGGCCAGGTCTACATGGACGGCGCCAACCTCAATGCCCAGGTCGGCCTGACCCGGCCGGGGGACATCGGTGCCGACGTCTCGCACATGAACCTGCACAAGACCTTCTGCATCCCCCACGGCGGCGGCGGCCCGGGCATGGGACCGATCGGCGTCAAGGCGCACCTGGCGTCCTTCCTCGCCAACCACCCGGTGGTGCCGCTGGAGGGGCCGAATCCGGGCAACGGAGCGGTCAGCGCAGCGCCCTGGGGCAGCGCCAGCATCCTGCCGATCAGTTGGATGTACATCGCCATGATGGGGCCGCGGCTGGTCGAGGCCACCGAGGTGGCGATCCTCAACGCCAACTACCTGGCGCATCGCCTGAGCGGCGCCTTTCCGGTGCTCTACAGCGGCCGCAACGGGCGGGTGGCCCACGAGTGCATCCTCGACCTGCGCCCGCTCAAGGCGGAGACCGGCATCACCGAGGAGGACGTGGCCAAGCGCCTGATGGACTACGGCTTCCACGCCCCGACCATGTCCTTCCCGGTCCCCGGCACCCTGATGATCGAGCCCACGGAAAGCGAGTCGAAGCGCGAGCTGGACCGCTTCGCCGAGGCCATGCTGGCGATCCGCGCGGAGATCGCCAAGGTCCAGGCCGGCGACTGGCCGGCCGAGGACAACCCGCTCAGGCGCGCGCCGCACACCCTGGCCGATCTGCTCGAGGACTGGCAGCGGCCCTACGGCCGCGAGCAGGCGGTGACGCCGAGCGCACACACCCGGGCGCACAAGTACTGGCCGACGGTGAACCGGATCGACAACGTCTACGGCGACCGCAACCTGTTCTGTGCCTGCGTGCCGCTGGAGGAGTATCGGGAGTAGGCGAATCCCTTCGCCTGCGGGAGGTCGGGCGGAGGGCGTCAGTGGCCGGCGAAGCGCTGCCCGGGCGCGTCGGCGGAGGCGGCGAGGATCGCCGTGGCCAGCTCCATGTCGCTGGCCTGCAGCTGCGGCTGCTGCCGACGCATCTGCCGCAGTGCGGCCTCCAGATAGGGGCCGCGGATCTGTCCGTCGCTGGCGACGAAGCTGCCGGCGTCGTCCTGGGCGGCGACGATCAGCTTGTCGTCCTTGACCGTCAGGTAGGTCGAGGCGCTGGTCATGCCGGTGGAGATCAGGTCGCGCCAGCCGTCCTCGTCGGCCTGTGCGGGGCTCATGGGCGCGGCGCCGAGGGCCAGGACGAGGAGGGCGATCTTTCTGTGCATGGGGGTACTCCGGGGAAAAGACCGCGATCAGATTGCCCGCCGCTTCGCTAGTTCCGGACCCGTGCGAAAAATTTGGGACTATCGTTCAGAAACCCTGCGGCAGGCGCCGCCGGCAGCGCTGCCAGACCCCCGCGGCGAGGGCCGAGAGCCCGGCGAAGAGCAGCAGTTGCAGCTCCCAGGGCAGCGGGAAGAACAGCAGGAGCAGGCCGAGGCTGGCGGCGATCGAGGCGATCCACAGCAGATAGCCGCCGGCGTCGAACACCTCGAGGATCAGCAGCACGATGCCCAGGCTCAGCCAGTCCCAGCCCGACAGCATGTGCAGATAGGTCAGCATCAGCGGTTCCGGAGACGGTCGGGGCGGGGGCGGGGAGTGCGGCGGGTGTTCATGGATCTCTCGAGGATGGGCCGGGAGGCCAAGCGTGGCGCCCCGCGGAAGGCCGCCGTCGCGCTTGCCGAGGCGGCATCCTAGCCGGTTATCGGTGCTCGCTTTGTGGGGTGACTCTCAGGACTTCCTCGAGGGTCGTGAGGCCGGTCGCGATTTTCTGCGCGCCGGACAGACGCAGGCTGCGCATGCCGTCCTTGAAGGCGGCGCGGCGCAGGGCGGTGAGGTCGGTGTCGGCATTGATCAGCGGCTTGATGGCATCGTTCAGTAGCATGATCTCGTAGACCCCGGCGCGTCCTCGGTAGCCGGTCTCGCGGCATTCCAGGCAGCCCACCGCTTTGTGTGCGCCGGTCGGCAGCGGGGCGTTCCAGGGCCGGGTGAGGGCCTGCCAGTCGTCCGCGTCCAGCTGCGCCGGCGCCTTGCAGTGCGGGCAGAGGGTGCGCACCAGGCGCTGGGCCATCACGCCGAGGATGGTGGCCTTGAGCAGGTAGTGCGGCACGCCCAGTTCCAGCAGGCGGGTGATGGCGCTGGGCGCGTCGTTGGTGTGCAGGGTGGAGAGCACCAGGTGGCCGGTCAGCGCCGCCTGGATCGCCATCTCGGCGGTTTCCAGGTCGCGGATCTCGCCGACCATGATGATGTCCGGGTCCTGGCGCATCAGCGCGCGCACGCCGCTGGCGAAGGTCAGGTCGATGTTGGTCTGCACCTGCATCTGGTTGAACGCCGGCTCGATCATCTCGATCGGGTCCTCGATGGTGCAGACGTTCACCTCCGGCGTGGCCAGCTGCTTGAGGGTGGTGTAGAGGGTGGTGGTCTTGCCCGAGCCGGTGGGCCCGGTGACCAGGATGATGCCGTTGGGCTGGGCGGTCATGCTCTGCCAGCGGCGCAGGTCGTCGGCGGAGAAGCCCAGCTCGTCGAAGCCCTTGAGCAGCACATCGGGGTCGAAGATGCGCATCACCATCTTCTCGCCGAAGGCGGTGGGCAGGGTCGACAGGCGCAGCTCGATCTCGCCGCCGTCCGGGGCCTTGGTCTTGATCCGGCCGTCCTGCGGCTTGCGCTTCTCGGCGACGTTCATCCGGCCCAGGCTCTTCAGCCGGCTGACCACCGCCATGGTCACCTGCGGCGGGAACTGGTAGACGTTGTGCAGCACCCCGTCGATGCGGAAGCGCACGGTGCCGGCCTCGCGGCGCGGCTCGACGTGGATGTCGCTGGCGCGCTGCTGGAAGGCGTACTGGAACAGCCAGTCGACGATGGTGACGATGTGCGAGTCGTTGGCGTCCGGCTCCTGGTCGCTGGCGCCGAGGCTGAGCAACTGCTCGAAGTTGCCGACGCCGCTGATCTTCTGGTCGGTGGCGCTGGCGCCGCTGACCGATCTGGCCAGACGGTAGAACTCCACGGTGTAGCGCTGGATGTCGGCCGGGTTGGCCACCACCCGGCGGATCGGCCGCTTGAGCACGTGGACCAGGTTGTCCTCCCAGCCGCACACGAAGGGCTGGGCGCTGGCGATGGTCACCGCCTCGGGCGAGACCGCCACGGCGAGGATCTGGTGGCGCTGGGCGAAGGCGTAGGACATCAGCGGAGTGACCGCCGCCACGTCGATCTTCAGCGGGTCGATGCGCAGGTAGGGCTGGCCGGCGAACTGGGCGAGGCAGGCGGTGAGGGTTTCCAGGTCGAGTTTCCGGCCCGGCCGCTGGCGGTCGTCGAGCTGCTGGGCGGCGACGAACTCCAGCGGGTGCTGCTGGTTGTTCAGCGCGCTGCGGCGGATCGCCAGGCACTGCTCGGCGGCTTCCTGCTCCAGCCGGCCCTGGGCGACCAGTTCGCGCAGCAGATCGCCCAGATCGAGCCAGCGGTCTTCTTGTCGGGATGAAGCGTGGGACTGCATGGGAATTCCTCGAATGGCTGGGCCGGCCCCGGGCGGCATTGGCCCGCGCCGGCGGCGGGCCAAGCTTGGACGCTCCCCGGGTCGCTTTCCGTGATCCAGGTCGGCGCCCGTCGCTGTCGCGTTCCGCTTTTTACTTCAGCAGGGCTTTCCAGGCCTTGAGCGTCAGCAGGGTGTGCGCCTGGGCGGCCCGCAGCTCGAGCTGGGCGTCGTCCAGCGGGCGGGCGGCGAGCTCGCCCAGCTTGCTCAGCTCGCCGTACAGGCGGTCGGCCTCCGGCACTTCGAGCGCTACGCGGGCCAGGCGCAGCCAGGCCAGCAGGCGCTCGATCCGCGGCAACTGCTCGGCGAGGTCTTCCGGCTGGCGTTCGTAGCGCGCCAGGGGCAGGTCCTGGGCCTCTTCCTCGAGCAGATGCCTCAGCCAGTTGCCGAGCGGCGCGGCGCCCTGCCGCTGGCCGCGCGCGCTGCGCTTCTCGCTCCAGGTGCGGGCCAGCAGCCAGCGCGAGGCGTTCAGCGAGAACAGGCCCCAGCGGGTGTTCTCCAGCTCGGCGGCGAACCCTTCCCGCGCCGCCTGGCGCGCGGTTTCGTCGTCGCGGCCGGCGGCCAGGCGCGGACGCCAGTCGTTCAGCAGGGCGTCCAGCGCGCCGCGCAGGTCGTGGGAGCTGGCACGCGGCGCGGCCTGGCCGAGGCTGCCGAGCAGGGCGCGCAGGTCGACGAGCTGCTGCAGCCACTGTTCCAGCAGCTTCCAGTGGCCGCTCCAGCGGTACTGCTCGGCCAGGCGCTGGCTACTGCCGAGCAGGTGCCAGGCGAGCGCGGCGAAGGCGTCGTCCAGCGGCATCCCGGCGTGCAGGGTCGGCTGCGGCAGGCTGAGGGCGTAGCTGTCCGGATCGAACAGGCGGTAGCCGCGCTCGGCCTTGCTGATGTCGCTGGGCATCAGCGGCAGGTCGGCGGCCAGTTCGATGGCCAGCTCCAGCAGCGCCGCGGGCTCACCCTCGCGCAGCTCCAGCTCCAGTTCACAGATCTCTTCCTCGCGTTCGCCGGCGACCACCTTGCCCAGGTCCAGGGCCACCTCGATGGCCACCTTGGCCTTGCCGCGGCCCCAGGCGATGTCGGCCTTCTCGCGGACGAAGTCGGTGCTGAACACCGGCTGGATGCTGCGCTTGTCCAGTTCCGCCAGGCTGGCCGGCCAGCACTGGTCGTCGAGCCGGGACAGGTCCAGGCTGGGCTGCTCCAGGTACCAGTCCCACTCGTTGCGCTCGGACAGCCCGGCGACGCTCTGGCCGCGGCTCTTCAGCGTTTGGATGTACTGCTCGCCGTCGCGGCGCAGGCGCAGGGCGACGCGGGCGCGGGCCAGGTCGCGCTCCGGGGTGTCGTAGTACTGGTTGAACAGCTCGTGGCGCTGCCAGCCGCTCTTGTTGCGCTTCTTCAGCAGCGGGTGCTCGCGCAGGGCGGCGAGGGTGGCGCGGCTGACGCGCAGTTTGATCTCGGTTTCTTTGACCATCGTCGACTCGTAGATAGGTTGGTCCGCGTCGGGCGGTCGCGCCGGCGGGGCTTAGGGCCCCGCACGGCGATCGGAGAGCCGCTCAGACGAACAGCTTGGTGCCCAGCCAGAAGAAGGCGGCCGAGAGCAGCATGGCCGCCGGCAGGGTCAGGATCCAGGCGGTGAGGATGGTGCGCACGGTGCCGCCCTGCAGGCCGCTGCGGTTGGCCACCATGGTACCGGCAACCCCGGAGGAGAGCACGTGGGTGGTGGAGACCGGCAGGCTGAAGACGTTGGCCAGGCCGATGGCGGCGACGGCGGTGACCTGGGCGCACATGCCCTGGGCGTAGGTCATGCCCTGGCGGCCGATCTTCTCGCCGACGGTGCGCACCACCCGCTGCCAGCCGAACATGGTGCCGAGGCCGAGGGCCAGGGCGACGGCGACGATCACCCAGAGCGGGGCGTACTCGGTGGTGGCGGTGAGGTCCTTGCGCAGCTTCTCCAGGTCGGCCTTCTCGCGCAGGGACAGGCCGCCGAGCTTGCCGACCTTCTTCGCCGTGTCGTCCAGGCAGAGCAGGTAGCGGCGCACCTGGACTCGGCTCTCGGGACTCATCTCCTTGTAGTCCTGCACGGTGCCCAGGTTGCCGAGCAGGGCGCTGATGGTCGGCTCGGTGAGCTGGGGATCGCAGCGGAATTTCTTCGGCAGTTCGGTGCCGGCGTTGTGCTTGCCGAGGGCCAGGTAATCGCGCAGCTGGTCGTGGTGGCCTTCGTAGAACTGCTGCAGATGCACCGCCGCGTCGCGGGTGCGCTCGATCTGGTAGGGGGTGCTGCTCTGGTCGAGGACGAACTTGGCCGGGACGATGCCGATCAGCACCAGCATGATCAGGCCGATACCCTTCTGCCCGTCGTTGGAGCCGTGCACGAAGCTCATGGCCATGGCCGAGGCCACCAGCACCAGGCGGTTCCAGAACGGCGGGTGCTTCTTGCCCTTGTGCTCGCGGCGGATGTGCGGGGTCTCGTGCATCTTGTTGACCGGCCGCCACCAGCGCAACGCCAGCAGCAGCAGCGCGGCGATGCCGAAACCGGCCAGCGGCGAGGCGATCAGCGACATGCCGATGTCTATGGCCTTCTGCCAATTCACCCCCTCGCCCAGCGGGATGCCGGCGAGCAGGGCGTTGGCCAGGCCGACCCCGAGGATCGAGCCGATCAGGGTGTGCGAGCTGGAGGCCGGGATGCCGAAGTACCAGGTGCCGAGGTTCCAGGTGATGGCCGCGGTGAGCAGCGCGAACACCATCACCAGGCCGTGGCGGGTGTCGACGTTGATCAGCAGCTCCACCGGCAGCAGGTGGACGATGGCGTAGGCCACGCCGACGCCGCCGAGGATCACCCCGAGGAAGTTGAACAGCCCGGAGAAGAACACCGCCAGGCGTGGCGGCATCGCATTGGTGTAGATCACCGTGGCGACCGCGTTGGCGGTGTCATGGAAGCCGTTGATGAACTCGAAGGTGAGGACGAAGAGCAGGGCGAGAACGAGACTGACCATGACCCAGCCGTCGAGCCCGCTGAAAAGATCGAACATGAAGGTTTGATGACCGTTCGGAGAAGGGGGCGAGATTATGCCAGATTGAGGACCTTCGTTCCTCATTCGCCGACGGCCGCCGAGCCGGTTTTCTCCGTGAGCGACACGACCTATCATGGTCCGACCCTTGCAGAGGAACCCAGCGAATGGCCATCCCACCCTTGAAACAGCTGTTCGCCGAGCTGATCGCCCTGCCGTCGGTGAGCTGCACCCAGGCGGCCCTGGACCTGCCCAACCGGCCGGTGATCGAGCGGCTGGCCGGCTGGCTGGGCGATCTCGGCTTCGCCTGCGAGATCCAGGAAGTCGCGCCCGGCAAATGCAACCTGCTGGCCAGTTACGGCTCGGGCCCCGGCGGCCTGGTCCTGGCCGGGCACAGCGACACCGTGCCCTTCGACGGCGCGCTCTGGGCCAGCGACCCGCTCGAACTCAGCGAGCGCGACGGACGCTGGCACGGACTCGGCAGCTGCGACATGAAGGGCTTCTTCGCCCTGGTCATCGAGGCCGTGCGCGAACTGCTCGACCGGCCGTTCCGCCAACCGCTGCTGATCCTCGCCACCTGCGACGAGGAAAGTTCGATGTCCGGCGCCCGCGCCCTGGCCGCCGCCGGCCGGCCGCTCGGGCGCGCCGCGCTGATCGGCGAGCCGACCGGCCTCAAGCCCGTCCGCCTGCACAAGGGGGTGATGATGGAGCGCATCGACATCCGCGGGCAGAGCGGCCACTCCTCCGACCCCAGCCTCGGCCGCAGCGCCCTGGAAGCCATGCACGCGGCCATCGGCGAGCTGCTCGACCTGCGCAGCCAGTGGCAGCGCGAATACCGCAACCCGCTGTTCAACGTGCCGCAGCCGACCCTCAACCTCGGCTGCATCCACGGCGGCGACAACCCCAACCGCATCTGCGGCCAGTGCTCCCTGGAGTTCGACCTGCGCCCGCTGCCGGGCATGGACCCGCAGCAGCTGCGCGCGGCGATCCTCCGGAAGCTGCAGCCGCTGGCCGAGCAGCGCCAGGTGAGCATCGACTTCCGCCCGCTGTTCCCCAGCGTGCCGCCCTTCGAGGAGCCGGCCGCCAGCGAGCTGGTGCGCCTGGCCGAGCGCCTCACCGGACACGCCGCCGGCGCGGTGGCGTTCGGCACCGAAGCCCCTTATCTTCAGCAGCTCGGCTGCGAGACGCTGATCCTCGGGCCGGGTGACATCGCCTGCGCCC
This sequence comes from Azotobacter bryophylli, assembly GCF_042643485.1. Lineage (NCBI taxonomy): Bacteria > Pseudomonadati > Pseudomonadota > Gammaproteobacteria > Pseudomonadales > Pseudomonadaceae > Azotobacter > Azotobacter bryophylli. The sequence goes on along the minus strand of NZ_JBHRSJ010000029.1, from coordinate 11,692 downwards.
ACCAGCCGAACGAATACCTGGAGCTCTCGAGGATCGAGCCGACGCTGCAGCTGCTGCGCCAACTGATCGGGCACTACTGCCTCGCTCCGGCAGCGACCCCGTAGGAGCCGATTCATTGGCGATTCGAGCAGCGCGAATCGCGGACGAATCCGCTCCTGCAAGACGGGGCCGGCAGACACGAACTTTCCATCGACAGGTTTTCCATGCGCGACTACGTCAACTGGCTCCGCCACGCCTCGCCGTACATCAACGCCCACCGCGACCGCACCTTCGTGGTCATGCTGCCGGGCGAGGGCTTCGAGCATCCCAACTACGGCAACATCATCCACGACGTGGTGCTGCTGCACAGCCTCGGCGTGCGCCTGGTGCTGGTGCACGGCTCGCGTCCGCAGATCGAGGCGCGCCTGGCGGCTCGCGGGCTCACCCCGAAATTCCACCGCGACCTGCGCATCACCGATGCGCTAACCCTGGAGTGCGTGATCGACGCGGTCGGCCAGTTGCGCTTCGCCATCGAGGCGCGGCTGTCCATGGACATTGCCGCCTCGCCCATGCAGGGCGCGCGGCTGCGGGTGGTCAGCGGCAACTTCGTCACCGCTCGGCCGATCGGCGTGGTCGACGGCATCGACTTCCAGCACACCGGCGAGGTGCGGCGCATCGACCGCCGCGGCATCGGCCGCCAGCTCGACGAGCGCGCCATCGTGCTGCTGTCGCCGCTTGGCTATTCGCCGACCGGAGAGATCTTCAACCTCGCCTGCGAGGACGTGGCGACCCGCGCCGCCATCGACCTGGGCGCCGACAAGCTGCTGCTGTTCGGCGCCGAGCAGGGGCTGATGGACGAGCACGGCGCGCTGATCCGCGAGCTGCGTCCGCAGCAGATCGCGCCGCATCTGGAGCGCCTGGGCAGCAACTACCAGGCCGAGCTGCTGGACGCCGCCGCCCAGGCCTGCCGCGGCGGCGTGCGGCGCAGCCACATCGTCAGCTACGCCGAGGACGGCGCGCTGCTCACCGAGCTGTTCACCCGCGACGGCGGCGGCACCCTGGTGACCCAGGAGCAGTTCGAGCGGCTGCGCGAGGCGACCATCGAGGACGTCGGCGGCCTGATCGACCTGATCCGGCCGCTGGAGGAGCAGGGCATCCTGGTGCGCCGTTCGCGGGAGGTGCTGGAGCGGGAGATCGGCCAGTTCAGCATCGTCGAGCGCGACGGCCTGATCGTCGCCTGCGCCGCGCTCTACCCGGTGGCGGACTCGGACTGGGGCGAGCTGGCCTGCCTGGCGGTCAATCCGGAGTATCGCCACGGCGGGCGTGGCGATGAACTGCTCGAACACATCGAGGCGCGGGCCCGCAAGCTGGGCCTGAAGACCCTGTTCGTACTCACCACGCGCACCGCCCACTGGTTTCGCGAGCGCGGCTTCGAGCCGAGCAGCGTCGAGCGTCTGCCGGCGGCGCGGGCCTCGCTGTACAACTACCAGCGCAATTCCAAGGTGTTCGAGAAGGCGTTGTGAGGCGGCGGGAGCGGGGAAGGCCGCGCCGGCGCCTCGCGGCCGGGGAAGCCGCGAGAGGCCGGCGCGCTGGCCGGGCGGATCACTGCGCCAGCGGCACTTCCTGGGAGATCGCCATGACGGTCATGGCGTTGAGCCGATTTTCGATCTGCAGGAAGCGCAGGGCGCGCCGCGGCGAGACTTCCTTGGCGATGCGCTTGAGGTATTTCTCCTTCAGTTCCAGACGCTCCTCTTCCAGCTCCAGCGAGCGCTTCTGCAACTCGCGGGCCTCCGCGTCGGTCACCGCGCCCTGGTTGTAGGCGCTGGCGTAGTCCATGAGGATCGCCAGGTGCTCCAGGCTCAGCTTGTCCGCCTCGGTGCGATAGCTGTTGTAGATCGGCCAGAACTTCGCGCCTTCCACCTCGTCGAGGTCCATGTTGTCCTCGACCAGGGCCTTGCGCTCGGAGTCGAGGTCGGCCAGCCGGCTCTGGATCATGGCCTTGTTCTCGCGGATCGCCTGCTGGCCCGGGCTGTCCTGGGCGACGGCCAGCAGGGGCAGGCTGAGCAGGGCGCAAGCGGCCAGGGCGGAACGTAACTTCATGCTGAACTCCTCGGGTCGGGGGCGGAGCCGGCTTGGCTCCGAATTGCCAGTATAGCGGCCGTTCCGCTCGCCGCGCGCTGCGACATGCGTCGGAGGGGCGGCGAGTCAGACGCCGATGCCGAGGATGCTCGCCTGGTAGGCGGCGACGAAGCTGCCGAAGTCGCCGACTTCGCTGCGCTCCAGTTCGGCCTGCTCTTCCAGCGAAGCGCGGGCGCCGTCCTCGAATGCCCGGCGCTCGCTCTCGTCCAGCGGGCGGCTGCGGAAGTGCTCGGCATGCAGTCGGCTCTGGCGCAGGGCGAAGGTGCGGAAGCTCTGGCCGCCGTCGCGCAGGGCGGCGAGCACCCGGGCCGACGGGGTCAGGGCGGCATCCGCGACCTTGGCCTCCTGGGCGCGCAGGGCGGCCCGATGGCCGTCGCCGCCGTCGGCCCGGTCGAGCAGCTCGGCGAGCGGGCGGATCTGCGCCAGCAGCTCGGCGGCCCAGTCCTGCAGCAGCACCGGCTGGCCCCGGCGCTGCAGGTGCAGGCCGGGGCGGCGTCCTTCCTTGACCGTCTTGAGGAAGTTGGCGCTGCAGTCGCGGCATTCCTCGCCGCCGAGCAGGGGGCTGTCCTGCAGGGCGCAGAACAGCAGGAAGGCGTCGAGGAAGCGCGCTTCGTCGAGGTCGATGCCCAGCGGCAGGAAGGGGTCGATGTCCAGGCAGCGCACCTCGATGTACTGCACGCCGCGGGCGATCAGCGCCTGCAGCGGCCGCTCGCCGCTGCGGGTCACCCGTTTCGGGCGGATGCTCGAGTAGTACTCGTTCTCGATCTGCAGCAGGTTGGTGTTCAGCTGCAGCCACTCGCCGTCGCGCTGGGTGCCGACCTCGGCATAGGGCGGGTAGGGCGTGGAGACCGCCTGGAGGAGACTGTCGGTATAGCTGGACAGGTCGTTGTAGCAGGGCGTGAGGCCGGCCTGGGCGTTGTTCTGGTAGCCCAGGTCGCTCATCCGCAGGCTGGTCGCCCAGGGCAGGTAGAGGGTCTCGTCGTCGAGCTGCTGCAGGTGGTGCGGATGGTCGCGCAGGAAGCTCTTGTCCAGAGCCGGCGAGGCGCCGAACAGGTACATCAGCAGCCAGCTGTAGCGGCGGAAATTGCGGATCAGCGCGATGTAGCGCTCGGACTGGTAGTCGCGCGCGTTCTGGCGGTCGCCCTCGGCCTGCTGCAGCAGCGGCCAGAGGCCTTCGGCCAGGGAAAAGTTGTAGTGGATGCCGGCGATGCACTGCATGGTCTTGCCGTAGCGCAGCGCCAGGCCCTTGCGGTAGACGTGCTTGAGCTGGCCGATGTGGGAGCTGCCGTAGCGGGCGATCGGGATGATCTCCTCGGCCGGTAGCGGGCAGGGCATCGACGGACTCCACAGGTATTCGCCGGCGAGCTTGCTGTAGGCGAAGCGGTGGATGCGATCGAGGTCGTCCAGGGTCGCCGCCGGGTCGGTTTCCGCCGGGGTGATGAACTCCAGCAGCGACTCGGAATAGTCGGTGGTGATCTGCGGGTGGGTCAGGGCCGAGCCCAGTGCCGCGGGGTGCGGGGTCAGCGCCAGCTGGCCGTCGCCATCGACGCGCAGGCATTCGCGCTCGATGCCATGCCGGCACTGCTTGAGCAGGGGCAGGTTGGCGGGCTCGCCCAGCAGGGCCAGGCGGCGGGAGAATGGCTCGCTCAAGTTCGGACTTCCTTCAGGCACGATCGGCCCAATATGGGGGCTTGCGGGGCACTCTACAAGAGGCCCCGGATGGCCGCACGCGGCGATTCAGAGCTTGGCGAAGGTGGCCACGGCCTTGGCCACCAGCTTGCCTTCCTGCAGCGCCTCGGCTTCGATCACCTGGGTGCGGGTGCCGTCGTGCAGCACCTTGGCGTGGCAGGTCAGCTCGCCCTCGCTGACCGGGCGCATGTAGTTGACCTTGCACTCCAAAGTCACGCTGCCCGGTTTGCCGTCGCTGAGGCTGAGGCTGGCCTGGCCCATGGCGGTGTCGATCAGGGAGAATAGCGCGCCGCCGTGCAGCTTGCCGTGCAGGTTGCGCAGGCCGTCGTGCATGCTCAGGCGCACCAGGGCCTCGCCCCGCTCGGCCTTGAGGATCTCCAGGCCGAGCAGGCGGCCGAAGGCGCTGCTGACGCCGATCGCTTCTTCTTGGGCGCTCACGGTCTCATTTCCTCAGTTGCTTGGCGTTGGCGAACAGCGCGGCCATGGCGGCGTTGGCCGGGGCCGGTTTGTCCTGGGCCGAGTGACGCTCGCTGCGCGGGGCGTTGCCGCGCGGCTTGCCGCCGCCACGCGGGCCGTCGACCTTCTCGCCGGGGGTGTCGCCCATGCGCATCGACAGGCCGACCCGGTTGCGCGGGATGTCCACCTCCATGACCTTGACCTTGACGATGTCGCCGGCCTTGACCACCTCGTACGGGTCTTTGACGAACTTCTCCGACAGCGCGCTGATGTGCACCAGACCGTCCTGGTGTACGCCGATGTCGACGAAGGCGCCGAAGTTGGTCACGTTGGTCACCACGCCCTCGAGGATCATCCCGGGCACCAGGTCCTTGAGGCTCTCGACGCCCTCCTGGAACTCGGCGGTCTTGAACTCCGGGCGCGGGTCGCGACCGGGCTTGTCCAGTTCCTTGAGGATGTCGGTGACGGTCGGCAGGCCGAAGGTCTCGTCGGTGAATTTCGCCGGGTCCAGGCGCTTGAGGAAGCCGGAGTCGCCGATCAGCGAGCGGATGTCGCGGGAGGTCGTCTCGGCGATGCGCTTGACCACCGGGTAGGCCTCCGGGTGCACCGCCGAGGCGTCCAGCGGGTTGTCGCCGTTCATCACGCGGAGGAAGCCGGCGGCCAGCTCGAAGGTCTTCTCGCCCAGGCGCGGCACCTTCTTCAGCTCCGCGCGGCTCCTGAAGGCGCCGTTGGCGTCGCGGAAGGCGACGATGTTCTGCGCCAGGGTCGCGTTGAGGCCCGAGATGCGCGCCAGCAGGGCGGCCGAGGCGGTGTTGACGTCGACGCCGACGGCGTTCACGCAGTCCTCCACCACCGCGTCCAGCGAGCGCGCCAGCTGCAGCTGGGAGACGTCGTGCTGGTACTGGCCGACGCCGATGGCCTTGGGCTCGATCTTCACCAGCTCGGCCAGCGGGTCCTGCAGGCGGCGGGCGATGGAGACGGCGCCGCGCAGCGACACGTCCAGCTCGGGGAATTCGCGCGCGGCCAGCTCGGAGGCGGAATACACGGAAGCGCCGGCCTCGGAGACCATGATCTTGGTCAGCCTGAGCTGTGGGAACTGGCGGATCAGCTCGCCGGCCAGCTTGTCGGTCTCGCGGCTCGCCGTGCCGTTGCCGATGGCGATCAGCTCGACCCGGTGCTTGGCGCACAACGCGGCGAGCACGGCGATGGTGCCATCCCAATCGTTGCGCGGCGCGTGCGGGTAGACGGTAGCGGTGTCCAGCAGCTTGCCGGTGGCGTCCACCACGGCCACCTTGCAGCCGGTGCGCAGGCCCGGGTCGAGGCCGAGGGTGGCGCGCGGGCCGGCCGGTGCGGCCAGCAGCAGGTCGTGCAGGTTGCGGGCGAACACGGTGATCGCCTCGCTCTCGGCCTGCTCGCGCAGCTCGCCCAAGAGGTCGGTTTCCAGGTGGGTGTAGAGCTTGACCTTCCAGGTCCAGCGCACCACCTCGGCCAGCCACTTGTCGGCGGCGCGGCCGCGGTTGTCGATGCCGAAGCGCTCGGCGACCATCGCCTCGCAGGGATGCGCGCTGCCGCTGGCTTCCTCGCCGACCTTGAGGGCGACGCTCAGCACGCCCTCGTTGCGTCCGCGGAAGATCGCCAGCGCGCGGTGCGAGGGCACGCCCTTGAGCGGTTCGTCGTGCTCGAAGTAGTCGCTGAACTTGGCGCCTTCCTGCTCCTTGCCCGGCACCAGGCGGGCGCTCAGGGTGGCCTCGGCCTTGAGGAAGCCGCGCAGCCGGTCGAGCAGGGCGGCGTCCTCGGCGAAGCGCTCCATGAGGATGTACTTGGCGCCTTCCAGCACGGCCTTGACGTCGGCGAAGCCCTTCTCGGCGTCGACGAAGCGCGCAGCCTCGCTTTCCGGGTTCAGCTGCGGGTCGCCGAACAGCGCGTCGGCCAGCTCGCCGAGACCGGCTTCCAGGGCGATCTGGCCCTTGGTGCGGCGCTTCTGCTTGTACGGCAGGTAGAGGTCTTCCAGGCGTGTCTTGGTATCGGCCAGCTGGATCTCGCGCTTGAGCTCGGGCGTCAGCTTGCCCTGTTCCTCGATGCTGGCGAGGATCGCGGCGCGCCGCTCGTCCAGCTCGCGCAGGTAGCGCAGGCGCTCCTCGAGGGTGCGCAACTGGGTGTCGTCGAGGCTGCCCGTCACTTCTTTCCGGTAGCGGGCGATGAAGGGCACGGTCGCCCCTTCGTCGAGCAGCGCCACGGCGGCGGTGACCTGTTGCGGGCGCACGCCCAGTTCTTCGGCAATGCGGGAGTTGATGCTGTCCATGAGGCTTCCTGCTGATGCGGGAGACGAAGGCCGGGCAGCCGGCCGGAAAGGGCGGAATTATAACCGTAGCGGCGCGCCGGGGCGCGGTCGTCGCTGGTCATCGGGGACCGCGCGGGTGCAGCGAAGTTCCCTTACAGCGAGTGCGTCAATTTGCCACGTCAAACTTTTCGACTTTTCACGAAATTTTGAATAAATTGGCACGAATATGCCACTTATGTGGTACCCGTCACAGTTCCTGACAGCTTCATAACTTGCTTTTCGGTCGGTGCTGGTTTCAAGGCGCTCCCTGGCAGCGGTTGTCATGGCTCTAGATGTACCCCCGGATCGGGCGACGACGCGTTTATCGGGAGTAGGGCGCGCTTGAACAATAATAATTATGCATTGCCCATTCCCGGGTTGCGGGAAGAGTGGGCGCAGTTGCGGCAGGGCGGCCTCTACTGGTTGAGCTGCGAACAGGCGGGGGATGCCGAGGCGCTCGGCCGCCAGGTGCTGGCCGGCCTGCCGACGGAGTCGCGGGCCATCCTCGTGGTGTGCGGCGGCTCGCCGACGACGCTGCTCGATTCGCTGGGCGCCGACCAGGGGCCGGGCATGCTCTGGCCCTACGCCTTCGCCGAGGAGGACGCGGCGTCCGCCCTGCGACTGCTCGGCCGCGAACTGCGGCGCCTGCGCGCGCCGCGCGGCCAACTGATCCTGCTGCTGGCGCCGGCGGCCTGCTGGGACGCCTTCTCCGATCCCGCCCTGCAAGCCTGGTGCGGCGAGCTGCAGCGCTGGCTGCTGCAGTGCGGCTGCAGCCTGCTGGTGCTCGGCCACGGCCAGGTGGCGAGATCGTGCGAGCGGCTGCTGGCGTGCAACGAGTTCCTCTCCGGCCTGGCCCAACTGACCCACGGCGACGGCTCCCTGAACTACCAGGTGCACTACTGGCGCAACGCCTTTGGCGTGCAGGCCGCGGTCGAGGCGCGCCTGGTTCGGCTCGAAGGCGGCTACGCCTGCCAGGGCGAGAGCGCCCGCGCCGACGTTTCCGCCGCCGCCAGCGACCGGCATCTCTACCTGGCCCGGCGCACTGCGCTCGAGGGCGCGCCGCCCTTGTCGGAGCACTGGCGCCTGTACGACGACGACGAATCGCTGCTGAACGCTGCCGGCGGCGCCACTGCGGCCTGCGTGGTCTTCGTCGTCGCCGACAACGGCCGGGTCGGCGAGCTGGCCGAGTCTCTCTACCGGCTGCGCCAGCGGCGCGGCCGGGCGCTGCGTCTGGTGGTGCGCGAGATCGCGCCCTGCCTGCGCCATCTCGACGAACGCCTGCTGCTGCTCTGCGGCGCCAGCCTGGTCGTGCCCTTCGGCACCGGCCTGTCGCGTTTCCTCGGGCTGCTGGACACCCTGCCCGGGCAGATGTGGACGCGCAGCCTGCCGGAAGACCTGGGGGCGACCCTCAAGCGCCTGCGCCCGCCGGCGCTGCGCGGACTGCTGCCGGCCCACGAGTTCGCCGCGGCGGTGGTCGACCTGTTCGACGCCGAGCAGGGCGGCGAGGTCAACCACCTGCTGCTGTGCCTGAGCCCGGTGGAGGGCCTGAACCTGTCCCTGGTGCTCGGCCAGTGCCGTCTGCGTCGCGCCGGCGACCTGGCCTGCGTGGCCGGCGGCAATCTCTGGCTGTTCCTCTTCGCCTGCCGCCAGGACGTGCTCGACGTGGCCCTGGGGCACGTCTTCCGCCTGTCCTGGCGCGAGCTGTTCAGCGGCTACCGGATCTTCCCCGGCACCGAGGAGCTGGTGGCCGCCGTCGCGGCGGCCGGGGTCGAGCGCCTGCCGGAGCCGGGCGAGGCCGAGCGCGCCTCGCCGGCCGCCGGCCCGCTGGCGCCGGCGCGCATCGGCCTGGCCGGGCTGGGGGGGGCGCCATGAGCGACGTTCAATTCTGGCAGCTGCTGGGTCTGACCGCATTGCTCAGCGCTCCCCTGGTGCTGCTGCTGATCGCCGTCCTGCGCCGCCTGGCCGGCTGGCTGGCGCGACTCCTGCCGTCGCGCCATCTGCGCGCCTATCCGCCGCGCCGGCGTCCGTTGCAAGGGGAGGGACGCCCATGACGCTGCCCGCCGTTGCGTCGTCCCCGCGCTGGCGCGGCCTGGGGGCCTGGAATCTGTATTTCCTGGCCAAGTTCGCCCTGGTCTGGTTCGGCCTGCTGAACTTCCAGGCGCTGCCCAACCTGCTGTTCGCCGCCGCGCTGCTGCTGCCGCTGCCGCGCTGGGCGGCGCACCTGCGCACCGTTCTGGCGTTGCCGGCGGGAATCGCGCTGCTCTACCACGACAGCTGGCTGCCGCCGCTCGAGCGTCTGCTGGAGCGCCAGGAGGCGCTGCTGGAGTTCTCGCCGGCCTATCTGTTGGAGCTGGCCGGGCGTTTCGTCGACTGGCACGAGCTGGGCGCCGCACTGCTGTTGCTGCTGGCCTACCAGCTGCTGGCGCCCTGGTTGCGCCTGACCACGGTCAGCCTGGCCGGGCTGCTCTGGCTCGGCCTGCAGGCCCTGCCGATGCCCTATGCGACGGCGCTGCCGCCGATGGCGCAGGCCGCCGCGCCCCAGGCAGGCGGCAACGCGGCACCGGCCGGTGCCGGTGGTCCGCCGGACAACGCCACCCTAGAGCGCTATCTGGCCGACTTCTACCGCGGCGAAGCCGAGCGCCAGGTGAGTTTCGACAGCGCCCGCCCGGGGCCGGCCTTCGACCTGCTGTTCCTCAACGTCTGCTCGCTGGCATGGGACGACCTGCGCTCGGTCGGCCTGGACCGGCATCCGCTGCTGCAGCGGCTGGACATCCGCTTCGACGACTTCAACTCGGCCACCGCCTACAGCGGCCCGGCGGCCCTGCGCCTGCAGCGCGCCAACTGCGGGCAGAGCCCCCATGCCGCGCTGTACGAGCCGGCTCCGGAGCAGTGCCAGCTGTTCGACCAGCTGGCCCGGCTCGGCTACCACATCGAGCTGGCACTCAACCACGACGGCCGTTTCGACAACTACCTGCAGGCGATCCGCCAGAGCGGCCATCTGCCCGCGCCGCTGTTCCCGCCCGACAGCCTGCCGCGCGCGCTGGTCGGCTTCGACGCCTCGCCGATCAACCGCGACCTCGACCAGCTCGAGGCCTGGTGGAAACAGCGCCAGGCCGATCCGTCCCAGCGGGTGTCGCTGCTGTACCAGACCATCACCCTGCACGACGGCAACCGCATCGTCCGCCCCGAGGGCGGCACCCGCAGCGCCGGCTATGCCGAACGCGCGCAGCGCATGCTGGACGATCTCGACGCCTTCGTCGGCCAGCTGGAGCGCAGCGGACGGCCGACGGTGGTGGTGCTGATCCCCGAGCACGGCGCCTCGCTGCACGGCGACCGCCTGCAGATCGCCGGCATGCGCGAGATTCCCTCGCCGTCGATCACCCATATCCCGGTGGGGGTCAAGCTGGTCGGCCTGCCGCTGGACGGCGCTTCCGGGCCGCAGCGGATCGGCACGCCGACCAGCTACCTGGCGCTGGCCGAGCTGCTGACCCGCCTGTACGCCGGCCCGCCGGCCGGGCAGGCCGGTTACGACCTGGCCAGCCTGGCGCGCGACCTGCCGCAGACCGCCAAGGTATCGGAGAACTCCGGCAGCGTGGTGCTCGAGTATGCCGGCCGGCCCTATGTGCGCCTGCAGGACCAGGGGCAGTGGCTGCCCTATCCGCAGAGCCAGCCCTGAGCGATGGAAGAGGTACCCGTGATGCGAAACGACGAACCCGGCACGAGCGAAAGCGACATCGACGCCCTGCGCCAGCGCCTAGGCCTGAACGGGCTGGACTACCTCGACCTGTCGGTCCGCCTCGAGCTGGAACAGGCCATCGCGCGCTGGCCGCTGCTGGCCGAGCTCGCCCCGCGCGCGGCGCTGCCGAGCGGCGCGGCGAGCCGGGAAGAAGTGCCGGCATGACCAGTCTCGGGCTCGTCGGACTGCGCGGCGGCTGCGGCGTCAGCAGCCTGGTGGCCGGGCTCGGACAGGCCCTGCACGCGCTCGGCCAACGCGTGCTGCTGGTCGATCTGTGTCCGGAGAACCTGCTGCGCCTGCACGGCAACCTGCCGTTCGCCGACGAGGGCGGCTGGGCGCGCTCGCTGCTCGACCAGCGGCTCTGGGCCGACTCACTCTGGCAACTGCGCGAGGGCCTGTGCCTGCTGCCCTACGGCCGTCTGGCGGCGGCCGAGCAGGGCCAGCTCGAGCGCTTCCTGCTCGGCACCCCGGAATTCTGGAGCACCCGCCGGGCGGAGCTGGCGGCGCATTTCGACTGGCTGCTGTTCGACATGCCGCAGCGCCTCGCCGGCCACGCCGCGGCCGGCCCGTTGGATCTCGCGCTGCGCGTGCTGGAGGCCGACGCGGCCTGCCATGCGCTGCTCCAGGGCTGGACGGGCGAGGGTGAGTCGCTGCTGCTCAACCGCTTCGATCCGACCCGCGCCCTGCAGCGCGATCTGCGCCTGCTCTGGCAGCAGAGCCTCGGCAGCCGCCTGGTGCCGCAGTGCGTGCACGCCGACGAGGCGCTCGCCGAGGCGCTGGCGAATAAGCTGCCGGTCGGCCTGTACGCGCCGCACAGCCTGGCCGCGCAGGATCTGAACAGCCTGGCGGTCTGGTGCCTGGCCGCCCGTGCGCGGCAGACGGCGGCGCCGCGCGGGGTGAGCGCATGAATACGCTGGCGTACCCGGCACCCGCCGGCGGCTGGCGGCAGCGCCTCTGGTCGTACCGCCGGCTGCGCGGCGAGCGCGGCGCCAGCGCGCCGACGGCGCTGCTGCTCAGCCTGCTGAACCTGCTGGCCTGGGCGCTGCTGCGCCTGGAAGGACCGAACTGGCAGCCGCTGCTGGGCCGCTGGGCCGACTGGTATCCGCAGCTGGCCGGGCGTTCCCCGCGCCCCGGCGACCCGCTGCGTTTCGCGGTGCAGACCCTGTGGCTGCTGCTCTGGCGCAACGGCGCCGAGCCGGCCCGCCCCGCCCGGACGGTGCTGGTCTGGCGCGCCGCGACCCGGTCGCTCCGGCATCTGGGCGATGGCCTGCTGGCCCGGCTGCGGCGGCTGCCGTGGCCGGCGCAGATGCCCTGGCGCCGCGCCGAGGCCGGCCTGCGGCGCAGCTCGCCCGCCGGCCGGCGGGCCGCGCTGG
>NZ_JBHRSJ010000028.1:0-686 GCF_042643485.1 Azotobacter bryophylli | reverse complement strand
GTGCCGAAGCTGGGCGCGGCCGAGACCCGCCGTGCCATCGAGGCCGCCGAGCGCGCCCTGCCGGCCTGGCGCGCGCTGACCGCCAAGGCCCGTTCCCAGAAGCTGCGCCGCTGGTTCGAGCTGATGCTCGAGCACCAGGACGACCTGGCCCGGCTGATGACCTTGGAGCAGGGCAAGCCGCTAGCCGAGGCCAAGGGCGAGATCGCCTACGCCGCCTCCTTCCTCGAGTGGTTCGCCGAGGAGGCCAAGCGCGTCTACGGCGACACCATCCCCGGCCACCAGAGCGACAAGCGCCTGATCGTGCTCAAGCAGCCGATCGGCGTCTGCGCCGCCATCACCCCGTGGAACTTCCCCAGCGCCATGATCACCCGCAAGGCCGGCCCGGCCCTGGCCGCCGGCTGCACGATGGTGCTGAAACCGGCCAGCCAGACGCCGTTCTCGGCCCTGGCCCTGGCCGAGCTGGCCGAGCGCGCGGGGATTCCCGCCGGGGTGCTGAACGTGGTCACCGGCTCGGCCGGCGAGGTGGGCGGCGAGCTGACCTCCAATCCGGTCGTGCGCAAGCTGTCCTTCACCGGCTCCACCGAGATCGGCCGCCAACTGATGGCCGAGTGCGCGCGGGACATCAAGAAGGTCTCCCTGGAGCTGGGCGGCAACGCGCCCTTCATCGTCTTCGACGACGCCGACCT
>NZ_JBHRSJ010000027.1:0-29939 GCF_042643485.1 Azotobacter bryophylli | reverse complement strand
TGGGGTTTCCCCATGTGAGAGTAGGTCATCGTCAAGCGCCTATCCCGAACCCCCGACTGGCACCTGCCGGTCGGGGGTTCGTCTTTGCGCCGCGAAAAAAGGGGTGCAGCGCTCGCCGCCGAGGAGCGTCTCGCGACGCCCGCTCCGGCTCGCCCGTCTGGACACGGGCCTCCCGCTCAATGAGTTTTTGTCATGTGCGATGTTGATGATTCCCGAGAACTGATCGAGCTTCCTCTGGAGCAACTGGCTGCCTGCCATGAGTGCGATCTGCTCATGCGCAAGCCGGAACTGGCGTTAGGCGAGCGAGCTGAATGCCCCCGTTGCGGCTTCGAGTTGTTCAGCCATCGTCCGCAAATGTTGCAGCGCAGCTTGGCTTTGGCCCTGGCTGCTTTGCTGCTCTACATCCCGGCTAATTTCCTGCCGATCATGCATCTCCATCTGCTGGGCCAGACCACGCAGGACACTGTGTGGAGTGCGGTGCGGAGTCTGTACGATGGCGGCTTGCGAGTCATCGCCGTAGTCGTGTTTCTCTGCAGCATGGGCATCCCGCTACTCAAGCTGCTGTGCCAACTGGCAGTCCTGCTCTGCATTCGCTGGGATGTCGGGCGTGTCCACGGGTTGTTCCTGTACAGGACTTACCACCACCTACGTGAGTGGGGGATGCTCGAGGTATATCTGATGGGCATCTTGGTCTCGATCGTCAAGCTGATCGCATTGGCTAATATCGAAATGGGCATCGGTCTGGCATGTTTCATCGGTCTGTTGCTGCTGCAGATCTGGCTGGAGGTGGTCATGTCACCCCAACAGGTCTGGGAGGCGCTGTCAGGGGAGAGCCGCTATGCGGGCCATTGAGGCGGGAATCCTGATATGTCCCGAATGTCATCAGCTCAATCGCCAGGATTCGGACCATGGCCGCCAGCGCTGCACCCGCTGCGGTGCTTCGGTGCACGCGCGGCACCCGCACAGTCTGGCTCGGACCTGGGCTCTGCTGATTACCGCCGCGATCCTGTACATTCCCGCCAATCTGCTACCGATCATGACCGTCAGTGCCCTGGGGCAGGGCGAGCCGGATACCATCATGTCCGGGGTCGTCGCCCTGGTACAGGCCGGCTCCCTGCCCATCGCACTGGTGGTCTTCGTGGCGAGTATTCTGGTGCCGACCTTCAAGCTGGTAGGCATCGCCTTGTTATTGATCTCGGTGCAACGCAAACAGCCACTTTCCGCACGGCAGCGCATCGTCATGTTCCGCTTCATCGAGTGGATCGGGCGCTGGTCGATGCTGGATGTCTTCGTCATCGCCATTCTCGTGGCGCTGGTGAATTTCGGTACCCTGGCGCGCGTCGAGGCCGACCTGGGGGCCATGGCCTTCGCCAGCGTGGTGATCCTGACCATGCTGGCCGCAATCACTTTCGATCCCCGCCTGATCTGGGACAACACGGAGTCGTACGATGACCAAGAATGACCTGCCGACGGCCAGAGTCCGACCGGCCTCGAACTGGTCAGCAATCTGGGTGCTGCCATTGATCGCCTTGCTGATCGGTGCCTGGCTCGCCTGGCGTGCCTACAGTCAGGCCGGCATCGAGGTGCAGGTGCAGTTCAGCAGCGGCGAAGGCATCGTGGCGAACAAGACCGAGGTCATCTATAAGGGCATGCCGGTCGGCAAGGTCGTCGATCTCGCCCTGAATGGCGAGGGCGCCAACCAAGGGGTCGTCGCGACCCTGGAGATGAACAAGGAAGTCCAGTCTTACCTGCGCAGCAATACGCGCTTCTGGCTGGTCAAGCCGAGCGTGACGCTGGCCGGAATCAGCGGCCTGGAAACCCTGGTCTCGGGCAATTACATCGCGGTGAGCCCGGGGGATGGCGAGCCCAAGAAGAAGTTCACCGCCCTGTTGGAGGCACCGCCGATGCCCGACAGCGTGCCCGGATTGCACCTGAAGCTGAAGGCCGACCGGCTCGGCTCGCTGAATCGCGACAGCCCGGTGTTCTACAAGCAGATCCAGGTCGGCCGGGTGAAGAGCTATCGGTTGGCGGAGGACCAGAGCACGGTGGAGATCAACGTCTTCATCGAGCCGGCCTATGCCCACCTGGTGCGCAAGCACACCCGCTTCTGGAACGCCAGCGGCATCACGGTCGATGCCGGCCTGGGCGGGGTCAAGTTCCATAGCGAATCCCTGGCCAGCATCGTGGCGGGCGGCATCGCCTTCGCCACGCCGGAGAATCGCAAGGACAGCCCGCCGACCGATACGCGCTTTCCGTTCCGCCTGTACGAGAGCTTCGACGCCGCGCAGACCGGGATCAAGATCGCCCTGGAGCTGGGCGATTTCGAGGGGCTGCAGGCCGGGCGAACCCCGGTGGTGTACAAGGGCATCCAGGTCGGCACCTTAAAGACCCTGCAGGTCGAGCCCGGTCTCTCGACGGCCAGGGCCGAGCTGACGCTGGACCCCCTGATCGAGGACTACCTGGTCGCCGGCGCCGAGTTCTGGGTGGTCAAGCCTTCGATCTCCCTGGGCGGCGTGACCGGGCTGGAGGCGCTGGTGAAGGGCAACTACATCGGTATTCGTCCTGGCGAGAAGGGCGGGACGCCCAGGCGCGAATTCGTCGCCCGGCCCAAGGCGCCGCCCATGGATCTCGGCGCGCCCGGCCTGCATCTGGTGCTGACCAGCGACACCCTCGGCTCGCTCGATATCGGCAGTCCCGTCCTCTACCGCAAGCTCAAGGTCGGCTCGGTGCAGAGCTATCAGCTCTCCCCGGACCGCCAGCGCGTACTGCTGGGGGTGCACATCGAGCCGGACTACGCCAACCTGGTCAACAGCTCGACGCGCTTCTGGAATGCCAGCGGCATCAGCCTGAGTGGCGGCCTGTCCGGCATCGAGGTGAAGAGCGAATCGGTGCAGAGCCTGCTGGCCGGCGGGATCGCCTTCGAGACCCCGGACCCCAAGGCGGCGGTCGACAGGCGCATCCAGCGCTTCGAGCTGTACGCCGACCGCGAGACCGCCCTGCGCGAAGGCGTGTCGGTGCAGATTCGCGTGGAGCGCGGCGACGGGCTGCGCCCGGGCACGCCGATCCGCTACAAGGGCCTGGAAGTGGGCAAGGTGGACCGGGTCGAGCTGAGCGACGATCTCAAGAGCGTCCTGCTCGATGCCAGGATCGGCAAGGCGGCGGAGCGTATCGCCCGGGCCGGCACCCGGTTCTGGGTGGTCCGCCCCGAACTGGGCCTGGCCCATACCGCCAACCTGGATACCCTGGTCAGCGGCCCCTACCTGGAGGTGCAGCCGGCACCTGACAACGCCGCGCGCCAGACCCGCTTCGTCGCCGCCTCCGAGGCGCCGAGCGTGTCCGGCGAGGAGGCCGGGCTGCGCCTGGTGCTCAGCGCGCCGCGGCGCGGCTCGCTGAAGCCGGGCGTACCGGTGACCTACCGGGAGGTGGCGGTCGGCAAGGTGACCGATTTCCAGCTGGGGCCGAACGCCGACCGGGTCCTGGTCGGCATTCTCATCGAGCCCCGTTACGCGACGCTGGTGCGCAGCGGCAGCCGCTTCTGGAACGCCAGCGGCTTCGGTTTCGATTTCGGCCTGTTCAAAGGGGCGCAGATCCGTACCGAGTCGGTGGAGACCCTGCTGGAAGGCGGCATCGCCTTCGCCACCCCGGAAGGCGAGCAGATGGGCAAGCCGGCGCAGCCGGGGCAGACCTTCCCCCTGTACGGCGAGGCGAACGAGGAGTGGCTGCATTGGGCGCCGAAGATCGCCCTGGGCAAGGACCGCTGAGTCGGGAAATGAGGGCCGCAATCGCGGCCCTCGTCCTTTGCGCCGTCAGGCCGGTTCGCCGACCTCGTCCGGGGCCTCGCTCGGCAGTTCGGCCAATTCGCGGCGCTTGATGAATTTCCAGTCCGCCTCGTCGATGTAGATGCCACTGGGGCCGCTGCCGCCTTCCAAGTCGATGGCGACGTGGGCCGACACCTGCGGTTTCACCGAAGCGAGGATGGGCACGAAGCCGAGCTGCAGGCTGGTCTCGATCAGCGCCTGCTGGTTGCGTTCGTCGATGTCCGCGGCCTCGTCCAGGTAATAGGGCAGGCGGATGCGCCCGGCCTGCTCGCGGTCCATCAGGTGCAGCAGCAGGTACATGTTGGTCAGCGCCTTGATGGTCATGGTGGTGCCGTTGGACGCCGCGCCGTCGATGTCGGTGTGGATCACCGGCTGGCCGCCGACCTTGGTGATCTCGAAGGCCAGCTCGAACAGGTCCTTGAGGCCGAGCTGGTTGTGGTTGGCCGCCACCAGTCGCGCCAGATACTCCTTGGCTTCTTCGTTCTTGGCGTCCTGCTCGGCGGACTGGGACAGGTCGAACACCGACAGGGTCTCGCCTTCCTCGTACTGCCCGGCGCTGTGGATGATCTGGTCGATGTGCCTGAGCGCATCGCGGTTCGGCGCCAGGACGATGCGGAAGCTCTCCAGGTTGGAGACCTGGCGCCGGTTGATCTCGCGGTTGAACAGCGCCAGCTGGTGCTCCAGGCTGTCGTAGTCGCTGCGGATGTTGCGCAGTGTTCGGGCGATGTCGGTGACCGCGGCGCGGCGGGCCTTGGCCAGGGTCAGGGCCTCGTCCTGGCGATGGGCGTAGGCGTTGAGCAGCAACCGCAGGCGGCGCTCAGGGTCTTCCTCGCTGTCGAACTTGGCCACGCCCTTCAGGCGCACCTGGGCGTACAGGGCCTCGATCTGGCCGTCGATGCGCTGCAGCGCCTGCCAGCTGTCCTGGTAGTCGTTGAGCAGCGGCAGCAGGTTGTCCAGGGAGTCGTCCAGCGGCTCCAGGTACGGCGTGCCCTGCGGCAGGTCGGCCGGCAGCAGCTGACGCCGGCGCAGGGCGTCGGCCAGGGTGCGCTCCTTGGCTTCCAGATCGGCGAGCTGGCGGCCGACCAGCTGCAGCTTGGCGGAGAGCTGCTGGACGCGCTCGGCGAAGGCATCGCTGGAGCGCTTGAGTTCGTCTTGCAGCGCCTCGGCCTGGGCCAGCTTCTCCAGCTTGGTCGACTCCTCGGCGGCCAGGGTCTGGCTGCGGCGGAAGTCCTCCAGTGCCTTCTGCGCGTCCAGCACCGCCTGGTACAGCCGCTCGGCCTCGGCCTTGCTCGCGCCGAGGTCGGCGGCGACCGATTGCTGGGTTCTGAGCTGCTTGAGCTCGCGCTCCAGACGGTCCTTCTGTTCGCGCAGGGCGGCGCGGTCGGCCAGGGCCTGCAGCGCCGGCGGCTCGATGTGGGAGAGGTCGATGGACAGGCCGGGCGCCTCGAAGCGCTCGCCCTTGAAGCCGGCGAGCACGCCTTCCAGAGACTTCACCCAGGCATCGCCATCCTCCAGGGCGATGCCGGCCTCGCCCAGGGGCAGACTGAACAGGGCGCCGTTGAACAAGCGCATCAGGCGCTCGACGTCGGCTTGCGAAAACTCCTCGCGCAAGCGCGAGTAGCTGTTGTTGTCGGCGTGTTCGATCTGCTGCTTGACCGATCTCAGGCGCTGCTCCAGGTCGCGCAGACGCTCGTCCAGATCGCTGCTGGAGAACTGCCGTGACTGCGCCAGAGCGCCGGCCAGTTCGTCGTGGGCGTCCTTGGCGGCGAGCAGCTGCTGCTCCAGCACCTTGCTGTCCTCGACCAGGGCGAAGCGGTTCTTCAGCACCGCCAGCTCGCCGAGCCAGCGCTGGGTGTCGCTGATCTCCCGCTCCAGGCGCATCAGCTCGGAGGTGGAGCCGCGCTGCTCGTGCTGCAGGCCGTCCTGCTCGCGGCGGTAGTGCTCGGCCTGGATCACCAGTTCCTCGCGGCGCGCGCCGGCGTATTCCTGCCAGGTGCCGAGCAGGGAATCGAGCAGCGGCGAGAGGCGGTGCAGCTTGCCGCGCAGCAGGTCGCGCTGGGTCACCCCGGCGGCCAGGGCCTCGACCAGCGGGCCGGCGGCGACCAGCGCCTGGTAGTCCTGCTCCATGCGCCGCACGTCGCGGAACGCCTCCTCGGTGGCGGCGATGTAGTCGACGCTGCCGGAGCGCAGGCTGTGCTCGAAGGCGTCGAGGAACAGCTGCTTGAGCTTGGCCGCGGTGATCTCGCGCATGTGCAGCAGGTTGATGAACAGCGCGCGGAAGGTCTTCAGGCTCTGCTCGCTGGTGGAGCGCAGCGGAATCAGGGTCAGGTCCAGCGGCACGGAGGTATGGCCGCCGACCAGCAGGCGGCGCAGCTCGTCGGGCTTGATCTCGTGGGCCTTGATCCCGGCGCGCTCCAGGTTGGCGAACAGCTCGCGCTGGCGCAGGCAGGTGCCGTCCTTCTGGTAGTGCTCCAGGTCCAGCGAGCCGGTATAGGCGAAGAACTGGTGGCCGAAGCCGCCGCCCGGGCCGCGTCCGGCCACGCCGATCACGTGCGGACCGTGGGGCAGGGCGAGTTCGACGAGGATGTAGCTGGTATCCGAGGCGAAGTAGAACCGGCGCGACTGTTCCAGGCTGTACTTGCCGAAGCTCATGTCCGACAGGCGCGCCAGGATCGGGAACTGCAGGGCGTTGATCGAGGCGCTCTTGCCCAGGTTGTTGGCGCCGTACACCGACAGCGGGGTCTCCAGGGGAAACAGGCCGAGGCTGTAGCCGGCGGTGTTGAGCAGGGCGAAGCGGCGGATGCCGTAGCGTTCCTGGGTCATGCTTCAAGTTCCTTTTCTTCGGCGATGGCGCGGGCCAGGGTGTCCTCCTCGGACTCCCCGTCCCCGCTGGCGAAATCGATGGCGCCGGCCTCGGCCGTCTCCTCGGCCAGTACCGGCGCGGGCAGCGGCAGGTCGCTGCTGTGCAGGCTGGCGGCCAGGTCGCGGTCCTGCTGCACCGCCAGGCAGACGTCGATGAAGCGGTGCATCGGCGGCAGGAAGCGGTAGCTGCCCTGCTCGTCGGCGGCGAAGCCGAGCTGGGTCAGGCGGCGGACGATCTTCTCCTCCAGCTCTTCTTGGCTGGTGACCTCGGCCTGGAGGAAGAGGTCGCGGTACTTGTCCAGCAGCGCCGGCAGCTCGTCGCGGCCGAGGCTGCCGCCGTCGAGCACGGCCAGCGGATCGCGGCCCTGGTCGGCCAGGTGCTCGACCAGGATGAAGGTGAACAGCGCCAGGCGCTGGGCGGTCTTGTTCACCTGCGGGCCCATCTGCTCGGGGACGAAGTAGTAGAAGCCGCGCGGATCGCAGACCAGCTCGAAGCCGAGGGCCTTGAACAGGAGGCGGTACTGGTCCTGCTGGCTGGACAGCTGGGCGTAGCATTCCGGCTGGCTGGAGGAGAGGTGATAGCCCTTGAACAGCTCGCGGAAGATGGCGGCAAGCTGGGTCATTTCCTTGAGGTCGATGTTCATAAGCGTTGCTCACAGGCAGTCGTAGGACGGATGGCCGCCCCGTGGAAAACCACGAAGCCTTTTCCGGCGGAGAGTTCCGAGGGGCGATGGATGGACAAGCGAAGCGTTGTCCACCCTACGTCGGGCTCAAGCATCGGCTTGGCCCACCAGGGCGAAGGAGCTCAGGCTGACCTGATGCTCGCGGGTCAGGTAGTCGCGGCGCTCCAGACGCTCGCGCTGGAAGCGGGCGTCGCGGGACAGGCGGGAGAACCAGTAGAGCAGTTCGTCGGTGGCGCCGTCCGGCTCCTGCTCCAGCAGCCAGGCCATCAGGTCCGGCAGCGGCAGGGCCTGCGCGCAGCGATCGAGCATTTCCCGGACCGTGCGCGGCGCACGCGCGGCGTCGGTCCTGGGCTTGGGCTCGGCCTTGGGGAACTGCGCCGGCTTGGCCTCGAAGCGGGCGAGAGCGTAGACGTAGGCCTCCACCTGGCTGGCCGAGCCGAGGAAGGTGCTCTGCGGCCGGCTGAACAGCGGCAGCGCGGCGTGCGGCACGGCATCGAGCCCCTTCTTGCGGATCACCGAGAGCGCCAGGGCGGCGCCGCGGGTCACGGCGTTGTGCCGGCGCGCCTCTTCGCGCAGCGGCAGCAGCAGCTCGCGGGCGCGGCGCAGGGTCAACTGGGCGACGGTCTGCATTTCCAGGATGCGCGCGTGGGTGCGCAGCAGTTGGTCGTCGTCGACCAGCCGGCCGAGGCGCTGCTGTTCGCCGAGCAGCTTCAGCAGCACCTGCTCGACCCGGTGCACGCCCTGCTCGAAGGCGCCGTCGGCGGCGACCAGCTGGATCATCGGCTCGACGTACTCGTCCCAGGTCGCCAGCACCTCGGCGTAGCGCTGGCGCAGGGGGATCTGCCGGTCGCTGGTCTTGGCCCGCTCGGCCACGCCGAGCAGCGCCTGTTCGTCGTTGCCCAGCTTCTTCAGCACGTCGCGCACGCGCATGTCGAGCAGGCGCAGCTGGCGGGCGAGGTCCTCGCCGTCGCGCACCTCGAAGGCGTCCTGGATGTTGCCGGCCAGGCGCTCCAGGTGGCGCAGGTAGGCCTCGATCTCCAGACACAGGCCGAGGCGGTGCTCGCGGCGCAGGTAGGCGAGGAAGTCGTGGATCTGGGCGTTCAGCTCGAAACGGTTGGGGCTTTTGGCCACCGGCACCAGGATGTCCAGGCGGATCCACGCATCGAGCAGGGCGGTGACGTCGGCGGGCGTGCCTTCCGGCAGTTGCGCGGCGAGCTGGCCGCGCAGTTCGCCGAGGCTCAGGGTGCCGGCGTCGAAGCGCTCGCACAGCGGATCGAGCAGGTTCCAGTGTTCGGCGAGGGCGCGCAGCACGCGCTTGGGATCGATCATCGCGGACGGATTCGTGCAAAAGCCCGGATTGTACTGCAGTACGGCCGTGCCTGGCGCGATGCGCGCCGCAAGGGGCGACGGGCGCGGGGATGTGCCCGCCGGCCTTTCCGCCCGAGGCGTTTCCGGCCACAATTCACCATTGGATTGTCTTTCGCTTCACCGTTTCGGCTTCGGCCTCCGTTCGCCCGAGCCCTGAGGAGCCCGCTACATGAGCAGCAACGACCGCGTCATCATTTTCGACACCACCCTGCGCGACGGCGAGCAGAGCCCCGGCGCCTCCATGACCGGGGAGGAGAAGCTGCGCATCGCCAAGGCCTTGGAGCGCCTGCGTGTCGACGTGATCGAAGCCGGCTTCGCCATCGCCAGCCCGGGCGACTTCGAGGCGGTCAAGAGCATCGCCGACAGCATCAAGGACAGCACCGTGTGCAGTCTGGCGCGGGCGGTGGACGCGGACATCGAGCGCGCCGCCGAGGCGCTGAAGAACGCCAACTCCGGGCGTATCCACACCTTCATCGCCACCAGCCCGATCCACATGCAGTACAAGCTGCGCATGCAGCCCGACCAGGTGGTGGAGCAGGCCGTGCGTGCGGTGAAGAAGGCGCGCAGCCTGTGCGCCGACGTGGAGTTCTCCTGCGAGGACGCCGGCCGTTCGGAGCTGGACTTCCTCTGCCGGATCATCGAGGCGGCCATCGACGCCGGCGCGCGCACCATCAACATTCCGGACACCGTGGGCTATGCGATTCCGCACCAGTACGGCGAGACGATCCGCCAGCTGCTGGAGCGCATCCCCAACGCCGACAAGGCGATCTTCTCGGTGCACTGCCACAACGACCTCGGCCTCGCCGTGGCCAACTCCCTGGCCGCCGTGGTCGCCGGCGCGCGCCAGGTGGAGTGCACCATCAACGGCCTCGGCGAGCGCGCCGGCAACGCCGCGCTGGAGGAAGTGGTCATGGCGATCAAGACCCGCCACGACCTGCTCGGCGTGCACACCAACATCGACACCCCGCACATCCTCGCCGCCTCGCGTCTGGTCTCCGGCATCACCGGCTTCCCGGTGCAGCCGAACAAGGCCATCGTCGGCGCCAACGCCTTCGCCCACGAGTCCGGCATCCACCAGGACGGCGTGCTCAAGCACCGCGAGACCTACGAGATCATGTCGGCCCAGGACGTGGGCTGGCACACCAACAAGATGGTGCTGGGCAAGCACTCCGGTCGCAACGCCTTCCGCACCCGCCTGGAGGAGCTGGGCATCGCCCTGGCCGACGATGCAGCGGTGAACGCCGCCTTCGCCCGCTTCAAGGCGCTGGCCGACAAGAAGCACGAGATCTTCGACGAGGACCTGCAGGCGCTGGTCTCCGACACCCACGACGAGGAAGCGCCGGAGCACTATCGCCTGGTGTCCCTGGACGTCTCCTCGAAGACCGGCAGCGTGCCCCGGGCGCAGCTGCGCCTGGCGATCGCCGGCGGCGAGCAGGGGGCGGTCGCCGAGGGCGCCGGGCCGGTGGATGCGATCTTCAAGGCCATCGAGTCCGTCGCCCGCTCTGAGGCCAGCCTGCAGCTCTATTCGGTCAACGCCATCACCGAGGGCACCGACTCCCAGGGCGAAGTCACCGTGCGCCTGGAGAAGGCCGGCCGCATCGTCAACGGCAACGGTTCCGACATCGACATCCTGGTGGCCTCGGCCAAGGCCTACATCAACGCGCTGAACCTGATGCAGGCCGGCGTGCCCAAGGCCCACCCGCAGGCGGCCGACGTTTGATCGACGAAGCCCGCCGCCGCGCCTATCTGGGCGCCATGCAGGTGGTCAGCTGGCTGCCGCGGGTGGCGCTGCCGTTTGCCGCGCCGTCGCGTCCGGAACTGCTGGAACTGCCGCCGCCGGTCGAGACGCCGGCGCCGGCCCGGCGGGTAGAGCCGGTCGCTCCGGTTCCGGCGGCCACGCCTGCGGAGCGCCCGTCGGCGCGGGCCAAGGTGCAGGTCGCGGTGCCGCGTCCGGCGCCGACGGCGCGGGTCGAACCGCCGCCAGCGGTCGCCGCGCCGGCCCCGAGCGAAACCGTTTCGCCCAAGGCGGCGCCGTTGCCGCCGCCGCGCTTCGCCCTGCAGCTGCTGCGTGCCGGGCGCTGCGCCCTGCTGGTAGAACTGCCCACCGGCGAGCCGTTCCAGAGCCGCGACCCGGCCTATCTGCTGCTGCGCGACCTGCTGCGCGCCGCCGGTCTGCCGGACAGCCCGCGGCTGATCGGCGAGCCGGTGCGCTGGCCGCTGCTGCGGCGCGGCAACCTGGACCAGGGGCCGCAGGCGGCGCTGCAATACGTGCAGAGCTTCGTCGCCGCGCGGCTGGAGGAGGAGGGCGAGTGCGCCTGCCTCTGGCTGGTCGGCCTGCCGGCGCTACGCTTCGCCGGCGAGACCGATGCCGATGCCTACCTCCGCGAACTGCATGTGGACGGCCTGCCGGTGGCCTGGGCGCTGCCCGGACTGGAAACCCTCATGGACGAGCCGGCCCGCAAGGCCGAGCTGTGGCGCGCCATGCGCCGGATACGTGTGCGCTGGATAACCGAATGAGCGTGAGTGATGCGATTTCCTTCCGCCCGATGACCGAGGCGGATCTGGATGCGGTGCTGAGAATCGAATACGCCGCCTTCAGCCATCCCTGGACCCGTGGCATCTTCCTCGACGGACTGAAGTCCTACGAGTGCTGGCTGATGTTCGAGGGCAGCCAGCAGGTGGGCCACGGGGTGATCAACGTGATCCTCGACGAGGCGCACCTGCTCAACATCACGGTCAAGCCGGAGAGCCAGGGCCGCGGCCTCGGCCTGCGCCTGCTGGAGCACCTGATGTCGCGGGCACAGGCGCGCAACGCCGCCGAATGCTTCCTCGAGGTTCGCGCCAGCAACGCCAGCGCCTACCGCCTGTACGAGCGCTACGGCTTCAACGAGATTGGTCGCCGGCGCGGCTACTACCCGTCCGCTGACGGGCGCGAGGACGCCCTGGTGATGGCCTGTACCCTACTGGACTGAAGCCGGCCGGTGTTCGCGCCGTCCTAGCTTTCCCGATGCGGCCCGGAGTCGAGGGGGCCCGGTCCTCTCAGTTCCTCGTCGGACAGGACGTTGCCCTCTTCCTCCTCTTCTTCCTCGTCATCCTTTTCGTCGACGCCGAGGTCGTCGGTCTTGTTCCAGGGCTGTCCGTCCAAGGGCTCGAGGAGGGCTTCCTCCTCTTCGTCCAGACCGCCGCCGGCGCCGATATGGTCGGCGTCGACCGTGCGCAGGTCCTGGTCGGCCGGCAGGCCGTGGCCGCGTTCGTGGGCGGAGCGGGCGCCGTCCTCCGGGGTCAGGGTCTCCGGGGACAGATCGTCCATGGTCGGCGCGTCGTCCAGCGTCTCGCCGCTGGTCATGCCTGCCTCGTGCACGCGCTCGGGCGGGAACTCGTCGCGCAGCTCCGACTCCGGCCTTCGGTCGCCGGCGTAGCCCTGGCGTTCGTCGTGCTTGCTGCTGAAGTCCAGTGGCTCCACCGAGCCGATGCGATCCTCCATGTCGTCGATTTCCGTCGGAGTGGGGGGCTTGCGCTCGCTCATGGCGGTACTCCTGCCTGGTTTTTCGCTCACCGGTTTTGACCGGTTGTGGGCGGGAAGATTCGGCAGTCGCCGCTGCCGGTCGGCGCGCCAAACGAAACCACTGCCGCGACACTCTGTCACACCAGCATGGGTGGCCAAGACGATGCACAGGCGGCGCTCGATCCACGGCGCTGCGCCTTCTTCTTCGACGTGGACGGAACGCTGGCCGAGATCCAGCCCCGTCCGGAACTCGTATTCGTTCCGCCGGCCATCCTCGCCGCCCTGGGGCGGCTGCAGGCGCGCGGGATTCCCCTGGCGGTGATCTCCGGCCGGCGGCTGGTCGATCTCGACCGCCTGTTCGCCCCGCTCAGGCTCCCCGCCGCCGGCGTGCACGGCGCCGAGCGGCGCGACGCCGCCGGCCGGCAGCAGCGCTTGCCGGTCGACAGGGCGGCGCTGGAGCGGGTCCGGGCGGAGCTGGCGCAGGCCTGCGCCGGGCACCCGGATCTGTACCTGGAGAACAAGGACGTGGCCTTCGCCCTGCATTACCGCCTGGCTCCGCAACTGGAGGAGACGGCCCGCCGCCTGGCCGAGGACTTCGCCCGGCGCCATGCAGACCTGCTGACCCTGCAGCCGGGCAAGTGCGTGTTCGAACTCAAGCCGCGCGGGGCGAGCAAGGGCGAGGTGATCCGCGACTTCATGGATTCGTCCCCGTTCGCCGGGCACCGTCCGGTGTTCGTCGGCGACGACCTGACCGACGAGGCGGGCTTCGCCGCAGTCAATGAGCTGGGCGGGCATTCGATCAAGGTCGGCCCCGGCCCGACCGCCGCCGTGCAGCGGCTGGACTCGGTCGCGGCGGTCGGGCGCTGGCTCGGCGAGCTGCTTCGGGCCCTCGGCGAGCCGCCGCCCCTTTCCTTCACCCAGCAAACGGAAGGTCCGCCATGAATCGACTGGTAGTGGTTTCCAATCGGGTCGCGCCCATCCGCGACAGCAAGGCCGCCGCGGGCGGGCTGGCCGTGGGGGTCTACGAGGCCTTGCGCGAGGCCGGCGGCTTCTGGTTCGGCTGGAACGGCGAAGTCACCAAGAAGCCGGAGATCAGCTACGAGACCCTCGGCAACATCACCTACATCACCATGGGACTCTGCAAGCGCGACTACGACCAGTACTACCGGGGCTTCTCCAACGCCACCCTGTGGCCGATCTTCCACTACCGCATCGACCTGGCCCGCTACTGCCGCGAGGACTACGAAGGCTATCGCCGGGTCAACGCCATGCTCGCCGAGAAGCTCAAGCCGCTGCTGCGCCCGGACGACATCATCTGGGTCCACGACTACCACCTGATCCCCTTCGCCGACGCTTGTCGCCAGCTCGGCGTCGACAACCGCATCGGCTTCTTCCTGCACATCCCGTTTCCGGCGCCGGAGATCCTCACCGCCATCCCGGCCCACCGCGACCTGCTCAAGACCTTCAGCGCCTACGACCTGATCGGCTTCCAGACCGAGACCGACCGCCTGGCCTTCCAGGACTACATGACCCGCGAGGCGCACGGTCAGGTCAAGCCGGACGGCAGCCTGTTCGCCTACGGACAGAAGTTCCGCACCGGCGTCTACCCGATCGGCGTGATGCCCGACGAGATCCGCCGCATGGCCGAGTCCTACCGGGGCCGCCGCCCGCTGATCGGCCGCACCACCGACGGCAAGCTGCGCAAGACCATCATCAGCGTCGACCGTCTGGACTATTCCAAGGGCCTGCTG
Source organism: Azotobacter bryophylli (assembly GCF_042643485.1). NCBI lineage: Bacteria > Pseudomonadati > Pseudomonadota > Gammaproteobacteria > Pseudomonadales > Pseudomonadaceae > Azotobacter > Azotobacter bryophylli. Next base: position 15,952 of record NZ_JBHRSJ010000027.1, on the reverse strand, counting down.
GAGCGCTTCCTGGCCTACGAGGAATTCCTCGACCTGTTCCCCGAGCACCGGCGCAACGTCGAGTACGTGCAGATCGCGCCGACCTCGCGTTCGGACGTGAAAACCTACCAGGCTATCCGCAAGCAGCTGGAAACCGAGGCCGGCCACCTCAACGGGCGCCTGGCCGACCTGGACTGGACGCCGCTGCACTATCTCAACAAGAGCCTCGACCGGCGCACGCTGATGGGCCTGTTTCGCTCCGCCAACGTCGGCTTCGTCGTGCCGCTGCGCGACGGCATGAACCTGGTGGCCAAGGAGTACGTGGCCTCGCAGGACCCGGCAGACCCGGGGGTGCTGGTGCTGTCGCGCTTCGCCGGGGCGGTCCACGAGCTGACCTCCGCCCTGATCGTCAATCCCTACGACTGCGTGGGCATGGCCGAAGCGCTGGACCGGGCTCTGCGCATGCCGCTGGCCGAGCGCAAGGAGCGCTACGAGCAGCAGATGCAGGCGATCCGCGCGGCGGACCTGAGCGCCTGGCGTGACAATTTTCTACGCGATCTGGGAGCGTTCGCCGACCAGCCCAGCGCCCTGCGGGAAGGCCGCGCCGTCGCTTCCTGAATCGCCCGCCGACGCTTGTCTACACTGTCGGGAAGGGCCGGATACAGAACGGAGAGGGAGTCGTGGACGATCTGGAGCAGCTGTTCGACAACAACCGGCGTTGGGCCGAGCGCATCAGCGAGGCCGATCCGGGCTTCTTCGAGAAGCTGGCCGGACAGCAGGCGCCGAAATATCTGTGGATCGGCTGCTCGGATGCGCGGGTGCCGGCCAACGAGATCGTCGGCCTGCTGCCGGGGGAACTGTTCGTGCACCGCAACGTCGCCAACGTGGTGCTGCATACCGACCTCAACTGCCTGTCGGTCATCCAGTACGCCGTCGAGGTGCTCAAGGTTCGGCACATCCTGGTCACCGGCCACTACGGCTGCGGTGGCGTGCGGGCCTCGATGCAGGACGCCCAGCTCGGCCTGATCGACGGCTGGATACGTTCGATCCGCGATCTCTACTACGAATACCGCGACCACCTGAAGCGCCTGGAGAACGAGGAGGCGCGTCTCGACCGCCTCTGCGAGTTGAACGTGATCCAGCAGGTGGCCAACGTCAGCCACACCACCATCGTGCAGAACGCCTGGCACCGCGGCCAGCCGCTGGCGGTGCACGGCTGCATCTACGGCCTCAAGGACGGCCGCTGGAAGAACCTCAACGTGACGGTCAGCGGGCTGGAGCAGATCCCGGCGCAATACCGCCTGCGCCCGCCAGGCTGCTGAGCGGAAGTCCCGTGCTCAGCGCAAGGTGATCTCCGGCAGCGTTTCCGGCATCACCAGCGACAGGCCGAACAGGGTCAGCGCCAGCGCCAGACCGCCGAGCCAGACGCCTAGGGCGATCTGCAGCACCAGCCCCGCGCCGCCGCTTCTGCTCTTCGTGGTCGGCGCGGCCTGGCGGGGAGGGGCGAAGTCCATGTCCATCTCGAGATCGTCCTCGCGGGCGCTGAAGCTTTCCAGTCTGTTTCGCTTGTTCATGGGCACACCTTGGCGCAAAGGCCGCAGGAAGTCGGACAAACGGAAAAAGGGCCTGTCAATCGACAGGCCCTTTTCACGCTGTCGTTCGAGCCTGTGGCTGAAAGCCCCGGTTCTCGGGGCCTTCATGGAAATCGGTTTTCAGGGACAAGCCGTACCGGCAGCAGACCCGGTCCGGGCCGTTTTCGGCGTCTCCATCGGGGCGGCGAGTTTATCCGGTTTCCAGTCCCAGGTGGGGCCTGCTGCGCAGTCCATGGCTGGGCGGTAGTAAGTGAAGCCGGCTCGGAAAGGCGGCGACATACCGTTTCGATGAGCGAAGTTCGGATTTCTCTAGAGCGGGAGGAGCGACCTAACCTATGGCGCACAATGCGCCCCGGTGATTTGGTCAGCACCTCGCCGGAAGCGACCCCGGAATGCGGATTTTGTAGACGCGGGAAGCGGCTCCCCCTTCCTACAGTGCCTTAGCCTATCTGGCCTGCTGTCAGGCCCTCATTCATGGGGGCAGCGAAGGTGCTTGGCCTTTTGGAGGACTCCAGAAACTCAGGCACAGCCACTCATGGCAAGCTGTTGGTTTGATTTTTTGAAAATAAAATTCATTATTCCTTCACAAGTTAAGGAGGCGCAATGCTTCCGAGATGCTGAAGGGAGTAAGGCTCGTGATGGGATCGCAGCTTGGGCAGAAGCCACGAATACTGGTGGTCGGCGGTGGGGCAAGTGGACTTGCCCTGGCATTGTCATGTGCTCACCGAGGAGTTTTAGTCCGCATCATTGAAAAGCGACCATCAAGGTCTCTTATCCAAAAAGCCACAGGTATTGCCCAAGGGAGCTGGCATCAACTAGCCCGGTTTGGCGTTTCGGAGAAGATCATTAGTGCAGCACTTCCGATGAGGCACTTCGTCTTCCATGATGACGACCATTTAGTGGCAAATGTTCCGGTTCCGTTTATTCAAGGAAAACCTCCGGCATACCTCTATCCCCAAGGAAGCCTGGAGATCGCCATGGAGCAGGCATTGTCGGCATACGGCGTGCTCGTCGAATACGGGGTTGCGTTTTCTGCAGTGGAGCAGACAGATGAGGTGGCACGAATCTCCCTCTCCCTCGCGAACGGAAATTCGGAGGTGGTTGAAGTGGACTGGCTCGTGGGTGCCGATGGCATACACAGTAATGTCCGATCATCCGTCGGTATCCCTTTTGTCGGGAAGGATTACCGCGAGAATTGGTCTGTTGCGGAAATATCGACACAGCAATGGCCCGACAACGTACAAGCGCAGCTATTTCTCAGATCAAATGGTGTGGGGCTATTCCTCTCGCAACCTTCGTCTGGTGTCATTCAGGGCATTCTGAACGGAGTCGGGGTTGCGTCTGCAATGAGGGAGCGATTCCCCGATGCCGAACTGCATTACGAGCGGGGGTTCCGAGTGTCGTTGAGACGGGTTCCAACGCCGCGCTCCGGCAGGGTGTGGGTTATTGGCGACGCGGCCCATGTCCAGTCCCCGGTCGGCGGTCAAGGGCTCAATCTCGCCATTTGGGACGGTGTAACCTTGGGCAAGGCTTTGCTGGAGGGAGATAATAGCGTTGAGCAGAGATTGGCCAGGAGGGCGAGGCGGGTGCTTCTATTCACCGACTTCGACTACAGGATGCTGGCGACTCGCTCCAATGCGATTCGATTTTTCAGAAATCAATACTGGTCTTTGGCATCAAGCCATCCATGGCTTGCTCGATGGTTTTTCAAGATTATTTCTGGAATTTAGTGAACCGCTGCATCACGCATACAGAACTCTCGGGCTGTGTATCCTGCCCTGCGTTTCCAGCAGGCCACCAGTTAATCCAGATATGCAAGCGAACTCGCAGAAGATCATTTCTACATAGCAACTTTCTGAAAAGACGAAGTGCATGGCCTGTCAGAGCATGCACTTAGCTTTTTCAACTGATTCTCGTGCCGTCCCAATTCCGCCAGAATTGGAAGAACCGATCCACGCGGTGGGGAGGCCTGGATCGGGCCGTATGTTCATGTCCTGTCGGGCAGCTTTCCGTGGTGCCTACGAGCGTTGCGGCTTCCATACTCCAGGCCAGATGACGCATATCCTGCGGCATACCTTTGCCAGTCACTACATGATGGGAGGAGGGGACCTCCTGACGCTACAGCGGATTCTCGGGCACTCGTCGATCACGATGACTATGCGTTATGCGCATTTGTCGCCTGAGCACTTGGAGTCCGCGTTGCGTTATTCACCTCTAACGCAAGCTGGTCATTCTCTTACTTAATCAGTGTTTACTGATTACTATCGCCTCTGTTCAGCACGATTAGGTGCGGGGAGGCGAGAGTGGCAGGAAGTTCCGAAAGTCCGGTATGGGGTGAGCGGTTCCGCTCATGGTGTGCGCGTCTAAGTGACTCTCTATGGGAAAAATACACTCAGCTTTCGATAAATCAGAAGTTTTATGTCAATGCAGGGCTTCTGATATTTGCATACTCAATGGCGTACTTGTTTTCGTTTGAGGACGCAAGTAGGGGGCTGTTGTGGTTTGCGCTGATCTTTTGGGTCGGTGGAATCGTATCTGACATACTTGCGGTGTATAAAAAATTTTATGAGCATTTTTTGGGGAAGGCAGTCGTCCTCCTTGTTATTGCCATCGGTACGAACTTTGCCATTTCTTATGCTGGGCAAGTTGTGAACTCTGTTGTCGGCGGTGATCCTTCTAAGTTCCCGCATACCGTGGCATTTGCGTCCATCTTGCTCACGCCAATACTCGCAGTAATTGGGTTTAGCATTTTTTATCTTATAAGCGTCCCGATTCTGGTCATCGTTCTGCTATTGATTCTTACCGGTGATGAGAAGGCTAAAGTCTTTCTTTTTCCAGGCTATGTTTCGCAACCTAAGTCGATTTTTGCGCGCGTGACTGTTGGTGTGCAATTAATAAGCTTTGCCTGCTATGGAGCGTTCATATATAGCTGGGGGCAGTCAGGTATTAAGGATTATGACTCGCGTGTGACGGCTGCTTCGTCTTGGTTTTTGTTAAATATGGAGATGTACGCCAAAAGCCAGTGCGACGTAGATAACGGGCAGCGGGTGGCATTTATGGATGATGGCAAGATATTGATCGGATGGCAGGACGGCCAGGGGTATCACTTTGATCTTCAGGACTGTCGCCGCTAGGGCGATGGTGGGCACGATGTAGTCACTTTGTGGTCACTACAGGCAAAAGAAAAGGGGTTAGCTTTCGCTAACCCCTTGTTCTATATGGTGGCTACACCGGGACTTGAACCTGGGACATCAGCATTATGAATGCTGCGCTCTAACCGACTGAGCTATGTAGCCAAGTGGCGCGCATTATTCGCGCCTAGGAGAAAGGTGTCAACCCCCTTCTCGGTAAAAAAATCAGAAAAATCCGCGTGTTGGCGCAACAGGGGGCAAGCGGCTCGTTGGCGCGGGCCGTAGCCGGTGGGCTGGCCGCGGAGGGGCGTGTCAGGCCGGTTGGGGTTCCTCTTCGGGTAGCAGCAGTTCCAGCAGCCTGGTGCCGCGCTCGGGGTCGGCGCCGGCCTGAATCAGCGACTGGCTCAGCTGGCAGGCGTAGATCAGCCAGGCGCGGTCACGGGCTTCCGGTTCGTTGCAGCCGAGCTGCAGCAGCAGGCTCTCGATATAGCTCAGGCGGTGGCTGTCGATTTCGTCGATGGCCTGGCGTGCCTGTTTGTCGCGGCGCGCCCAGGCGCGGATGCCGATCTCGGTGGCGGCGGCCTCGCGGGCAGTGTTGCCGTGCAGCGGCAGCTCCATCAGTTGCTGGAGCTGTTCCCGGGGGCTGGTGCGGGTGTTGCGCAGCTGGTTGATGACGCCTTCGGTGGCCCGGGCGCGCCAGTCGCTGAGGATGCTCTCCAGCAGTTCGCCGCGGCTCTTGAAGTGGTAATAGAAGCTGCCGCGGGTGATCTGCAGCTCTTTCGCCAGGGTGTCGACCCGCACCGAGTCGATACCTCCTTTCACCAGCATGCGTTGAGAAGCGCGGATCCAATCTTCACGGGTGAGGCTGTTGCGTACGGGCATGTTCGTCTTGTTCTGTGTCCGGGGCGTGCCAAGGAAAGAGCGCCCAAGCCTAACCGATTGCCCAGAGGGGGGGAATAGCGGGCAAAGCCGCGAAACGCCTGGGTTTGTCGCCCATATCCCGGTATTGGATCGATCCATTGGGGGCCTGCGGATTGCGCCAGTGGGCATGCATCCACGTATGTCGGTGCCGCTCTTTCTCATTCAAGGCAGGCCCGTCGCTCCCTGACGATGGGATGAAAGATCCGGCGGCTGGATGGATGCATGGGTGTATCTGCAGCATCAGACGTGGCGGGCGCTGCCGGGAAGGCGAAGGGCCGAGGCCGCTGCGTCGGCGATGCCGGGGCCCAGTGCCGTCCCGCCCGGCAAAGGAGTGCGTGCATATTTGTATGTTGGTCGGATGTTTCTCCGGATCTCCCGTCTGCGCGTCCGCGCTCGCCCGGCCGAAGCTGGAGCTGGCGTGCTTATTGAGGCGAGGATGTGGAGGCGGGCCGTTTCGAGTCGATAAAACCTTGAGGAGACATATTGACGCAAGGCATTCCTCTCGCTATAAACATTCACATACGTATCTGTATCTTTGCGCATGGAGGCGATCATGGAAGGGATAGGCAAGACCCTGCTCGCGGCGGGGCACCGGACCAACTACCACGAGGCGGGACGGGGCGAGGCGCTGTTCCTGCTGCATGGGTCGGGTCCCGGCGTTTCCGGCTGGACCAACTGGGCGAAGACCGTGCCGGTGTTCGCCGACCGCTGGCGGGTGATCGTTCCGGACATCGCCGGCTTCGGTTTCACCGAGTTCAAGGACGACGCCAGGTATGACATCAAGCTGTGGGTCAGCCATCTGGTCGGCATCCTGGATGCGCTGGACCTCCCGAAAGCTTCCTTCGTCGGCAACTCCTTCGGCGGTGCGCTGACCATCGGCCTGGCACTGTTCGCGCCGGAGCGCGTCGACAAGCTGGTGCTGCTCGGCACCCCGGCCGGCGAATTCGTGCAGACCGCCGGTCTGCGCGGCGCCTGGGAGTACGAACCGTCGCTGGAGAACATGGAAAGGCTCATGCAGCTGTTCCCCTACGACAAGGCATTGATCACCCCCGAGCTGGTCAGGAGCCGCTTCGAAGCCAGCGCCAGGCCGGGTGCCCAGGAGGCTCTGCGTAAGCTGATCCCGCAGCCGGCCGCCGAAGGCGAGACCCTGGTCAAGGGCTTCCCTGCCGCCGCGCTGGCCAGGATCGCCGCGCCGACCCTGGTGGTGCATGGCCGCGAGGACCGCGTGGTGCCGCCGGAGTGCGGCCTGCTGATCGCCAACTCGGTGCCGAACGCCGACCTGCACCTGTTCGGCCGCTGCGGCCACTGGGTGCAGACCGAACAACCCCGCCGTTTCGCCGCGCTGGTGCGCGACTTCCTGTCGGAGTGAGCCGCCATGAGCCGCAACGTACTGGAAAGGGTGCTCTGGCAGCTGTCCGTCGAGCGCGCCGCCAAGGAGCGCTTCCGCGAGGAGCCGCGCAAGTTCCTGAGCCGCTTCGCCCTCTCGCCCGAGGAAGTGGACATGGTGGTCGATTTCGACGTCGCCGCCCTGCAACGGCTGGGGGTGAATCCGATGCTGACCATGGGTTTCTGGCAGGAGCTGTCGCCGAGCCGCGACATGCGCCTCTACAAGGAGCGCCTGGGCGCGACCGACAACCGATACGCGGGCTTTTCCGCGGCGCTGAAGGGGTGAGCGATGGGCAAGATCGTTGGCGGCTTCTGGATGCCGCATGACCCGGTGATGTTCGTCGCCCCCGAAGCGCCGCCGAAGGAGCAGCGCGACAGGGTGTGGGGCCTCTACGAGGTCTGCGCCCGGCGCCTGGCCGAGCTGGAGCCCACCGCGGTGATCATCGTCGGCTGCGACCACTACATTCTCTTCGGCACCCACTGCCTGCCGCGCTACCTGATCGGCACCGGCGACGTGGACGGGCCGATCGACCGCCTACCGGGCCTGAACCGCGAGGTGGTGGGCAACCACGAGGCCCTGGCCGAGCACATCGTCGTCCACGGAGAGGGGCAGGGCATCGACTGGAGCGTGGCGCGCAGCCTCACCGTCGACCACTCCTTCTCCATTCCCCACCAGTTGGTGGTGCGCCCGGCCGAACAGCTCATGGGCCGCCGTCTGCCGAGCATTCCGGTGTACCTGGCCTGCGGCGTCGACCCCTTCATCCGCTTCGAGCGCGCCGCCGACCTCGGCCGGCAGATCCGCGCCGCCGTCGAGACCTTCGACGCCGACGAGCGCGTGGCGATCATCGGCAGCGGCGGCATCAGTCACTGGGTCGGCACCGCCGAGTCGGGCCGGGTCAACGAGGACTTCGACCGCGAGGTGCTCGCCATCGGCGAGCGCGGCGACCTGGCGGCGCTGTGCGGCTACCGCGACGAGGAGATCCTCGAACGCGGTGGCAACGGCGCCATGGAGATCCGCAACTTCGCCTGCGCCATGGCCGCGGTGCCGAACGCCCGCGGCGAGATCATCGGCTACGAGGCCGTTCCCGCCTGGGTCACCGGCCTGGGCTTCCTGCAACTGATTCCCCAGGAGGATGCGCAATGAGCACCCGGGTTTTTCTCTGCCCCCGCGACGAACTGGCGCCCGGCTCGCTGAAGAAGGTGCCCAACGCCGAGGTGGGCGACATCTGTGTGTACAACCTCGGCGGCACCTACTACGCCACCGCCGACCTGTGCACCCATGCCACCGCCTCCCTGGCCGAGGGCGACCTGGAGGACGACCTGATCACCTGCCCGGTGCACTGGGGCCAGTTCCACGTGCCGAGCGGCCGGGCGGTGACCTTCCCCTGCGAGAGGCACTTGCGCACCTACCGCATCATCGTCACCGACAAGGACGTGTTCGCCGATGTCGAGGCCGAGGCCGAAGAAGCCCTGGCCGATGCCGACGCGACCGGCAGCCCGGTCTGAGCGCCTTCGTATCCAATCACTTCGCGAGTGTCGTCATGGACAAACCGACCACGTTGAAAGCCATCGAACCCACTCCGCCGCTGGCCGACCTCGACCGCCTGTGCGACATGCGGGAAGGCCGGATGGCCGGCAAGATCTTCTGGGACGCGCAGATCTACGAGCAGGAGCTGGAGAAGATCTTCGCCCGTTGCTGGTTGTTCGTCGCCCACGAGTCGCAGCTCCCCGAGCCCGGCGACTACGTCGCCACCACCATGGGCGAGGACGAGGTGCTGGTGGTGCGCCAGAAGGACCGCTCGATCAAGGTCCTGATCAACGCCTGCCCGCACCGCGGCAACAAGGTCTGCTTCGCCGAGGCGGGCAACGCCCGCGGCTTCATCTGCAACTACCACGGCTGGTCGTTCGGCACCGACGGCGCGCTGCGCGGCATGCACGAGTCGGGCATCTACGAGCAGAGCCATTTCGACAAGTCCCGCCAGGGTTTGCGCGAGGCGCGCGTCGACAACTACAAGGGCCTGGTGTTCGCCACCTTCGCCGCCGACGCGCCGAGCCTGGCCGAGTACCTGGGGCCGATGGCCTGGTACCTGGACGTGCTCCTCGATAACGACGAGGGCGGCACCGAGTTCGTCGGCGGCTGCATCCGCTCCACCTACGAATGCAACTGGAAGATCGCCGCGGAGAACTTCGTCGGCGACATCCTCCATGCCGGCTGGACCCACGACTCCGCCGCGCGGGCCATGCTCGGCGGTGCGGTGGCCAAGGTCAGCGACTTCCCCGAATCTTGGTCGGTGAACTGGAACGGCCACGGCTACGAATTCACCCGCGACCTGGTGGGCAACGCCGCGGTGCTCGGCGAGAGTGCCATCAACAAGTACCTGCACCTGCAGGCGCCGAAGGCCGCCGAGCGCCTGGGCGAGTTCCGCTCGCGGATGCTCGGGGCGGTGTCGTCCTTCACCGTGTTTCCCAACTTCTCCTTCCTGCCGGGGCAGAACACCGTGCGCGTCTGGCAGCCGCGCGGGCCGAACCGGATCGAGCTGTACACCTGGGTGATCGTCAACAAGAACGCGCCGCAGGAGGTGAAGGACAAGTGGCGGCGCGGGGCGATGATGACCTTCTCGCCGACCGGGGTGTTCGAGATGGACGACGGCGAGAACTGGGAATACTGCACCAGGACCAGCCGCGGCAAGGTCACCCGCTACCAGGATCTGTACGTCGGGCTGGGCATGGACACGCGGATAACCGACACCGAGCTGCCGGGCAACGTGTTCAAGGGCCAGCTCAACGAGGCCAACGCGCGCGCCTTCTACCAGCGCTGGAAGGACCTGCTGCAGTCCGCCAGCTGGGCCGAGGTGCCCGACCGCAACGGAACCTTGAGCTGATCGAGGAGGGAACGACCGATGAATCTGCCTGCCGAAAAACCGGTGAGTTTGGATGAGGCCCGCGCCGCCGAGGCCTTCCTGCTGCGCGAGGCGCGGCTGCTCGACAACGAGCGCTGGGACGAGTGGCTGAGCACGCTGTCCGAAGCCATCCACTACTGGATGCCGGGGATCGAGAACCGCCGCCGCGAAGACGAGCGGGGCGCCTGCTCGGCCGACCACATGGCCCTGTTCGACGACGGCCTGCGCGACCTCAAGCGCCGGGTGGCGCGCTTCAAGCAGCCCTCGGCCTGGGCGGAGAACCCGCCGACCCGCAACGTGCACCTGGTCAGCAACATCGAAGTGTTCGCCGGCGACGAGGAGGGCGAGTACCGGGTGCATTCCTGCTTCGTCAACGTGCGCAGCCGCGGGCTGGACGAGCAGTACCAGCTGGCCGGCCGCCGCGAGGACGTGCTGCGCCGCGAGGCGGAGGGGCTGAAGCTGCTCGCGCGCAGGATCTTCATCCCCAACGCCACGCTGCCGTGCAAGAACATCAACACCTTCCTCTGAACCGGGAGAACGACATGGGCTGGCTTGAAGGACAGGTGGCATTGGTGACCGGCGGCACCGGCGGGATCGGTTCCGCCATCGTCCGCCGCTACGTGGAGGAGGGCGCCCGGGTGGGCGTCATGGCCCGCGACGCCGCGCAGCTGCGACGGCTCGAGGACGAGCTGGGCGATGCCGTCGTCACCGTCGCCGGCGACGTATCCCGTTACCAGGACAACCAGCGGGCGGTGAGCGCCACCCTGGAAGCCTTCGGCAAACTGGACACCTTCGTCGGCAACGCCGCGGTCTTCGACTACTTCACCCGTCTCGACCGGATCGCTCCGGAAGACCTCGAAGGGGCCTTCCAGCGCCTCTTCGCCATCAACGTGCAGGGCTACCTGCTCGGCGCGCGCTGCGCCATCGACGCCCTGCGCGAGACCCGCGGCAGCATGATCTTCACCCTGTCCAACAGCGCCTTCTACGCCGGCGGCGGCGGGATTCTCTACGTTACCGCCAAGCACGCGCTGGTCGGCATGATCCGCCAGCTGGCCTACGAGCTGGCGCCGGACATCCGTGTCAACGGCGTGGCGCCGGGGGCCACCGACACGCCGATGAAGAGCCTGGAGGGGCTGAACCCGCGCAGCGTGCCGCTCAACCGGATTCCCGGCTTCGAGCAGGGCGCCGCCCAGGCCGTGCCGCTCGGGCGCATCGCCGCGCCGGAGGACCACACCGGCCACTACGTGCTGCTGGCCTCGCGCCGCGACTCCGGGCTGACCACCGCCAACATCATCCACAGCGACGGCGGCTGGGAGATCCGCAGCGCCGGGCCGCAGCCGCCGCGCAAGGGCTGAGCGGACGAGCCGACAACAACGACAACGAACCGAGGAAGCGCTCGATGAATGCCGCCCTGCGTGCCCGGCAACACCCGCTGTCGAACCTGTTCCGGGCCTTGCCCGTTCCGGTTCTGGCAGCGCCCATGTTTCTCGTCTCCGGCCCGCGGTTGCTGGTCGCCTGCTGCCGCGCCGGGATCATCGGCAGCCTGCCGGCGCCCAACGCACGCACCCTCGACGGGCTCGACCGGTGGCTGGCGCAGATCGCCGACGAGCTGGGCGCCGCCCGCGCGGCCGGCGAGAACGTCGCGCCCTGGCTGCTGAACATGATCGTCCACTCCAGCTACGACCGCTTCGCCGGCGAGCTGGAACTGGTGCGCCGCTACCGGCCGCCGCTGGTCTCCACCGCCCTCGGCAGCCCGGCGCGGGTGCTCGACGAGGTGCACGGCTACGGCGGTCTGGTGCTGGCCGACGTGACCACCCCGGCCCTGGCGCGCAAGGCCATCGCCGCCGGGGTCGACGGTCTGATCCTGGTCTGCCACGGCGCCGGCGGCCACACCGGCAGCTACAACCCCTTCGCCTTCGTCGCCGAGGTGCGCCGGTTCTGGAACGGCCCGCTGGGGCTGGCCGGCGCCGTTTCCAGCGGCCGCGACATCCACGCCGCACAGGTTCTCGGCTGCGATTTCGCGGTGGTCGGCACCCGCCTGATCGCCACCGCGGAAAGCCAGGCCGAGGACGCCTACCGGCAGATGCTGGTGGATTGCTCGATGGACGATCTGGTCGCGAGCAAGGCCGTCAGCGGCGTGCTGGCCAACTGGCTCAGGCCCTCGCTGGAGCGCGCCGGCATCGACCCGGCGGGCGAGGGCAAGGCCGGCATCGACTTCTCCGGCGACATCGCCAGCGCCAACAAGGCCTGGAAGCACGTCTGGTCGGCCGGCCAGGGCGTCGGCCAGATCGAGCGCAGCGCGAGCGTCGCCGCGCTGGTCGAGGAGCTGCGCCAGGGCTACCGCGCCAGCCTCGAACGGGCGCTGTGAGCGTACCTTCATCTTTCCCAAGGAGTTTCAGGTGAACAACGAATCCCGCCTCCAGGCCGCCGCCGCGGTTCTCGCCGAGTCGCGCAAGCTCGCCCGTCCCTGTTGCCGGATTTCCGAGCGCTTCGGGATCTCCAGCCTAGCCGACGCCTACGCTGTGCAGGAGCTCAACACCCGGGCCGCGCTGGCCCGCGGCCGCCGGCTGGTCGGCCGCAAGATCGGCCTGACCTCGCTGGCCGTGCAGCAGCAGCTCGGCGTGGACCAGCCCGACTTCGGCATGCTGTTCGCCGACATGGAAGTCGCCGACGGCGGCGCCATCGACAGCCGGCGGCTGATCCAGCCCAAGGCCGAAGGGGAGATCGCCTTCGTCCTCGGCCACGACCTGCCCGCCGCCGACGCCACCCTGGGCGAGCTGATCGCCGCCGTGGCCTTCGTCCTGCCGGCGCTGGAAATCGTCGACTCGGCCATCGAGGACTGGAAGATCACCCTGGTCGACACCGTGGCCGACAACGCCTCCTCCGCGCGCTACGTGCTGGGCAAGACCCCGGTCGCGCTGGACGCCCTGGACCTGTCCCTGGAGGGCATGGTGCTGGAGAAGAACGGCAGCGTCGCCTCCCTCGGCGTCGGCGCCGCCTGCCTGGGCAACCCGCTGGACGCCTGCTTGTGGCTGGCACGCACCATGGCCGAGGTCGGCCGCCCGCTGCAGGCCGGCGACGTGCTGCTCTCCGGCGCCCTCGGGCCGATGGTGCCGGTGGCCGCCGGCGACCGCCTGCGTCTGCGTCTGACCCGTCTGGGGGAGGTGAGCTGCCGCTTCGTGTGAACTCCCGCTCAGCCCTTGCGTATCACGCTTCCCGGCCAGGACGGTCCGGGGGCGGGCCGTCGCCGGCGCGACGGCCGCACAAAACCAATAACAACAATGACGGCGCCAGCGAGCGCCGATCCAGGGAGGATCGTCCGTGGTCGACTTCTTCAGCGACTCCAATCTTCTGGCCCCCGCCCGGGCGGTGGTCGAATCCTGCCCCGGCGGCGCCTTCGTCCTGCGCTCCCCCGACTCCCTGCGACCCTATGCGCGCTGCATCGGCGAGTGGCTGGAGCGCTGGGCGCAGGAAACGCCCGAGCGGACCTTCCTCGCCGAGCGCGCCGGCGACGACTGGTTCCGCCTGAGCTACGCCCAGGCCCGCCAGCGGGTCGGCTCGCTGGCCCAGAGCCTGCTCGACCTCGGCCTGCCGGCCGGGAAGCCGCTGGTGGTGCTCTCGGAGAACGACATCGACCACGCCCTGCTGTCCCTCGCCGCGATGCACGTCGGCATCCCGGTGGGCACCGTCTCGGTCGCCTATTCGCGCAACACCGGCGGCGGCTGCGCCAGGCTGCGTTCCATCCTCGGCGTGCTGGAGCCCGGCCTGCTGTTCGTCGGCGACGGCGACGCCTACCGCGAGGCCATCGCCCAGGTGCAGCCGGCGTGCCCGGTGCTGGCGGCGCGCAACGCCGCGGCGATCCCCGGCGCGCTGCCCCTGGCCGGCCTCTACGACCGCGAGGAGAGCCCGGCGGTGATGGCGGCCTTCGCCCGCATCGACGGCGACACCCATGCCCGCTACCTGATGACTTCCGGCTCCTCCGGCGGGCCCAAGGCGGTGGTCAACACCCAGCGCATGCTCTGCGCCAACCAGCAGGCCATCGCCCAGTGCTGGCGCTTCCTCGAACGGCGCGAGATCGTCGTGCTCGACTGGCTGCCGTGGAGCCACACCTTCGGCGTCAACCACAACTTCAACATGGTCCTGCGCAACGGCGGCACGCTGTACATCGACGACGGCCGGCCGCTGCCCGGGCAGATCGAGCGCACCCTGGAGAACCTCAGGGCGGTGCGGCCGACCGTTTTCTACAACGTGCCGCGCGGCTACGAGGTCCTCCTGCCGTACCTGGAGCGCGACCAGGAACTGGCGCGGGCGCTGTTCGGCCGCCTGGAAATGCTGTTCTATGCCGGCGCCTCGCTGCCGCAGAACGCCTGGGACCGCCTCAAGGCGGTGGCCGCCCGGGTGCGCGACCGGCCGCTGTTCCTCACCACCGAGTGGGGCGCCACCGAGACCGCGCCGGCGCTCACCAACGTCCACTTCGAGCTGGAGCGGCCGGGCAACATCGGCCTGCCGCTGCCGGGCATCGAGATCAAGTTCGTCCCCTCCGGCGACAAGCTGGAGATGCGCGTGCGCGGCGAGTCGGTGTTCCGCGAGTACCGCAACGCCGCCGAGCTGACCGCCCGCTCCTTCGACGAGGAAGGCTTCTACCGGATCGGCGACGCCGGCTACCTGCTCGACCCGCAGCGCCCGGAACTGGGCATCGTGTTCGACGGCCGGGTCAGCGAGGACTTCAAGCTGACCACCGGCACCTGGGTCTCGGTCGGCACCCTCCGCCCGCGCCTGGTCAGCGCCCTGGCGCCCTACGCCCAGGACTGCGTGATCTGCGGCCACAACCGGGACGAAATCGGCGCCCTGATCTACCCGACCCCGGCCCTGCGCGCCCTGGCCGGCGAAGCCGGGGCGAGCATGGGCGTCGACGAACTGGCCCGGGAGCCGGCCGTGCGCCTGGCGCTGTGCGCCGGCCTGCAGGCCATGGCCCACGGCTACCCGGCTTCCTCGCAGCACGCCGTGCGCCTGCTGATCCTCGATTCGCCGCCCAGCCCGGAGGCCGGCGAGATCACCGACAAGGGCTACATCAACCAGCGCCAGGCCCTGAGCCTGCGCGCCGCTCAGGTCGAGCGCCTCTACGCCGAGCCGCTCGACCAGGCCGTCATCCTCCTCGCCGAGGTACAGGGAGAACCCGCATGAGTTCCAAGAAACTGAAAGTCGCCATCGTCGGCTCCGGCAACATCGGCACCGACCTGATGATCAAGATCCTGCGCCACGGCCGGCACCTGGCGATGGGCGCGATGGTCGGCATCGACCCGGCCTCCGACGGCCTGGCCCGCGCCGCCCGCCTGGGGGTGGCCACCACCGCCGAGGGGGTGGAGGGCCTGAGCCGCCTGCCGGTGTTCGCCGACATCGACTTCGTCTTCGACGCCACCAGCGCGGGCGCCCACGTGCAGAACGACGCGTTCCTGCGCGGCCTCAAGCCCGGCCTGCGGCTGATCGACCTGACCCCGGCGGCCATCGGCCCCTACTGCGTGCCGGTGGTGAATCTGGAAGCCAACCTGCGCGAGCCCAACGTCAACATGGTCACCTGCGGCGGCCAGGCCACCATCCCGATGGTCGCCGCGGTCTCGCGGGTGGCGAGGGTCCACTACGCCGAGATCGTCGCCTCGATCAGCAGCAAGTCCGCCGGCCCCGGCACCCGCGCCAACATCGACGAGTTCACCGAGACCACCGCGAAAGCCATCGAGGTGATCGGCGGGGCGCGCAAGGGCAAGGCGATCATCGTCCTCAACCCGGCCGAGCCGCCGCTGATCATGCGCGACACGGTGTACGTGCTGTCCGAGCCGGCCGACCAGGGCCGGGTGGAGGCCTCCATCGCCGAGATGGCCGCGGCGGTACAGGCCTACGTGCCGGGCTACCGGCTCAAGCAGCGGGTGCAGTTCGACGTCATCCCCGCGTCGGCGCCGCTGAACGTGCCGGGCCTCGGCCATCTCTCGGGCCTGAAGACCTCGGTGTTCCTCGAAGTCGAGGGCGCCGCCCACTACCTGCCGGCCTA
>NZ_JBHRSJ010000026.1:0-726 GCF_042643485.1 Azotobacter bryophylli | reverse complement strand
GAAAAGTCGGTGCAGGTAGAATCGTCGCCATGATTGGCTGGAGGCCCACATGGCAAGGCGCTACGAACTCCCGGATACGGGCTGGGAGTTGATCAAGGATCTAGTTTCCCCGGAACAAAAGATGGGCCGACCTCGAAGTGATGATCGGCTGGTACTCAACGGTATCTTCTGGATCCTCTGCTCCGGAGCCGCCTGGCGCGATCTGCCGGAACGTTTCGGCCCGTGGTCGACGATTTATCAACGGTTCCGTGACTGGCGAGACGACGGCACGTTTGACCGAGTACTTGAGCGATTACACGTCCGGTTGAATCAGGAAGGCCTGATTGACCTGGACACATGGATGATCGATTCCACTGCGGTGCGCGCAACCCGAGCCTCTTCTGGCGCCGGGAAAAAGGGGGGCCAGAAGAACCGGTAGACCATGCGCTGGGGGCGTAGCCGAGGCGGCCTGACCACCAAGATTCATCTGATCTGCGATGCCAATGGGATACCTCTTCGCTTCATGCTGTCACCGGGGCAGGCCAGCGATATTGCCCATGCTCAGCCGCTCTTGGATCAGGTGCGTATCCCCGGAAAGTTGGGACGGCCTCGTAAGCGCTGCCGCTGGTTGCTGGCAGACAAGGGCTACGATGCTGAGCATCTGCGCCAGTACTGCGACCGCTACCGGATGCAGCCGGTAATTCCGCTGCGAACCATGAAGCGCAAGCCTAAACCGGGGCCTCCTCG
>NZ_JBHRSJ010000025.1:0-537 GCF_042643485.1 Azotobacter bryophylli | reverse complement strand
GTCCCTATAATGCGCACCACTTCCGGCGCGGTCCTCACGGAAAACCTCTTTCGAATCAAGGGGTTGGCTAAGAGGGTGGGGTCGGAAGGGTTGCTGGCAGGCGGTGCCGAGGCTTCTGAAGCCTCCCGAAAAAACCGCTTGACGCGACGATGGGCTGCGGTAGAATGCGCGGCCTCGGTTGAGCGAAAGCCAATCGAAACGCTCTTTAACAATGGAATCAAGCAATTCGTGTGGGTGCTTGTGAGATCGAGACTGATGGTCGACTGATTATCAGCATCACAAGTAACACTCGTGAATTCGAGAGTTTTTTTGCGATTGCTGAGCCAAGTTTAGGGTTTTCTCAAAACCCGGATTGATTTGAACTGAAGAGTTTGATCATGGCTCAGATTGAACGCTGGCGGCAGGCCTAACACATGCAAGTCGAGCGGATGAGGAGAGCTTGCTCTCCGATTCAGCGGCGGACGGGTGAGTAATGCCTAGGAATCTGCCTGGTAGTGGGGGACAACGTTTCGAAAGGAACGCTAATACCGCATACGT
>NZ_JBHRSJ010000024.1:1425-2224 GCF_042643485.1 Azotobacter bryophylli | reverse complement strand
TCAGTCCAGCTCGTCGAAGCACTCGGCGAGCAGGGCCAGGCCGTGGTCGAGCTGTTCGTCCGGCACGGTCAGCGGCACCAGGATGCGCAGCACGTTGTAGTAGGGGCCGCAGGACAGCAGGATCAGGCCCTTGTCGCGGGCGCGGGCCACCACCTGCGCCGCCAGCTCGGCGTGCGGGCGGTGCACGTCGCCGTCCTGGAACAGCTCGATGGCCACCATGGCGCCCAGGCCGCGCACGTCGCCGATGCTCGGGTGCTTGGCCTGGATATCGCGCAGGCCGGCCTTGAGCCGCTCGCCCACCGCCTGGCTGCGCGCCAGCAGTCGTTCCTGCTCGAACACCTCCAGCACCGCCAGCGCCGCGGCGCAGGCGATCGGGCTGCCGGCGTAGGTGCCGCCCAGGCCGCCGGGGGCGATGGCGTCCATCAGTTCGGCCTTGCCGCACACCCCGGCGATCGGGAAGCCGCCGCCCACCGACTTGGCGAAGGTGGTCAGGTCCGGCACCACGCCCATCTGTTCCATGGCGAAGAAGGTGCCGGTGCGGCCGGCGCCGGTCTGCACCTCGTCGGCCACCAGCAGGATGCCGTGTTGGTCGCACAGGGCGCGCAGGCGCTGCATGAAGGCCTTGGGCGCCGGGTAGAAGCCGCCCTCGCCCTGCACCGGCTCGATGACGATGGCGGCGATGTCGCGCGGCTCGGCGTCGTTCTTGAAGATCCGCTCGATGCTGGCCAGGGCGTCCTCGACGCCGACCCCGTGCAGCTCGCAGGGCGCCAGGGCGCGGTAGACGCCGCCCGGCATCAGG
>NZ_JBHRSJ010000024.1:0-1415 GCF_042643485.1 Azotobacter bryophylli | reverse complement strand
GCGTCGTTCTTGAAGATCCGCTCGATGCTGGCCAGGGCGTCCTCGACGCCGACCCCGTGCAGCTCGCAGGGCGCCAGGGCGCGGTAGACGCCGCCCGGCATCAGACCCATGCCGGCGGCGTAGGGCACCTTCTTGCCGGTCATCGACAGGGTCATCAGGGTGCGGCCGTGGTAGGCGCCGGTGAAGGCGATCACCCCGGGACGGCCGGTGGCGGCGCGGGCGATCTTCACCGCGTTCTCCACCGCTTCCGAGCCGGTGGTGACCAGCAGGGTCTTCTTGGCGAAGTCGCCCGGCACCAGGGCGTTGATCTTCTCGCACAGGGCGATGTAGGGCTCGTAGGCCAGCACCTGGAAGCAGGTGTGGCTCAGCTTGGTCAGCTGTTCCTGCACCGCGGCCACCACCTTCGGATGCAGGTGGCCGGTGTTGAGCACGGCGATGCCGCCGGCGAAGTCGAGGTACTCGCGGCCCTCGACGTCCCACACGGTGGCGTTCTCGGCGCGCTCGGCGACGATCGGGTGGATCTGGCCGACGCCGCGCGGCACGGCGGCGGCACGGCGTTGCAACAGGGAAGCGTTGGTCTTGCTCATGGGGTCCTCGTCGGCCGCCGGGGGCGGCCCGTTACAGGGTTCGGGGCGGGGACGGCGCGCGGCAGCATGCGCTGATCGACTGCCGCGGACGCCGGCGCCCGCCGGTCGTGGGGTCCGGTGCCTTCACCGGAAACGCCGGTGCCGGGGCGGCGGTGGCTCTTGCCGGCCGCCCGGGTCGCCGGCGGGCATTCACAGCCCGAGGCAGAGGTACTTGATCTCCAGGTAGTCCTCGATGCCGTATTTCGAGCCCTCGCGGCCCAGGCCCGAGGCCTTGATGCCGCCGAAGGGCGCCACCTCGTTGGAGATCAGCCCGGTGTTGACGCCGACCATGCCGTACTCCAGCGCCTCGGCCACGCGGAACACCCGGGACAGATCGCGGGCGTAGAAGTAGGAGGCCAGGCCGTATTCGGTGTCGTTGGCCAGCGCGATCACCTCGGCCTCGTCGCGGAAGCGGAACAGCGGGGCCAGCGGGCCGAAGGTCTCCTCGCGGGCCACCGCGGCGTCGCGCGGCACGTCGGTGAGGATGGTCGGCTCGAAGAAGGTCCCGCCCAGGGCATGAGCCTTGCCGCCGGTGAGCAGGGTGGCGCCCTTGGCCAGGGCGTCGTCGATATGCTCTTGGACCTTGGCCACGGCCTGGGCGTCGATCAGCGGGCCGGTGGTCACGCCGGCTTCCAGGCCGTTGCCGATCTTCAGCCGCTCGACCGCCGCCTGGAGCTTGGCGGCGAAGGCATCGTAGACCCCTTCCTGCACGTACAGGCGGTTGGCGCAGACGCAGGTCTGGCCGTTGTTGCGGTACTTGGAGATCAGCGCGCCCTCGACGGCGGCGTC